>NZ_CP160631.1:3600000-3902605 GCF_040783975.1 Pantoea sp. Ep11b | reverse complement strand
CAGCATTGTTTTCCGGATAAGAATTTGCGGAAACGAAAGATTTTGCGGCGTGACAAGGCGCAGAGCAAAGACATCAGCGGGAGCATACTGACGTATGTGACCGGTGTGGCTGAGCGATGCAACGCGGTCATGACGTGAAAGATTCGTTTCGTGCACAAAGAATTTGCCTGGCGGCTTTAGCGCGGTGGTCCCACCTGACCCCATGCCGAACTCAGAAGTGAAACGCCGTAGCGCCGATGGTAGTGTGGGGCCTCCCCATGCGAGAGTAGGGAACTGCCAGGCATCAAATTTAGTGTGCTGATATGGCTCAGTTGGTAGAGCGCACCCTTGGTAAGGGTGAGGTCCCCAGTTCGACTCTGGGTATCAGCACCAGTTAAGACACGAGTTCGGTAAATAAAAGAATTTGCCTGGCGGCTGTAGCGCGGTGGTCCCACCTGACCCCATGCCGAACTCAGAAGTGAAACGCCGTAGCGCCGATGGTAGTGTGGGGTCTCCCCATGCGAGAGTAGGGAACTGCCAGGCATCAAATAAGAGAGAGCCCTTCGCACATGCGAAGGGCTTTTTTCGTTGTGTGGCAATAACGCTTTCACTTTCTGGCGTCTGTTATCCCCTCACTCTGCCGTCAGTGCATCTGCCAACAGTCAAAAAGCGAAGCTGCCTGAGTTATTCAGGCCATAAAAAACCCGGCACCAGGCCGGGTTAACAGGTTGTCTGAGCGTCTTATCAGTGGATAACCTGCGACAGAAACGCCCGGGTGCGCTCCGATTTTGGATTGGCAAAGAACTCCTGCGGTGGCGCGACTTCGACGATCTCACCGCGATCCATAAAGATCACCCGGTCTGCGACCGTTCGGGCAAAACCCATCTCGTGCGTTACACAGAGCATCGTCATCCCATCTTCAGCCAGGCCAATCATCGTATCCAGCACCTCTTTCACCATTTCAGGATCCAGCGCCGACGTTGGCTCATCGAACAGCATAATTTTCGGCTTCATACAGAGCGAGCGGGCAATCGCCACACGCTGCTGCTGACCGCCCGAGAGCTGTCCGGGAAACTTATGCGCATGTTCAGCGATACGCACGCGCTGCAGATAGTGCATGGCCAGTTCGTCCGCTTCCTTCTTAGGGATCTTCCTCACCCACGACGGCGCCAGCGTGCAGTTCTGCAACACGGTCAGGTGGGGGAAAAGGTTGAAGTGCTGGAAGACCATACCGACTTCGGTGCGCACGCGCTCAATATTACGCACGTCATCGTTGAGGTGAATTCCATCCACCACAATGCGCCCCTGCTGATGCTCCTCCAGATGGTTGATGCAGCGAATTGTGGTCGATTTTCCGGAGCCGGATGGGCCGCACAGCACGATGCGTTCGCGGGGTTTTACCTGCAGATTGATGTCTTTCAGTACGTGGAACTGCCCGTACCATTTATTTACGTTCTCAAGCGAGATCATCAGCGGGTCGGAAGAGTGTGTCATAGAGTCAGTCATGTAAAACCTCAGTGCGGTGTACGCCCGGTGTGAAAGCGCTTTTCCAGATACTGGCTATAGCGCGACATGCTAAAACAGAAGATCCAATAGACCAGCGCAGCAAATACATAGCCCTCGGTCGACATGCCCAGCCAGGCCGGATCGACCGTCGCCTGCTGGACGCTGCTGAAGAGATCGAAGAGGCCAATGATGATGACCAGACTGGTATCTTTAAACAGGGCGATGATGGTGTTCACCAGGCCGGGGATCGTGAGCTTCAGAGCCTGTGGCAGGATCACCAGCATCTGTGTCTTCCAGTAGCCGAGCGCCAGCGATTCGGCGGCTTCATACTGCCCTTTAGGCAGCGCCTGCAGGCCGCCGCGAACTACCTCAGCCACATAGGCGGACTGGAAAAGGATCACCCCGACCAGCGCACGCACCAGCTTGTCGATCGTTGTGCCTTCCGACATAAACAGCGGCAGCATTACGGATGACATAAACAGCACGGTGATCAGCGGAACGCCACGCCAGAACTCGATGAAGATAATCGACAGCGTGCGCACCACTGGCATCCGCGAACGACGACCCAGCGCCAGCAGGATGCCCAGCGGCAGTGCACCGGCAATCCCGACCGAGGCGATAATCAGCGTCAGCGTTAACCCACCCCATTGACGGGTTTCAACCCGCTCCAGCCCCAGATAACCGCCATAGAGCAGGAACCAGACCGTCAGCGGATAGATGACCGCCCAGGCGGCGATATAACGTCCGCGATAAGGCAGGCTTTTCACGAACATCGGCACAATCGACAGCAGGCCAATCACCAGTGCCAGGTTAATGCGCCAGCGCAGCTCATGCGGGTAGAGCCCATACATGAACTGACCAAATCGCGCATGGATAAAGACCCAGCAGGCGCCCTCTTTGGTGCAATCGGCGCGCGTGGAGCCGATCCAGTTGGCCTGAAAAACCAGCCAGTTCAGCGCGGGCGGAATGACATGCCAGATTATCCAGAGGCATAGCAGCGTCAGTAAGGTATTAAACCAGCTTGAAAACAGATTTTTACGAGCCCAGAGCCAGGCGCGACTGAACAGCGTCGTCGGGACGGGGGGCGTTTCATGTGTAGTCACAGACATAGGGATCCCGTTCTCTTAACGCTCAACCAGCGCAATCTTGCGGTTGTAGACGTTCATAAGCAGCGATATCAGCAGGCTGATAATCAGGTAAACGCCCATCGTGATCGCGATTGTTTCGATAGCCTGACCGGTCTGATTCAGGACCGAGCCGGCAAACAGCGACACCATATCGGGATAACCGATGGCGGCGGCCAGTGAGGAGTTCTTCACGATGTTCAGATACTGGCTGGTCAGCGGCGGAATAATCACCCGCATGGCCTGCGGGATAATCACCTGGCGCAGCGTCACCGGATTCGGCAGGCCCAGCGAACGTGCGGCTTCATGCTGACCATGCGGTACCGACTGAATGCCGGAGCGGATAACTTCCGCGATAAACGACGAGGTATAGATCGAGAGTGCCAGCGTCAGCGCCGCCAGCTCCGGAATCATCACCGAGCCACCCCGGAAGTTAAACCCGCGCAGTTGCGGCACATCCCAGTGCGTTGCCGGACCAAACCCCATGTAGGCCAGCAGCGGGAAAAGGATCAGCATCCCCACCGCAGCGGGCCATGTGCGACGTAACTGACCGGTTTTCAGCTGGTGCGTTCGGTTAAAGCGGAACAGGCCATAGCTCACAGCCAGTGCCAGAAGCAGCGCGATAACAAACGGCCAGCTGCCGGGGGCGTAGGTCGGCCACGGCACGTAGAGCCCGCGATTGCTGACATAAGCCAGATCGAAGGCGTTCAGCGCCTGGCGCGGGCCGGGCAGGTTGCGCAGTACCGCAAAGTACCAGAAGAAGATCTGCAGCAGAGGCGGGATATTACGGAAGGTTTCGATATAGATATTTGAAAGCTTCCGCAGCAGCCAGTTGTCAGACAGGCGGGCCAGACCGACCGCGAATCCGATAATCGAGGCGAAAACAATACAGAGTGCAGAGACCAGCAGCGTGTTGGTTAATCCGACCATAAACACGCGCGCGTAGGTATCTCCCTCCGTGTACTCAATCAGGTGCTGCACGATGCCGAAACCGGCCGTGCGCTCAAGAAATCCGAATCCCGATGTAATGCCGCGACTGGCGAGGTTGATAATGGTGTTGTGCACCAGATAACCCACCACACCAAGCACCGCGACGACGGCGATGAGCTGATAAATCCAGGCGCGAACCGTGGGATTACCAAATGAAAAATCCCTTTTCACGGTTGGGCGTTGTGACATGTTGAAACCTCAGTAACGAAAGCTGGGGTAGGGCACCGCAGAATACGGTGCCCGATTGGCGAGGTCTGTTAACGTACCGGCGGTGCGTACTGAATGCCGCCCTGGTTCCACAACGCATTCTGACCGCGAGCAATCTTCAGTGCGCTATCTTTACCGACGTTACGGTCAAAGCTTTCCTGATAGTTGCCCACCTGCTTGATGATGTTGTAGGCCCACTTGTTATCCAGCTTCAGATCTTTACCAAAATCACCTTCTGATCCGAGCAGATGCGCCATATCCGGCGTCGTTGGCTTCGCGGCCATCTGGTCGACGTTCTTCGAAGAGATACCCATCTCTTCCGCGTTCAGCATGGCGTAAAGAGACCATTTCACGATGGTGAACCAGTCATCATCGCCGCGGCGTACCAGCGGCCCCAGCGGCTCTTTAGAGATCACTTCGGGCAGTACGATGAAGTCGTCAGGCTTGCCCAGCTTGATACGCAATGCATAAAGCTGAGACTGGTCAGAGGCCAGCGTGTCGCAGCGACCGCTATCCAGCGCCTTAGCCGACTCATCAGAACGATCAAAGGTCACCGGGGTATATTGCATCTTGTTGGCTTTGAAGAAGTCCGCCACGTTCAGCTCGGTGTCGGTGCCCGCCTGGATACAGACGGTGGCGCCATCCAGCTCTTTCGCACTTTTCAGACCGGCTTTCTGGTGAGTCAGGAAGCCGATGCCGTCGTAATAGTTCACGCCCGCAAACAGGAAGCCCATACCGCCATCACGCGATGAGGTCCAGGTGGTGTTACGTGACAGTACATCGACTTCGCCGGACTGCAGGGCGGTGAAACGCTCTTTGGCGGTCAGCGGGGTATATTTGACTTTGGTGGCATCGCCAAATACTGCGGCAGCCGCAGCACGACAGACATCCACATCGATACCCGTGAACTTGCCACTGGCGTCGGCATAGGAAAAGCCCGGCAAGCCGTCACTGATCCCACATTGAACAAATCCTTTTTTCTTGATCGCATCCAGTGTGGTGCCTGCGTGTGCCTGCTGAGCAAGGCCAGCCAGCGCAGCAGCGGCGATCAGCGTAGAGAGCATCATCTTTTTCATAAAGCATCCTGTGTGGCGGGATTATGTTGTTATGTTTGCGCACTTTAGTGTGCGTTTTTTTCCTGTCTGTGGCAGTCAGCCATCCACGACTCTGCAAAGCTGATGCCAGGTTTGCAGAGGCCTGAATAGGATTGAAAGAACGGCTAATAATCGGAAGCACCCTGAAAGTTCCGCTAATATCGCGCACCAAAAGGAAGCAATGCGAGTCGACCCGATCACATTTAGTGCAAATAGTTTCACTAAATGAGAGCAGTGTGAGCGTTCACTCAGGGCGAAATGTATGGAAAGCATCTGTTGCTTTTTAATGCGCAGAAAATCACACAATCAGAGGTGACAGGGAGGGAGAGCCAGACCAGAAGTAAAACAGCAGAGAGAACAGGGAAAGCGAGGGGGCAAAATATCACGCCAGCAACTGCAACTATAGTTACCATATTGCGGGCAACTGTTTCACGTCCTGTGCCGCGACTTTGTGGGATAACGCACAAATAAAAACGCCAGCCCGAAGGCTGGCGTGATTAACAGACTGAACTAAAAATCAGTTCATGCCGTATTTTTTCAGTTTCTTACGCAGCGTACCGCGGTTGATACCCATCATCAGGGCAGCACGGGTCTGGTTGCCACGGGTATACTGCATCACCATGTCCAACAGAGGCTGCTCGACTTCAGCCAAAACCAGCTCATACAGGTCGCTCACATCCTGACCATTCAGTTGAGCAAAATAGTTCTTCAGTGCCTGTTTAACCGAATCACGCAAAGGTTTTTGAGTTACCTGATCCTGTGAGTTAACGGTAGAAACGGTCAGTACGTCAGAATTTACGCGTTGTTCGAACATAGTTCTTTCAGCTCTTTATTTCGTTACGCAAGATTTTCGAAGTATGCCTCCAACGCCTCCAGCTGTTCGCTGGCATCCTCAATGGCGTTGAATGTGCGCCGAAACTGGTCATTAGGGGCATGCTCCTGCAGGTACCAGGAGACGTGCTTGCGCGCTATACGGTATCCCTTGCCTGAACCGTAAAAGTCGTGCAGCTCACGTATATGCGAAACAAGCAAGCTGCTTGACCTCTGCCAGCGGCAGCGGGGCAAGCAGCTCCCCAGTGTCCAGATAATGCTGGATTTCCCGGAAGATCCACGGTCTTCCCTGAGCAGCGCGTCCTATCATCAGAGCATCGGCCCCTGTATAGTCGAGCACCGCTCTGGCTTTATGCGGGTCAGTTATGTCTCCATTCGCGATAATCGGAATGGAAACACTCTGCTTAACTGTCCGAATGCTGTCATATTCAGCTTCTCCGTTGAACAGGCAGGCACGAGTGCGGCCATGTATCGTCAGAGCCTGGATACCGCAGCGTTCAGCCAATTGGGCAATCGCGACACAGTTCCTGTTTTCAGGATCCCAGCCAGTACGAATTTTCAGCGTGACCGGCACGTTCACTGCATTAACCACTGCGGAGAGAATCGACTCCACCACGGCGGGATATTGCAGCAAGGCTGAACCCGCCATTTTGCGGTTAACCTTCTTGGCAGGGCACCCCATATTAATGTCGATAACCTGTGCACCAGCTTCAACATTAATGCGTGCAGCTTGCGCCATTTCGCTGGGATCGCAACCGGCAATCTGCACGGCGCGAATGCCTGGCTCATCACTGTGCACCATACGTAAGCGAGATTTGTCGCTTGCCCAGACTTCGGGGTTTGATGACAACATCTCAGAAACTGCCATGCCTGCACCCATTTCATGACACAACGTCCTGAACGGCCTGTCGGTAATACCGGCCATAGGCGCTGCAATCAGTCGATTTCTCAGCTGGAGGTTTCCAATACGCATGAAGTCAGAATGGCCATACTGTGTCTGCAAGGCGGCGTATATTACGCATTTTTGCAGGAAGATGAAAGGCCAAACTTTGAACAATCAGCAAGAAAGATCAATGAAAACGGGGTGATGACAGGAACTATTAATAATTAAACTTAAATATCAGACACTTAATAATTTATGCTGAAATTGTGAACAAAAGTTTTTCCAGAAAAGTACGCCAATTCACCAGATAATAAACGTCACATGCCGTGATTAACGATACAAGCATCCAGTCCAGGTCAGAAAAGCCCGCAACTTACGCTGCGGGCTGGTTGAATATGCTGTTACGACGCTTTGCGCCTGAAACTGCGCTATCCGTGAGGCAGAGGGGGGCAAAAATCAGGATTTAATTCCGGTAATCCGGCACCACTCCTCTTTGACCGCCACCGGGTCGAGAGCGAATTCGCCCGCGTAGGCTTCACAGACACCCTCCGCCTGGCTCTCTAACACACCGGACAGGCCCAGATGGCCGCCAGACTTCGGCAACACGCTAATCAGCGGGGCCAGCTCACGCAGCGGGCCTGCCAGGATATTGGCGACGACCACATCCGCCTGCAGATTGTCGGGCTGCTGGTGGGGCAGATAGAGCGACAGACGGTCGGCAACGCCATTACGCTCGGCATTATCCCGGCTGGCCTGAATCGCCTGCGGATCGATATCAATGCCGATCGCCTGAGCGGCACCCAGCTTCAGGGCGGCGATCGCCAGGATCCCCGAACCACAGCCGAAATCGATCACGGTCTTGCCGGCCAGATCCAGCCCGTCAAGCCAGGTGAGGCAGAGCGACGTCGTGGGATGCGTGCCGGTGCCGAATGCGAGCCCGGGATCCAGCATCACGTTGACGGCATCGGGATCCGGCACGTCGCGCCAGCTTGGACAGATCCAGAGACGCTCGCCAAAACGCATCGGGTGGAAGTTTTCCATCCATTCGCGCTCCCAGTCTTTGTCTTCGATCTGCTCGATCCGGTGGCGAAAACCTGCACCCAGCAGCGGATGCTGAGCCAGTTCGGCGGTGACAAAAGCCATGTCCGTCTCTGCATCAAACAGGCCGATAACATCGGTATCGCCCCACAGGCGTGTCTCACCCGGCAGCGGTTCATAAACCGGCGTGTCGTTGGTATCCTGAAAAGTCACGGAGACGGCACCGATCTCCATCAGTGCGTCGCTCAGCGTTTCCGCATGTTCACCTGAGCTGTTTATTTTGATTTGAATCCACGGCATAACGTCTCTCTTTCCGTCAATGTTGCGACGCGTCGACCCTATGCGGCGCGCGTCCAAACAGGTTGCCCACTAAAAAGGCCAGCAGGCTCAGAATCAGTGAAGGCACGATGGGGTGAAAACCCAGAATCTGCAGGTTGAGGCTCGCCAGAAAGGCGTAGCAGCCTCCGCCCACCACCATGCCGGTAATGGCACCAGCGGCATTGGCGCGCTCCCAGTAGAGGCCCAGAACCAGTGGCCAGAGGAACACCGCCTCAAGGCCGCCAAAGGCCAGCAGATTCAGCCAGATAATCATATCGGGCGGGTTCCATGCCGCAATCAGCAGCAGGATACCCAGTGCAAAGGTAATGGTGCCAGACAGCCGTCTCAGCCGCGTCTCATTCTCCAGATGTTGCGGGGCGACACGCAGATAGAGATCTTTTATCAGCGTAGCCGACGCCTGCAACAGCTGGGCATTGATGGTCGACATAATGGCGGCCATCGGTGCAGCCAGAAACAGACCGGCCGCCAGCGGCGGCAGAACGGTAATCATCAGGGTCGGTATTACGCTATCCGGCACGGTCAGGTTCGGCAGGACGGCCCGGCCCAGCGCACCGGCCAGATGCATACCCAGCATCAGGATCACCACCACGATGGTGCCCAGAATAATAGCCCGATGCACGGCCTTGCTGTCTTTGTATGAGATGCAGCGCACCGCCGTATGGGGCAGGCCAATTACTCCAAAGCAGACCAGAACGATAAACGAACTCAGGAACGTTGGCGTAATAATCTCGCCAGGCCCCTGCGGCGACAGCAGCGCAGGATCGATCGCATGCAGTTTCTCAACGGCCATGCTGAGGCCGCCAGCCTGATGGATCACCGCGAACAGCAGCAGGAAGGTGCCAATCAGCATCACGATCCCCTGCATCGCGTCATTGAGAACGCTGGCGCGGAAGCCGCCAAACGCCGTATAGAGCGCGATGGTGCCGCCAAAGATCAGCAATCCTTTGTCATAGGGGATGCCCGCGGCGGTTTCGAGCAGACGGGCACCGCCAATAAACTGCACCGTCATGGCGCCGATAAAGGCGATTAGCAGGCTCAGGCTCGCCAGCCAGATCAGCAGCGGGCTCTGATAGCGGGCATAGAGCATATCATTCAGCGTGACTGCATTATATTTCCGCGCCAGGATGGCAAACTTTTTCCCCAGCACGCCCAGCGAAAGCCAGACGGCGGGCACCTGTACCATCGCCAGCAGAACCCATCCCAGCCCATATTTATAGGCCGCACCGGGACCGCCGATAAACGAGCTGGCGCTGATATAGGTGGTGGTGAGGGTCATCGCCAGCACAAATCCGCCCATCGAGCGGCTGCCAAGGAAATATTCCGTCAGAAAACTGCCCTGACGCCTTTTGCGCACGGCAAAAATCGACAGTGCAGCAATCAGCACCAGATAGATCAGTAACGGCAGGATAATTTCACCGTTCATTTTTATCCTCCAGCGGCATATCGCGGAAAATCATCCGCACCATCAGCCAGCACAGAAAAATGAACAACAGGGGAGCAAACAGGCAGGAGAGTTCGAACCAGCGCGGCAGTCCGGTCACACCGCTTTCGCTGCCACCCAGCCAGGCGGAAAGCCCCCAGGCAGCCAGCCAGAGCAGGGTGAGATAGAGAGACCAGCGTGCCTCTTTATGTGCCTGGATAAAACGAGCATCCATGATTCAACCTTAACGCCAGCGGCAAAAGAAAAAGGCCGGATTAACCGGCCTCTGACTGACTCAGCGTTGCGATTACTTCTCGTGCAAGCCGAGTTTTTTCTCCAGATAGTGGATATTGGTTCCACCGTGCTGGAAATTCTCATCGGACATGATTTTCATCTGCAGATCAACGTTGGTCTTGATACCGTCGATGATCAGTTCCGCCAGCGCATTCTTCATGCGGGCGATGGCCACGTCACGCGTTTCGCCGTAGGTGATCAGCTTGCCGATCATGGAATCGTAATAAGGCGGCACGGTGTAGCCTGAGTAAATGTGCGACTCCCAGCGCACGCCAAAACCGCCTGGCGCGTGGAAGCGGGTGATTTTACCCGGGCTTGGCAGGAAGGTCACCGGATCTTCGGCGTTGATACGGCACTCAACCGCATGTCCGCGAATCACCACTTCATCCTGTTTGATCGACAGGGGCTGACCGGCAGCAATACGCAGCTGCTCTTTGATCAGATCCACACCGGTGATCATCTCTGTCACCGGATGTTCCACCTGAATACGGGTGTTCATTTCAATGAAGTAGAACTCACCGTTTTCATACAGGAACTCGAAGGTGCCTGCGCCACGATAGCCGATCTCAATACAGGCTTTTGCACAGCGATTGCCGATGAAGCTGCGCAGCTCCGGCGTGATGCCCGGACCTGGTGCTTCTTCGACCACTTTCTGGTGACGACGCTGCATGGAGCAGTCGCGCTCGCCCAGATAGATCGCGTTGCCCTGACCATCGGCCAGAACCTGAATCTCGATATGACGCGGATTCTCCAGATACTTCTCCATGTACACCATGTCGTTGTTGAAAGCCGCTTTGGCTTCCGCTTTCGTCATGTTGATGGACTGTTCCAGATCTTTGTCGCTGCGCACGACGCGCATACCACGACCGCCGCCGCCGCCAGACGCTTTGATGATGACCGGATAGCCGATGCGCTTAGCAAAGGCACGGTTCTTTTCCATGTCATCCGTCAGCGAACCGTCAGAGCCCGGTACGGTCGGGACGCCAGCTTTCTTCATCGCGTTGATCGCAGAAACTTTGTCGCCCATCAGACGAATCGTTTCGGCTTTCGGACCGATGAAGATAAAACCAGAGCGCTCAACCTGCTCGGCAAAATCGGCATTCTCAGACAGGAAGCCGTAGCCCGGGTGAATCGCGACTGCGCCCGTGATCTCTGCAGCAGAGATCAGCGCCGGGATGTTGAGATAACTTTTAACTGACTGCGCAGGGCCGATGCAGACGGTTTCGTCTGCCAGCAGCACATGCTTCAGGTCACGATCCGCGCTTGAGTGTACCGCAACAGTCTTGATGCCCAGTTCTTTACAGGCACGCAGAATGCGCAGCGCAATCTCACCGCGGTTAGCAATAACAATTTTATCCAGCATGATCTGCCCCGTTACTCGATGATAACCAGTGGCTCGTCAAATTCGACCGGCTGACCGCTCTCAACCAGGATCGCTTTCACCACGCCTGATTTGTCTGCTTCGATCTGGTTCATCATTTTCATGGCTTCGACGATGCACAGGGTATCGCCCGCATTCACTTTCTGACCGACTTCCACAAAGGCTTTCGCATCCGGGCTCGGCGTGCGGTAGAAGGTACCGACCATCGGTGAACGCACGATGTGACCGCTGATTTCAGCCGGTGCCGCGTCGGCAACCGCCGCAACAGGCGCAACCGCCGTCGCCAGCGCAGGCTGCTGAACAGGGGCAGCGTAAGCCTGCTGCATCATCGGGTAACCGCTATTTGCAGGTGCACGGCTGATGCGAACGGATTCTTCACCTTCAGAGATTTCCAGCTCAGAAATGCCAGACTCTTCAACCAGTTCGATCAGTTTTTTAATTTTACGAATATCCATGAGTGGGGTTCCGTACTCAGTTTGATTAATTAGTTTGAGACAGGCGTTTGACTGCCGTTTGTAAAGCCCATGTGTAGCCGTCAGCGCCAAGCCCACAGATCACGCCAGCAGAAACATCAGAAAGATAGGAGTGATGACGGAAGGGCTCGCGGGCATGCACATTGGAGAGATGAACCTCGATAAAGGGTATTTCTACCGCTAACAAGGCATCACGCAGTGCGACACTGGTATGGGTAAACGCGGCAGGATTAATGATGATGTAATCCACATTGCCTTTGGCCTCATGAATGCGATCAATCAGCTGAAATTCAGCATTGCTTTGCAGGTGGCTCAACTCCACATTCAGCTGGTCTGCCTGGCGTGTCAGATCGTCAACAATCTGACGCAGCGTGGTGTGACCATACTTCTCAGGTTCGCGGGTTCCCAGCAGGTTAAGGTTGGGTCCGTTCAAAAGCAGAATATGTAATTTATGCGCCATCGTGCTGCCATCTCCCGCAATCATTGAGGCATCGCGTAAAATACCTTGCGAATCTTCATTTGTCACCTTTCAGGATGAAAAAGAAGACCCGACGAGCAATAAAGCCGGGCATTATATCCGTTTCGTGTCATTTCGCAGCAAAATACTGGTCTTATCTGCGAAGATGATCGGATGTGGCCTGGAGGCCACATCTTTTATCAGAAAACAGCAGCGGAAAACAACGGGCCAAGCGCTAACGGGGCCACCCTTTGAGGAATTTTTTGTAACGCCAAACTAACAGTATCGCCGCCAGCAGCGCATAGATAAGTGGCTGGGGGGAGAGGATTTTTACCGACCAGATATAGTGGATCGGCGCCAGGATAGCGACCAGATAGACCAGATTATGCAGGGTCTGCCAGCGTTTGCCGAGTTTGCGCTGCGCGCGCTGAAACGAGGTCAACGCCAGGGCCAGCAAGATCAGCCAGCTGATAATGCCCAGCGTCAGATAAGGCCGGGAGATCAGCTCGCTGCCCAGCAGACGCAGGTTATCGATGCCCAGTTCCAGCAGGTAGTAACTCAGCAGGTGGAGAGAGGCCCAGACAAATGTCCAGACGCCCAGCAGACGACGGGTGCGGATTAACAGCGGCTGTTTACCGTAACGGGCCAGCGGTGAAACCAGCAGCGTACCCAGCAGCAGCTTCAGCGCCATCCGGCCGGTAAAGTGCTGAATATCTTTGGCCGGATCCGCGCTCAGTCCACCCTGCATCGCGGCAAGGATCAGATAGACCAGCGGCAGAAAGGCCGCCAGATGCAGGATCACCTTGAGCCACACGATCTGTTTCAGTGTCAGGCGCACCACTTAGTAATTCTCCCGTAAATCCATGCCACGGTAGAGCGAAGCCACCTGATCGGCATAGCCGTTGAACAGCAGGGTGGGTTGACGTTCAACCTTCAGCGTGCCGCCCGGACCAATGAAACGCTCGGTCGCCTGCGACCAGCGCGGATGGTTAACATGCGGGTTCACATTGGCATAAAAACCATACTCATCGGCGGCGATCTGGTTCCAGGTGGTCGGCGGCTGTGTCGCGGTCAGCGTAATTTTGACGATCGACTTGATGCCCTTGAAACCATACTTCCACGGCACGGTCAGCCGAATCGGCGCACCATTCTGCGGAGGCAGCGCTTTACCATAGACCCCGGTCGTCAGTATCGTCAGCGGATGCATCGCCTCATCCAGACGCAGACCCTCGACATAGGGATAGTTGAGGCCGCCACCGATAAAACGATCTTTCTGGCCCGGCATCTGCTCAGGATCGTAGAGGGTCTGGAAAGCAACAAAGCGCGCCTTGCTGGTGGGTTCCGCCAGAGAGAGCAGCTTATTCAGTTCAAAGCCTATCCAGGGCACCACCATCGACCAGGCTTCGACGCAGCGCATGCGATAGATCCGCTGCTCCATGGCGAACTTTTTAAAGATGTCATCCATATCCAGCGTCACCGGCTTCGCGACTTCCCCGTCAATGGTCAGTTTCCATGGCTCCGTTTTCAGGGTTCCGGCATTGGCGGCGGGGTCGGCCTTGTCCAGCCCGAACTCATAGAAGTTGTTATAGCCGGAAACTTTATCTGCGGGCGTTAAGGTGAGGTCGGCCTGATATTGCGCGGGTCTGGTGAACTCCAGCGGCCGGCCTGCGGGGGCGGCCGGGCGATCGTTGCCTTTAAACCAGCTGAGAATGTCGGCATTTGCCATGCCCGGCATCCCCATCGCCGCCGCGCTGAGTCCCAGCGTTTTCAGCACCTGACGGCGCTTCATATTAAAAATGCTTTCCGGCGTTACGTCGCCTTCGGTCAGATAGGGTGTGCGTTTCATGGGCCTTCTCCAGACAGGATGTCATCAACCAGCATGATGACTATCGCTGATATCAGCCAGTTTCGCCGTGAAAATGTGAAATTTCCTGGCTGCGCTTAGCGATGAGATTGCACTGAAAAGTGTCGGGATCAACGTCAGCTTCGCTATCACGACGATATACTTCGGCTTCATGCGACCCGGCGCTGTCGACAGCGGCAAATTATGCTATTTTTGCTCGCGTTTTCGTCAGGCTGACGGTACAAGGTTGGGTGATCCGGTTATCACCCCAGTAAGACAGGCACAGGGATGCGACTAACCACAAAATTATCGGCGATTATTACGTTTTTAAGCCTGCTGGCCATGTCACTGATGCTGGCGGGCTGCGTATTCAGCGTGATCTGGTTCAGTCATGAACGGGTTGAACATCGGGCGCAGGCGCTGGCCACGGAAGTGGATCAGGCGATGTTCACCCAGACGCCGTCAGAGATACAACGCTGGCTGGTGCGCATGATGCCGGTCATGAATGCCGAGCAGATCCTGCTTCACAACGGCAGGCAGACGTTTCTCACCCTCTCACGACATGAAAACCCGATGCTGGAAGATGAGCCTAACCGGTTTATCCAGGTTGATGTGCCGTTGATGCATCAGACCGGACTGGCACTGCGGGTCGTCACCCTCGATCCCGCCAGAACCTGGCTGGGCTCGATCACCGGCACCTCCACGCTGAGTCTGCTGTTTGCCATCATACTGGTAATGAGCCTGACGCTGCTGATGATGCATCGCTGGCTCACGCGTCAGTGGCGCGGCATGGAGCATCTTGAAGCGCGGGCCGAGGCGATTATCAGCGGAGAGCGGGGCGTGATGCCGGAGCGCGCCATGGATGAGTGGCCACCCCGCGCCAGCCGCGCACTGGATGTGCTGCTGGCCGATCTGCAGGAGGCGGGCGAACAGCGTCTGCGTATCGACACGCTGATCCGCACCTTTGCCGCCCAGGATGGCCGCACCGGCCTGAATAACCGGCTCTTCTTCGATAACCAGCTGGCGACGCTGCTGGAGGATCAGGAAAATGTCGGCACCCACGGCGTGGTGATGATGATCCGTCTGCCTGATCTGGACACGCTGAGAGACGCTCTGGAGCCGGGGCTGCCAGAGGAGTACCTCTTTAACTTCGTCAATATGCTTTCCACTTTTGTGCTGCGCTATCCCGGCGCACTCCTGGCGCGCTACTTCCGCAGCGATTTCGCCGTACTGCTGCCGCATCGCAGTCTTAAAGAGGCCAACGCGATCGCCGATCAGCTGATCAATGCGGTGGACTCTCTGCCGCCGATGCGGCTGGTGAACCGGGATGACCTGATTCATATCGGTATCAGCGCCTGGTGCAGCGGTCAGACGGTGCCACAGGTGATGGAAAATGTTGAGATGGCGACGCGTCGCGCGACGCTGCTGGGCGGCAACAACTGGACCAACGGCGCCGGTAATCCGCAGGATGCCGGGCGGGGAAGCGTACGCTGGCGGACGCTGCTGGAGAATACGCTGAGTCGGGGCGGGCCACGGCTCTACCATAAGCCCGCCGTCAACCTCGAAGGCAAGGTGCAGCATCGGGTCATGCTGACCCGCATCTTCGACGGCGATAAAGAGGTACTGGCCGCGGAGTATATGCCACTGGTACAGCAGCTCGGCATGGCGGAGAGCTGGGATCGCCAGCTGATGACTCGCATCGCGGCGCTCTCTGAACTCTGGCCCGAAGAGACGCTGGTGATCCCGGTGACGATTAACTCACTTCTGCAGCGCCCCTTCGTGCTCTGGCTGCAGAACATGCTGCTGCAGTGCCCGAAATCGCAAAGAAAACGATTTTTATTTGAACTTGCCGAGGCAGATGTTTGTCAACACATCAACCGGTTAGCGCCGGTATTCCGTGCGCTGAAGGCTTTTGGCTGCCGGATTGCGGTGAATCAGGCCGGTTTAACCGTGGTCAGTAGCGCCTATATACGGCAGCTGCCGCTGGAAGTGATCAAGCTGGATGCCGGTCTGGTGCGCAACATCGAGCGGCGGACCGAAAATCAGCTGTTCGTGCAGAGTCTGCTGGAAGTCTGTAAGAGTACGGGTGTGCGGGTGTTTGCTGCCGGCGTCCGGACGAAAGCCGAGTGGCAGACGCTGGCGGCGCTGGGTGTGGCTGGCGGTCAGGGCGATCTTTTTGCCCCTTCGCTTCCGGTTAACAGTAACGTGAAAAAGTATTCACAACGTTACCGTATTTAATCAATTGCCGTCGTGCAGACGGCAATGTGCGGTTTTTTTTAATGTTTAGCCGCGTCTGAATCCCGGACTTTTCTGCCGGAAATGTTAGATTTTATGTCGGGCAGGAAAGGGGCCGATATCGCGAAAGGCAGTACTGATGGCCTCTGGTCGCCATTCTGCCATGACAGATCGCCGGTTCGGATGACTTAAACGCAATCAGGCCTCTTTTTTCACCGAAGCAGAACGTTTTTGCGCCTTGTGGCCGCTTCGTGTGGTTGGTAAAGTAAGCGGATTTTATTTTCCGCCCCCAGCTTGCAGGATTATCCCTTAGTATGTTTAAAAAATTTCGTGGCATGTTTTCCAACGACCTGTCCATTGACCTGGGTACTGCGAATACCCTGATTTATGTAAAAGGACAGGGCATCGTGCTGAACGAGCCTTCCGTTGTCGCTATCCGACAGGACCGTGCCGGTTCACCGAAAAGTGTCGCGGCCGTGGGTCATGACGCCAAACAGATGCTTGGCCGTACGCCCGGCAATATTGCCGCTATCCGTCCGATGAAAGATGGTGTTATCGCTGACTTCTTCGTGACCGAAAAGATGCTGCAGCACTTCATCAAACAGGTTCACAGCAACAGCTTTATGCGTCCCAGCCCACGTGTGCTGGTCTGTGTCCCCGTCGGAGCAACCCAGGTTGAACGCCGCGCCATCCGTGAGTCCGCCCAGGGCGCAGGCGCTCGCGAAGTCTTCCTGATTGAAGAGCCGATGGCTGCCGCGATCGGTGCAGGTCTGCCCGTGTCAGAAGCGACCGGTTCAATGGTCGTCGATATTGGTGGCGGTACCACTGAAGTCGCCGTGATCTCCCTGAACGGCGTGGTTTACTCCTCCTCGGTCCGTATTGGCGGCGATCGTTTCGATGAAGCTATTATTAATTATGTGCGTCGTAACTACGGTTCACTGATTGGTGAAGCGACCGCAGAACGCATTAAGCATGAGATCGGTTCTGCCTATCCGGGCGACGAAGTCCGTGAAATCGAAGTGCGCGGCCGTAACCTGGCCGAGGGTGTGCCGCGTGGTTTCACGCTGAACTCCAACGAAATTCTGGAAGCGCTGCAGGAGCCGTTAACCGGCATCGTGAGTGCGGTGATGGTTGCCCTTGAGCAGTGTCCGCCTGAGCTGGCCTCTGACATCTCAGAGCGCGGCATGGTGCTGACCGGTGGTGGCGCGTTACTGCGCAACCTGGATCGTCTGCTGATGGAAGAGACGGGCATTCCGGTCGTGGTAGCTGAAGATCCGCTGACCTGCGTGGCACGCGGTGGCGGCAAGGCGCTGGAAATGATCGACATGCATGGCGGCGATTTGTTCAGCGAAGAATAATTGCCTCAACCGGCTGAGAACGCGATGATCATGCAAGGGAGCGGCATGTGAACCGGCGAAGTCTGTACCGGTACATTGCGTTCAGCCCAGGGAAGCACGGCATTCTGCCGCTGCTTCCTCTCCTGTTGTCGAGGATCACGCAGATTATATGAAGCCGATTTTTAGCAGGGGGCCTTCCCTGCAGTTGCGTCTTTTTCTGGCGGTTATTGTGGCCATTGCCATCATCATCGCCGACAGTCGTGTGGGCTCTTTCACCCAAATACGCAACTATCTGGATACGTCGGTCAGCCCGTTTTACTTCCTGGCCAATGGGCCACGTCAGCTGCTGGATGGCGTGTCAGAGTCGCTGGCGTCCCGTCAGCAGCTGGAGCAGGAAAACAAAGCCTTACGTCGTGAGCTCTTCCTGAAAAACAGTAACCTGCTAATGCTGGGGCAATATAAGCAGGAAAACGCACGTCTGCGTGAACTGCTGGGTTCACCGCTGCGCCAGGATGAGCAAAAGATGGTGACGCAGGTCATTTCGACCGGCACCGATCCTTATACGGACCAGGTGGTGATCGACAAAGGCAGCGTTAACGGCGTCTATGAAGGACAGCCGGTGATCAGTGATAAAGGCGTGGTCGGTCAGGTTATTGCGGTCGGGCAGCTCACCAGTCGCGTGCTGCTGATCTGCGATGCCTCTCATGCTCTGCCGATTCAGGTTCTGCGCAATGACATTCGTGTGATTGCGGCGGGTAACGGCTGTACCGAAGATCTCCAGCTTGAGCATCTGCCGGGGAATACGGATATCCGGGTCGGCGATGTGCTGGTCACGTCCGGCATCGGTGGTCGCTTCCCTGAGGGCTATCCGGTCGGGGTGGTCTCCTCGGTGAAAGTGGATACTCAGCGCGCCTACACGGTGATTCAGGCCCATCCGACCGCCGGGCTGCAGCGTCTGCGTTATCTGCTGCTGTTATGGGGAGCGGATCGCAATGGCGATATGCCGCTGCCGCAGGATGAAGTTCATCGCGTGGCGAATGAGCGTCTG
Source organism: Pantoea sp. Ep11b (assembly GCF_040783975.1). Taxonomy (NCBI): domain Bacteria; kingdom Pseudomonadati; phylum Pseudomonadota; class Gammaproteobacteria; order Enterobacterales; family Erwiniaceae; genus Pantoea; species Pantoea sp. Ep11b. The sequence continues at coordinate 3,884,126 of NZ_CP160631.1, read as the reverse complement.
ATGCAGATGATGCCGCAGGTTTTACCGCCTGCAGGTGAAATGGGCCCGCCTGCGCCTTCCACGCAGATGGGACCGCCTGCACCTTCCACCAGCAGCAGCAGTAGCGGGCAGAGCGGCACCTCGCGTTCACGCGGGGGCCAGCCTTGAGTCGATATCGCAGCCAGGGACGTTGGGTCATCTGGCTCTCTTTCCTGGTGGCGCTCGTCCTGCAGATCATGCCGTGGCCGGATGAGATTTATATGTTCCGGCCTTCATGGCTGCTGCTAATCCTGATCTACTGGGTGCTGGCCCTGCCACATCGGGTCAATGTCGGCACCGGTTTCGTGCTGGGTGCCATCATGGATCTGATCGCGGGCTCCACACTCGGTGTGCGGGCGCTGGCGCTCAGTATCATCGCCTACCTGATTGCCTTTAAGTTTCAGCTGTTCCGTAATTTAGCGTTATGGCAGCAGGCGCTGATGGTAATGGTCCTGTCGCTGGCGATGGATGTGATCGTCTTCTGGGCTGAATTCCTGGTAATCAACGTTTCATTCCGACCTGAAATTTTCTGGAGCAGTGTTGTCGACGGTATTCTCTGGCCCTGGCTATTCTTGTTAATGAGAAAAATTCGTCGTCAGTTTGCTGTTCAATAAGGAAATTTATGGTAACCCTCTATCTTGCTTCCGGTTCACCGCGTCGCCGTGAGCTGCTGACTCAGCTTGGCCTGACATTCGAACGCATCGTGACTGACGTTGAGGAGCAGCGTCAGCCCAACGAAGCGGCAGCAATCTATGTCCGCCGTCTCGCTAATGACAAAGCGCAGGCGGGCGTCCGGCTGGCCGCGCAGGATCTGCCTGTGCTGGGCGCGGATACCATCGTGGTGCTGAATGGCGAAGTGCTGGAAAAACCGCGCGATGCCGCCGATGCACACGCAATGCTGCGCAAACTCTCCGGGCAGACGCATCAGGTGATGACCGCGGTGGCGCTGGCTGACAGTCAGCAGGCGCTGGATTGCGTCGTGACGACGGATGTGACCTTCCGCACCTTAACCGGCAGCGACATCGACGACTATATCGCGACCGGGGAACCGATGGATAAAGCGGGCGCGTACGGTATTCAGGGCAGGGGAGGAAACTTTGTCCGCAAAATTAATGGAAGTTACCATGCAGTGGTGGGATTACCCCTGGTTGAAACAGCGGAGCTGATCAGCCATTTCCAGTCACTGCGTGCCGTAAGGGGTCAACATGACGGCTGAATTACTGATTAACGTCACGCCTTCTGAAACGCGGGTGGCCTATATCGACGGTGGCATCCTTCAGGAAATACACATTGAGCGTGAAGCGCGGCGCGGCATCGTTGGCAATATCTATAAAGGACGGGTAAGCCGTGTTCTGCCGGGTATGCAGGCGGCCTTTGTTGATATCGGTCTGGAAAAAGCAGCGTTCCTGCACGCCTCGGATATCATGCCGCACACGGAATGCGTCGCGGGTGATGAAAAGAAAAACTTTATCGTTCGTGACATCGCCGAGCTGGTGCGTCAGGGCCAGGATCTGGTGGTGCAGGTGGTGAAGGATCCGCTCGGCACCAAAGGTGCGCGTCTGACCACCGACATCACGCTGCCGTCGCGTTACCTGGTCTTTATGCCCGGCGCATCGCACGTTGGGGTGTCTCAGCGCATTGAGAGCGAAAAAGAGCGCGACCGGCTCAAGGCGGTGGTGGCGGATTATTGCGATCATCTGGGCGGCTTTATTATCCGCACGGCGGCAGAAGGGATCGGTGAAGAGGAGCTGGCGCAGGATGCCGCGTTCCTCAAACGTCTCTGGACCAAAGTCAGCGAGCGTAAAAAGCGTAACCAGACCCGCTGTCTGCTCTACGGCGAGCTGGCGCTGGCCCAGCGTATTCTGCGCGACTTCGCCGGTGCTGCGCTGGACCGCATCCGGGTCGACTCCCGCCTGACCTGCGACATGCTGGTGGAGTTCACCAGTGAATATATCCCGGAAATGGCCGGTAAACTGGAGCTCTACAACGGTAAACAACCTATTTTCGACCTGTTTGATGTCGAAAATGAGATTCAGCGCTCGCTGGATCGCAAGGTTGAGCTAAAGTCAGGCGGATACCTGATTATCGATCAGACCGAAGCGATGACGACCATTGATATCAACACCGGTGCCTTTGTCGGTCATCGCAATCTGGATGAGACCATATTCAACACCAACGTTGAAGCCACTCAGGCGATTGCGCGCCAGCTGCGACTGCGTAATCTGGGCGGCATTATCATTATCGACTTCATCGATATGAGCAACGAAGACCATCGCCGGCGGGTCCTGCATTCGCTGGAGAGCGCGCTCAGCAAAGATCGGGTGAAGACCGGCATCAACGGCTTCTCTGCGCTGGGACTGGTGGAGATGACCCGTAAGCGAACCCGTGAAAGCATCGAGCATGTGCTGTGTCAGGATTGCCCGGTCTGCAAAGGGCGCGGCACGCTGAAAACGGTTGAAACCGTCTGCTACGAAATCATGCGTGAGATTGTCAGGGTACACCACGCCTACGATTCTGACCGTTTTCTGGTCTATGTCTCCCCGACGGTCGGCGAGGCGTTGAAAACTGATGAGTCGCATGCGCTGGCCGAAGTGGAAATCTTTGTCGGCAAGCAGGTTAAAGTGCATGTCGAGGCGCTCTACACGCAGGAGCAGTTCGACGTTGTTATGATGTAATGCCAGCCCGGTCACCGGGCTGATTCAGCGCCCTTGTTGGGGATAAAATGCGTACAGGCGCTTTTATCTGAAGACGGTCGGGTATGCGGACCCATTATCCACTGTTTACGGAACACAAGGAGAGGCGTGAGTGAGGCAGTTGCCGAGGATTTTGTTACTGCTGGTCGCGGCAATCATCGTGATTGTTGCGCTGCTGGTCAGTGGATTGCGTCTGGTGATGCCGCATCTCGACAGCTATCGCAGTAACCTTCTGCAATTCATCTCTGCGCGCAGCGGTGTGCCGGTCGAGGCCAGCCAGCTTCAGGGAAAATGGGAGAACTTCGGCCCGACGCTGCAGGTTCGCGATCTCAGCGTGGATCTGCATGACAATGGCCGGCTCACCATCAAACGCATCCATCTCGCGCTCGACGTCTGGCAATCCCTGCTGCACTGGCGCTGGCAGTTCCGCGATCTCACTTTCTGGCAATTACACCTCGACAGCAATCGTCCACTGCTGGATAACGACAAAGAGAAAAACAGTTTCCGTCCGGCGCAGATCAATGAACTTTTCCTGCGTCAGTTTGACCACTTCGATCTGCGCGACAGCACCATCCGTTTTCGCACCCCTTCCGGCCAGCACGCTGAGCTGACGATCCCCCGCCTGACCTGGCTCAACGAAAATAACCGCCACCGTGCCGAGGGTGAAGTCAGCCTGTCGAGCTTTACCGGCCAGCATGGCGTGGTTCAGGTGCGGCTCGACCTCAATGACAGCAACGGGCTGCTGAACGATGGCCGGATCTGGATGCAGGCCGACGATGTGGATATGCGACCGTGGCTGGGCCGCTGGATGCGTGATAACACTCGTCTGGACAGTGCCCGTTTCAGCCTGGCCGCCTGGGTCAGCCTGCGTGATGGCGACATCTATGCGGGCGATCTGCTGTTGCGCCAGGGCGGCGCCAGCTGGCAGGGCGAAACCGGACGGCACCAGATCACGGTCGACGGGCTGACCGCGCACCTGTCGCGCTTCCGGAATGGCTGGGTAGTCAACGTACCGCAGACCCGCCTCAGCACCGACAACCAGCCCTGGCCCGCAGGCCACTTCTCGCTGTTATGGCGTCCCGAAGACAAACAGCTGCCAGGTACCGAAAGTCAGGCTGAAGTCCGCGTGCGCGCCACGCAGCTGGTGCTGAAACACATTGCGCCGATCGTTCCGCTGTTCGCGCCGCTCTCTCCGGCGCTGTTTGAGAACTGGCAGGCGCTGCAGCCGCAGGGCACCGTCGATGGCCTGGCGCTGGATATACCGCTGCAGCAGCCTGAAAACACCCGTATGCAGGTGAAGTGGCACGATTTCAGCTGGCAGCACTGGAAGCTGCTGCCGGGTATCAGTCACCTCAGTGGCGAGGCGCGCGGCAGCCTGACCCATGGACAGGTCAGCGTCGATATGGGCGCGGCGACCGTTCCTTATGGCGACATGTTCCAGGCCCCGCTGGAGATTAAAAAGGTGACCGGCGCGCTGCGCTGGCTGCGTGATGAACATGGACTGACGCTGGCGGGTGAGGATCTGGATCTCCAGGCGCGTTCACTTCATGCGCGTGGAGACTTCAGTTACCAGCAGAACAGCGGAAGCGAGCCACGTCTGGATATTCTGGCCGGTATCCGGGTGACGGATGCAGGTGATGCCTGGCGCTATTTCCCGGTTCCGCTAATGGGCAACGGCCTGACACACTATCTGAGCGGGGCCGTGAAGGGTGGCAAAGTCGATAATGCCACGCTGCTGTTTGCCGGTAATCCGGCTCTGTTCCCGTTTAAGCACAATGACGGCATGTTTCAGGTCTGGGTGCCGCTGCGTCAGGCGACCTACGCGTTTCAGCCAAAATGGCCTGCGATCAGTAATCTCGATATCGATCTCAACTTCCTGAATGATGGCCTCTGGATGAACGCGCCGGTGGCCAGACTGGGCGAGGTGGAGGCGCGCAACGTCAGCGCAGTCATTCCTGACTACCTGAAAGAGAAGCTGATTATCGATGGCGATATCAGCGGGCAGGGCCCTCAGGTCGCGGATTATTTCCAGCAGACGCCGCTGAAGCCCTCTCTGGGTGCCGCGTTGGAGCAGCTGCAAATCAGCGGACAGGTCGGGGGGCATCTGAACCTGGATATCCCGCTGGATGGCGAGCAGGTGCATGCCAGAGGCAACGTCGACCTGCAAGATAATGCGCTGTTTATCAAACCGCTAAAAACCACTATTAACCGTCTCTCAGGCCGCTTCCGCTACGACAACGGCAATCTGGTCAGCGACGATCTGCGTGCAGAGTGGTTTGGTCAGCCGATGGGCGTGCGTTTCAGCACCCGGGAGAACCCGGATGACTTCGGCGTCAACGTCAGCCTTCAGGGCGACTGGCAGCCCGCTAAAATCCGTGAGATCCCGGCCGCCGTCAGCAGGCAGCTGGGTGGACATCTGCCGTGGCAGGGCGAGGTCGGCATTACGTTACCGCATCAGGGCGGCGCACGTTATGACGTCGCGTTGAACGGCAATGCAAAAGAAGTAAGTAGTCGCTTACCTGCGCCGCTTGCAAAACAGGCTGGCGAGGCGATGCCTGTTACCATTCAGGCCAGTGGTGACCTGCACCATTTCGATCTCAGCGGCAGCGTTAACGGCAACCAGCGTTTCAACAGCCGCTGGCTGCTGGAGCCGACGCTGCGTGTGGATCGCGGTATCTGGCTGAACGATGCACGCAAAACGCCGGCACTGCCCGATCGCGCGGGTATGGTGCTGAATCTGCCTGCGCTGGATGGCGAAGCCTGGGTGGCGATGCTGGCCGCCGGGGATTCCGCAGGCGGACGGCAAGCGGACAGCGGTGATTTCCAGACCGGCCCCGTCACGCTGCCCGGCAATGTCACCCTGCGCAGCCCGGCGGTCACGCTGGGCGGGCAGCAATGGCATGATGTCGATGCGACCCTGGCACAGAGTGCGGGTGGCAAAAGTCAGGTCAGCGTGAATGCGAAAGAGCTGCGCGGCAGACTGACTATGGCGCCTGCTGCGCCGTGGCAGGTCAGCCTGGATTATCTCTATTACAATCCGCAGTGGGAGAACGGGGCCAGCGAAGGCGGCAAAGGCGCTTCTCAGCAGGCCACGAAGATTAACTTCAGCCAGTGGCCCGCGCTGCAGCTCTTCTGCAAAGAGTGCTGGGTGCTCGGCCAGAAATATGGTCAGGTATCCGCACTGCTCCAGCCTCGCGGGGATACGTTAGCACTTACTAACGGAAAGGTGGATACCGGCAGTTCACAGCTGAAAATCGACGGCGAGTGGGTCAACCGCCCGGGCGACCCGCGCACCTCGCTGAAAGGCACGCTGAAAGGGGCGAATATCAACAACGCCACCAACTGGTTTGGCGTGAATACCCCGCTGCGCGATGCACCTTTCGATATCGCCTACGACCTGCACTGGAAATCGGCGCCGTGGCAGCCCGCTGCAGAAACCCTGAGCGGCACCCTGAAAACCCACTTCGGCAAAGGGCAGATCGCGGATGTGAACACCGGCACGGCGGGGAAAATCCTGCGTCTGGTGAGCTTCGATGCGCTGCTGCGTAAGCTGCGCTTCGACTTCAGCGACACCTTCACCAACGCCTTCTACTTCGACTCCATTAACGGCACGGCCTGGATTGAAAACGGCGTGATGCGCACCGACAACCTGCTGGTAGACGGACTGGAAGCCGACATCGCGATGCAGGGTAAACTCGACCTGGTGAAGCGCCAGATCGATATGGAAGCGGTGGTCGCGCCGGAGATATCGGCGTCGGTCGGCGTGGCAACCGCCTTTGCCATCAACCCGGTGATTGGCGCGGCAGTTTTTGCGGCCAGTAAAGCGCTGGGACCGCTGTGGAATAAGATCTCACTGCTGCGTTATCACATCGGCGGCCCGCTGGATAAACCGGAAATCAATGAGGTACTGCGCAAACCGCGTGAAACTGACAACAAGTGAATTTGACGCCGTACCGGAATTACCGCAGGCTATGATTATCTGAGCACATAATGAGTGAGAAACGATGACTCTGAACCTGGTAAGTGAGCAGTTACTGACTGCTAACGGCATTAATCAGCAGGACCTATTTTCCCTGTTAGGGCAGCTTTCAGAACGTCGTCTGGATTATGCCGATCTCTATTTTCAGTCCAGCTTCCACGAATCCTGGGTGCTGGAAGATAAAATCATCAAAGATGGCTCATACCATATCGATCAGGGTGTGGGCGTGCGCGCGGTCAGCGGAGAGAAAACCGGCTTCGCCTATGCGGACCAGATTACGCTGAATGCGCTGCGTCTCTCGTCTGAAGCGGCGCGCAGCATCGTGCGCGAGCAGGGCAATGGCAAAGCCCACACGCTCTCTGCCGTGTTGAACCGCTCACTCTATCCGGCGGTCGATCCGCTGAGCAGCCTGACGCGTGAAGAGAAAATTGCCCTGCTGCATCGCGTCGATAAAGTGGCCCGCGCCGAAGATCCGCGCGTGCAGGAGGTCAATGCCAGCCTGACCGGCGTCTACGAACAGGTGCTGGTGGCAGCCACCGACGGCACGCTGGCCGCCGATGTGCGACCGCTGGTGCGCCTCTCTGTCAGCGTTCAGGTGGAAGATCAGGGCAAGCGCGAGCGCGGTGCCAGCGGCGGCGGTGCGCGTACCGGCTATGCGTTTTTCCTGGCGGATGAGAATGGTGAAGTCCGCGCTGACGCTTGGGCGCGGGAAGCGGTGCGCATGGCGCTGGTGAATCTCTCTGCGGTCGCCGCGCCAGCCGGTGCCCTGCCAGTGGTGCTGGGTGCGGGCTGGCCTGGCGTCCTGCTGCATGAAGCGGTCGGTCACGGTCTGGAAGGCGATTTCAACCGTCGCGGCACCTCCGTCTTCAGCGGTAAAATCGGTCAGCAGGTTGCGTCTGAACTCTGTACGGTGGTCGATGATGGCACCCTTGAAGGGCTGCGTGGATCGCTGGCGATTGATGATGAGGGCGTGCCGGGTCAGTACAACATGCTGATCGAGAACGGCGTGCTGAAAGGCTACATGCAGGACAAGCTGAATGCGCGACTGATGGGCGTCAGCCCGACCGGCAACGGCCGTCGTGAATCCTATGCGCACCTGCCGATGCCGCGCATGACCAACACCTACATGCTGGCGGGTAAATCCTCACCGCAGGATATTATCGAAAGCGTGGATTATGGCATCTATGCGCCAAACTTTGGCGGCGGTCAGGTTGACATCACCTCCGGCAAATTTGTCTTTTCTACCTCAGAGGCCTATCTGATCGAGAAGGGCAAAATTACTAAGCCGGTTAAGGGTGCCACGCTGATTGGTTCCGGTATCGAAGCGATGCAGCAGATCTCGATGGTGGGTAATGACCTGGCGCTGGACAAAGGCGTCGGCGTCTGCGGCAAAGAGGGACAGAGCCTGCCGGTCGGCGTTGGTCAGCCGACCCTGAAGCTCGATAAACTGACCATCGGCGGCACTGCCTGATGTGACCTCCGCAACCTGCCGCCCGGCGGGTTGCGGAACGGTTACCCGCACGCTTCCGGCAGGCAATGGACCGGCTGAAAGCGCAGGGAAGAAACGTGCATCTCAGTAAAAGATCCTCTGCCGCTTTCCGGCGCTTCGCTGGATTGGTTTCAACGCCTGCGCGGGCAGAGGTTTTCAACGCCCTTCTGTCAGCTTTTACGATGCAGCTGATACTGCTCAGCCACCTGTTCAAAATAGCCGGTCAGATAATCGATACAGACCTGCACCTTCAGCGGTAACTTATCCTTCTCGGTGTAAAGCGCATAGACCGGACGCGGGTCAGACTGATACTGCGGAAACAGAATATCGATCTCGCCCGCGGTAATCTCATCGATCACCCACATCATCGGAACATAGGCGATGCCATTGCCCGACTTCAGCCAGCGCAGCAGCGTCAGCGAATCGTTGGTGACAAAGCGGCCCTGCGGTGCCAGGCGCGTCACTAATCCTTCCGGCGCAATCAGCTCGAAATTGTTGTCGGGCCGCACGCTATATTCCAGCCAGGAGAAGTTATCGATATCACCCGGCTTCTCCGGCGTGCCATGCTGTGCCAGATAGCTTTTTGCGGCGCACACCACCATCGGCATCGCGCCAAGACGCCGGGAAAAGAGGCTGGAATCTTTCAGCGCGCCGACGCGGATCACCAGGTCCAGCCCGTCGGCGATCAGGTCCGGCGCCGGTACGCCGGTGACCAGGTTCACGCTCAGCCCCGGATACTCCCGCAGCATTTCGCTGGTCATCCCGGCTAACACGTTTTGCGCCATGGTCGAGGAGCTGCCAATCCGCAGTACGCCAATGGGCGTATTGTTAAACGCATAGAGCTGTTCATGCACCTGCGTCGCTTCCGCCAGCATCCGGCGGCAGCCCTGATAGTAGATTTTGCCCGCCTCGGTCAGCCCGATACTGCGGGTGCTGCGATTCAGCAGCTTGACCTGCAGTGCATCCTCCAGTCTGGCGACGATCTGACTGATTGAGGAGACGCTCAGATGAAGCTGACGCGCCGCAGCAGTGAACGAACCCAGTTCGACCACCCGGGCGAAAACGGACATACCTTTCAGTCGTTCCATTGTTTACTCTGGCTTAAAAGTGATTTAGATCACATTCTGTAGAAAATGGTTAGTAATGCACGTTATTATAAGCGCGCCGGGGTATTTCCCGGTGATTCTTCATTGCCTGATACCCCTCGATGATACGCTATTATTAAGCCAGCTGCGGTTCCGATAGCGCTGGCAGAGGGTTTTGCTGTGGCATCTGCAGAAGGCAAAGGCGTGTCCCGGCAAGGTCGAACTAAGGATTTCTGATGAGTGTGCTTCCGGTATTTGTCATGTTTGGGCTCTCTTTCCCGCCCGTTTTCATCGAACTGATTATTTCACTCATGCTGTTCTGGTTAGTGAAACGCGTGCTGACGCCGAGCGGCATCTACGATCTTGTCTGGCATCCGGCACTTTTTAATACAGCGCTTTACTGCTGTGTGTTTTACCTTGTCTCCCGTTTATTAGTCTGAGGTTTAAGTGAAAGCACTCATAAGAAAAATCGCGCGTTACGCGATTACGCTCCTGCTGGTCATCATCGCAGTGGTTATCATCTTTCGTGCCTGGGTCTTCTATACCGAATCCCCCTGGACGCGTGATGCACGTTTCGCGGCTGACGTGGTGGCGATCTCGCCCGATGTCACCGGCCTGATCACCGATGTACCGGTTCATGATAACCAGCTGGTGAAGAAGGGCGATACGCTGTTTGTGGTGGATCGGCCGCGCTATCAGAAAGCGCTCGCGCAGGCTCAGGCGGACGTTGAATATTACCAGGCACTGGTCAGCGAAAAACGCCGTGAAGCCGGACGTCGTAATCAGCTTGGCACCTCGGCGATGTCGCGCGAAGCGATTGAACAATCCAACAACGATCTGCAAACCAGCGAACATCAGCTGGCGAAGTCGATGGCGACACGCGATCTGGCGGAGATCGATCTGGAGCGTACCAACATCAAAGCGCCATCCGATGGCTGGGTCACTAACCTGAATGTCTATCAGGGCGAGTTCATCACCCGCGGCTCCGTGGCGGTGGCGCTGGTTCAGCAGCACTCCTTCTATGTGCTCGCTTACCTGGAAGAGACCAAACTGCACGGCGTGGAGAAGGGCTTCCGGGCCGAAATCACGCCGCTCGGCAGTAACATAGTACTGCGCGGCACGGTTGACAGCGTGGCTGCCGGCGTGACCAACAGCAGCAGCTCGGTCGACAGCAAAGGGATGGCGACGGTGGACTCCAATCTGGAGTGGGTCCGACTGGCGCAGCGTGTGCCGGTACGTATCCGGCTGGATCAGCAGCCTGGCAATCGCTTCCCGGCGGGCACCACGGCGACGGTGGTCATCACCGGGCAGGGGGATCGCCAGCCTGAACAGGTTTCGCCGCTGGTCCGTCTGCTGAATCGCCTGCGTGAGTTTGGTTAAGAGGGCGATATGATCGAGTTCCTGCGGTTCCCGGTAAAACTCACCTTCGCGCTGGTTTTAGCGCTGATGGTGGGCTTCCACCTTAACCTCGAAACGCCGCGCTGGGCGGTGATGACCGCCGGGATTGTGGCGGGCGGCACCGCCTTTGCTGCGGGGGGTGACCCCTATTCAGGGGCGCTGCGCTATCGCGGTGTTTTGCGTATTATCGGGACCTTTATCGGCTGTATCGCCGCGCTGACCATCATGATCGCCACCGTTCGGGCGCCGGTCGTGATGCTGCTGCTGTGCTGCATCTGGGCAGGGCTCTGCGTCTGGCTCTCCTCGCTGATCAAGGTCGAAAACTCCTACGCGCTGGGACTGGCAGGCTACACCGCGCTGATTATCGTGGTGACGGCGAACGCCAGTGGCGGGCTGACGCTGGTGCCCCAATATGCGGTCGAGCGTTGCAGCGAGATTGTGCTCGGCATCCTGTGCGCCATCCTGGCCGATATGATCTTCTCGCCCCGTTCAATCAAAAAAGTGATCGATGCAGAGGTCGATTCGCTGCTGGTGGCGCACTATCACCTGCTGCAGCTCTGCGTCGCCCACGGTGATAAAGAGGAGGTGGACAAAGCCTGGAGCGCGCTGGTCCGGCGTACCACGGCGCTGAACACCATGCGCAGCCAGCTGATGATGGAATCCTCCCGCTGGAAGAACAGCCATCGCCGTTTGCAGATGCTGAATACGCTGTCGCTGACGCTGATTACCCAGGCCGCCGAAACCTTTCTGATCCAGAACTCCCGCCCTGACTACATCCCGCCTCAGTATCGCCTGATGGTTGAGAAGCCCGCCACCACGGTAGAAGAGGTGCACAAGCGGATGAAAGTGATGCGACGGGTGATGGGCGCCAGCGACAAAACGACGCCGGTCACGCTGAGCAGCTGGGTCGGTGCCGCCACCGAATATCTGCTGCTGATCAACGGCATTAAAAGCAACAGCCGGATTACCTCCCTGGAAGAGACGATTCTGCAGCGCGAAGTCGTGATTCAGGCGCGTTCTGCGGAGACACATCATGCGATGATCAACGGTATCCGGACCTTTGTGGCGACCGCGCTGGGTTCGCTGTTCTGGCTCTACACGGGATGGACCTCCGGCAGCGGCTGCATGGTCATGCTGGCGGTGATCACCGCGCTGGCAATGCGTATGCCAAACCCGCTGATGATGGCGAAAGACTTCCTCTACGGCATGACGGTCGCGGTTCCGCTGGGGGCGTTCTATTTTATGTATGTCCTGCCCGCCACGCAGCAGAGCGCGCTGCTACTCTGCATCGCCATCGGGCTGCTGGGTTTTATTGGCGGCATCTTTATCCAGCGGCGTCAGCTCGGTACACTCGGCGCACTGATTGGTACGCTCAACGTGCTGGTGCTCGATAACCCGATGCAGTTCCACATCAACGTCTTTCTCGACAACGTGCTTGGCCAGGTTATCGGCTGCTTTGTGGCGATGATGGTGATCCTGCTGATCCGCGATAAATCGAAAGCGCGCACCGGCCGTAAACTGCTGAACCGCTTTATGTATGCGGCCGTATCGGCGATGACGACCAATCAGGCGCGTCGGCGCGAAAACCATCTGCCGGCGCTCTATCAGCAACTCTTCCTGCTGCTGAACCTGTTCCCCGGCGATATCAATAAATACCGTATCGCCTTAACGCTGATCATCGGCCATCAGCGGTTGCGGGACGCGGAAGTGCCGGTCAATGCCGATCTCTCAGCGTATCACCGGCAACTGCGCTACACCGCAGATCGGGTGATCGCCGCCAGCAGCGATGACAAGCGGCGTTACTACTTTGAACGGCTGCTGAAAGAGCTGGCGGTCTATCAGGAAAAGCTGGCCCATTACGAGGCACCTGAAAGCGTTACGGAGCCGGTAAAACGGCTGGCGCTCATGCTCGACAAATATCAGAACACCCTCATCCAAATCTGAATCTGGCCGCTGCGACCGGCAGCGGCCCGTCCAATCTCCGCCCGTCATAAAACCTGCTGCTTTTGCCAACTATACTCTCTGGACGGAAGCGTAAAACTGACAGGAGCGAATCAATGAAATCACTGCAAGAGAGCGAACTGTTCCGGACCGGCTATTTAGCGGATGGCCAGTGGCATCAGGCAGCCTCCACCTTCGACGTCACCAATCCGGCGACCGGCGAGGTGATTGCGCAGGTGGCAAAAGCGGGTAAAACGGAAACGGAACAGGCTATCGCCGCCGCAGAGCGCGCCTTTCCCGCCTGGCGGGCGCTCACCGCAAAAGCACGCTCTGAGATCCTCACACGCTGGTACCAGCTGATTATTGAGAACAAACGCTGGCTGGGCGAGCTAATGACCCTGGAACAGGGCAAGCCTGTGAAAGAGGCGGAAGGTGAAGTCGAGTATGCCGCCAGCTTTATTCAGTGGTTCGCCGAGCAGGCAAAACGGGCCAACGGTGAGATCATTCCGCCCGCGAAACCAGGCTCGCGTATCCTGGCCACCCGCGAACCGATTGGCGTGGTGGCGGCCATTACGCCGTGGAACTTCCCGATGGCGATGCTGACCCGCAAGCTGGGGCCGGCCCTGGCCGCAGGCTGCACCGGCATCATCAAACCTGCCAATAACACGCCGCTCTCCGCCTTTGCGCTGCTGGCGCTGGCGAAGCAGGCGGGCGTACCGGATGGCGTGCTGAATGCGGTGGCCGGTGACACTCACGCCATCAGTGACGCGATTATGGCCAGCCACGTAGTGCGCAAAATCTCATTTACCGGCTCGACGCAGGTGGGCAAGCTGCTGATGCGCAATGCCGCCGAAACCATGAAAAAAGTGTCGATGGAACTGGGCGGTAATGCTCCCTACATCGTGTTTGAGGATGCTGACATTGATGCCGCCGTACAGGGCGCGATCGCTAACAAATTCCGTAACGCGGGCCAGGTGTGCGTCAGCGTGAACCGCTTTTACATTCACAATGCGATCTATGATCGTTTCACGCAGCAGCTGGCGGCCGAGGTCAACAAGCTGAAAGTCGGTAACGGCATGGAAGAGGGCGTGATCGTCGGCCCCCTGATCGACGCCCCGGCGGTGGAAAAGGTGGAGCAGCACGTCAAAGACGCCGTCGCCAGAGGCGGCAAATTACTGGCGGGGGGCGAACGCCATGCTCTGGGCGGCAACTTCTGGCAGCCCACGGTGATCGCCGAAGCCCACGAAGAGATGCAGCTCGCGCAGGAGGAGACGTTCGGCCCGGTGGCAGCCTGTTTCCGTTTTGATGATGAAGAGGATGTCATCCGCCGCGCCAATGCCACGCCGTTCGGTCTGGCCGCCTACTTCTATACCCAGAATCTGCAACGGGTGTTCCGCGTCTCAGCGGCGCTGGAGAGCGGCATGATCGGCATTAACGAATGTGCCGTTTCAACCGAGCTGGCCCCCTTCGGCGGCGTGAAAGAGTCGGGGCTGGGCCGTGAAGGTTCGGTACTGGGGATGGAGGAGTATCTGGAAGTCAAAACGCTCCATCTGGGCGGTTTGGGCTAACGGACAGAAACGGGCGGCAGAGGTCGCCCGCAGACGGAGCATGGGAGCGGTCAGCATGAAAATCGAGCGTTTTGATTTTAATGAAATTGTCGATCAGGCCCATTTCTTCCGCCAGTTCAGCGAGCGATTTGCGCTGGAAGAGCGCCGCATCTGCGATCTGGATGGATTATGGGATGTGGTGACGGGCGACCTGTTACCCATGCCGCTGGAGATTGAATTTATCAATCTGGGCAGGGGGCAGCGACGGCGTTATGGTGCGCTGATTCTGTTGTTCGATGAAGCGGAAGAGGAGCTGGAAGGGCAGCTTCACTTTAACGTCAGATAAAAAAAGGCCCCGGAGAGCGGGGCCAAAGGGTTCGTCATTATTCTGACGAGGAATTACTTATAAAGCTGTGCGGTGATGTGGTAGTTGTCACCGGTACGCGCCTCAATCACTTTGTAGGCGCTGGCACCCTGCGCATCGGCTTTCTGAGAAAGCTCAGCACGGTAATCCATTGGCGCACCCGCTGTGCCACTGATGGTCACGGTTCCCGCAGGCTGCAGATTCTGAGTCTGGTCGCCGGTTACCAGCTGCGCGGCAGATGCGCCGAACGCCATAACGGAAAGCAGGCTGACTGTAGCGATGGTTGTTTTGATATTCATGTTCGTCTCCTCAATATATTCAACAACCTGCGGTTCATCGTAAAGGCGGGTCGTCGATATTTTCAACGCCGTTCAGGCGTCATCATGGTCGGTTATTTGTAAAGTTCAGCGGTGATATGCCAGGTGTTATCCTGGTTGTTTTCAATGATCCGATAGTGACCGGCACCCTGGGCATCCGCTTTCTCTGACAGCACCTGACGGACGTGCGTCTGGTCGCCATTACGGCCACTGATGCTGATGGTCTGGTTCATCGACTGCAAACCCTGCGCTTCCTGATTAGTCACCAGGCTGGCAGCGCCTGCACCCATTGAGATCAGGGAAAGGCCAAGGGCGGCGATAGCTAATTTCATTTTCATAATCAACTCTCCTGCAATATCTGTTTCTGCTTCCGCTCTCCGGCACGGCAGTGTGCGTGTCTGACAAGAGAGGCGGGCTTAATCGGGCTACGTCTTAGTTATAAAGCGCGGCGGTAGCGTGGTAGTTGCCGTTGTTATAAGCCTCAATGACGCGATAGGCTTTTGCGCCCTGCTGATCGGCTTTGTCACTGAGCTGCTGACGGATATCCATTGGTGAACCGGCAACGCCGCTGACGCTGATGGTGCCTGCAGGCTGCAGATTCTGCGCCTGGGCAGCATCGATAGATTCTGCTGCTACAGCGCCAAATGAAAGAGCGGAAAGGATACTCAGAGTGGCGATGGTAGTTTTAACGTTCATAGATATTTCCTCGTCGTCTATTTTTATCTTTCTGGTTTGTGTGATTTGCGTCACGAAAAGAAGTATAGAACTAATAACGATAGAAATTAATATCCCGCTAATAATGTTTTTTTGTGATACTTTATCCTTATGGCTACTTTTAATAACTCAACGTTATAAAAAACGTTTAAAAAATAGCCTTTTCGCCGCTTTCAAGTGCAAAAACAGTGATATAGATCACTTTAACTTTTAGTGCGAAATGCAGGGGTGTTTCAGGCTGGGGTTTGATCTGGATCCGGGCAATGGTGCCGGATTAATGTTGTAAGGCAGCGTAAAATAGCGCAGAAGGCGAAGCAGAAGATGATTTCTGCCCACAGGCGCCGTAATTAAAGCGGTCTGTGGTGCAGGGCCAGGCGGGCAAACCGGAAAGCCGTGGTAAGGCGCGGGAAGCTGACGGCCAGGTCTGTACCGGAAGCCGTCAGTCTGCTATCAGAGTTCCTGCTCAAACAGGTTGAGAATGGCGCTGTGCAACTGCTTCACCGTAAAGTCGCGCGCACGGGTAATAAAAATCGTGTCATCACCGGCAATCGTTCCCAGAATCCCTTCCGATTTACCCAGCGAATCCAGCAAGCGGGCAATCAACTGCGCGGCACCAGGACTGGTATGGATTACCACCAGGGCGTCATTGTAGTCGATATCCAGTACCAGATTTTTCAGCGGGCTGGTGGTGGTCGGTACGCCAAGTTCTGCCGGCAGACAGTAAACCATCTCCATCTTGGCATTGCGGGTACGCACCGCGCCAAACTTCGTCAGCATGCGTGAGACTTTGGACTGATTGATATTCTCAAAGCCCTCATCCTGCAGCGCCTGAACAATCTCGCCCTGGGAACTGAATTTTTCTTCTTTTAATAAGGCTTTGAAAGCCTTAATCAGATCGTCTTGTTTAGATGGGTTTCGCATAGGTTACCAATATATAGAGTGAATAACCGCGCATCCGCCCGCGGCAGAGTGGTGATTATGCATTTAAATGCATTTTTATGCAATCGTTCGATTGGTGAGCGGGGTTCGGGCGGCTGGCGGGCGGCGATAATAGCAAATAAATCCGCTCAGACCAAAACCCCCGTCACAGCCGCAGAAAGCGAAGGTTGCAAAGTTGTTATATTATTGGTGGTGTAGTAACAGAAAACGCACGCAGCCGTTCTCTGTCTGACGACGGCAAGGTTGTCGGTCATTCAGGCGTAATGATAAGTAACTTTTGAATCCGGAGATTAAGTGCGAAAGCACGTAGAATTAACAGCGGATAATTATCATCGCCTGAGCAGTTGATTAAGGTCTGACACAGATAGAATTTCGGCCCATCTCTGCCCCACCTTAATAAGGAGTTAAGAATGAAAGTTGCCGTTCTCGGTGCCGCTGGCGGCATAGGCCAGGCGCTCGCACTTCTGCTCAAAACCCAGCTTCCTGCAGGTTCAGAACTCTCACTGTATGACATCGCGCCGGTTACGCCTGGCGTTGCCGTTGATCTCAGTCATATCCCTACTGCCGTCTCCATTCAGGGATTCAGCGGCGAAGATGCAACACCGGCTTTACAGGGCGCAGACGTGGTATTGATCTCCGCCGGTGTCGCCCGGAAGCCCGGTATGGATCGCGCAGATCTGTTTAATGTGAATGCCGGCATCGTTCGCAACCTGATTGAACAGGTGGCCACGACCGCACCGAAGGCGCTGATTGGTGTCATTACCAATCCGGTTAATACCACCGTGGCTATCGCGGCAGAAGTGCTGAAAAAGCACGGCGTCTACGACAAAAATCGTCTGTTCGGTGTCACAACGCTGGATATCATCCGTGCCAATACTTTTGTGGCGGCGCTGAAGGGCAGGCAACCTGACCAGGTTGAAGTCCCGGTTA
This sequence comes from Pantoea sp. Ep11b, assembly GCF_040783975.1. Lineage (NCBI taxonomy): Bacteria > Pseudomonadati > Pseudomonadota > Gammaproteobacteria > Enterobacterales > Erwiniaceae > Pantoea > Pantoea sp. Ep11b. The sequence goes on along the minus strand of NZ_CP160631.1, from coordinate 3,866,712 downwards.
TCGGCGGGCACTCCGGCGTGACGATCCTGCCGCTGCTGTCTCAGGTTAATGGCGTCAGCTTCAGCGATCAGGAGGTTGCCGATCTGACTAAGCGGATCCAGAACGCCGGAACAGAAGTGGTGGAAGCCAAAGCGGGTGGCGGATCAGCGACGCTGTCGATGGGTCAGGCTGCTGCCCGTTTCGGTCTGTCTCTGGTACGCGCGCTGAATGGCGAGCCGAATGTGGTGGAGTGTGCCTATGTGGAAGGCGAAGGCGAATATGCACGCTTCTTCTCACAGCCGCTACTGCTGGGTAAAAACGGTATTGCGGAACGCAGGCCGATTGGCACGCTGAGCGCGTATGAGCAGCAGGCGCTGTCGGGCATGCTGGAGACGCTGAAGAAAGATATTGCTCAGGGTGAAGCGTTCGTTAAGCAGTAACGCACTCCACAGCGTGAAAACGCCCGGCTCAGCCGGGCGTTTTGCGTTACAGACCGCCAGATTTATAGGCGCGGGCAGCCGGTGTGCCGTTGCTGGCAGGCAGCTTCTTACCCAGCGTTTCCATACGCATCTGGAAGGGCGGGAACGGCATCTCAATACCGTGCTGATCGAACCCACGCAGAATCAGTTGATGCAGTTCATGACGCAGCGGCATCCGGTGTCCCATCTCTGCGGCATGTACGCGCAGTTCAAACAGCTGAATACCCTGCTGCAGATCCACAAGGAAGGCTTCCGGCTGTGGGGTGTCCAGCACATAGCTGCAGCGTTCGGCCGCCTGTATAAGAATGGTGGTGACCTCTTCACTGCTGACTTTAGCCGGGGCCGGGATAGTCAGTACCACGCGCGTGACCGAATCGGACAGCGACCAGTTGATAAACTGCTCCGTGATAAAGGCTTTGTTCGGCACGATAATCTCTTTGCGGTCCCAGTCGGTAATGGTGGTCGCGCGGGTATTGATCCGGGTGATACTGCCGGTCAGGTCACGGATCGTTACGGTGTCGCCGATACGGATCGGTTTTTCAAACAGAATAATCAGACCAGAGATAAAGTTGGCAAAAATCTCCTGCAGACCAAATCCCAGTCCCACACCGAGTGCCGCAACCAGCCACTGCAGCTTCGACCACTCAATCCCGATCATCGAGAACCCAATCAGCCCGCCAACCAGCAGCAGCAGATACTTGGTCAGGGTCGTGATGGCGTAGCCTGTGCCGGGTGTCAGATTCAGGTGCTGCAGCAGCGCCAGTTCAAGCAGCGCGGGCATATTGCGCACCAGCTGGGTAGTGATGATAAACACCAGAATGGCAATCAGCACCGCTCCCAGGGTGATTGGCTGGATCGACTCCACACCCTGCACGGACGTACTGACATCCCACAATTGAATATTCTCCAGGAAGCCAAAGGCGGAGTGGATTTCCGACCAGAGCACAATCACGGAAACCAGGGCAATCAGCGTCAGGATAGAACGCACCAGCCGCAGTGACTGGGCGCTGATCGCATCCAGGTCGATCACCGGCTCTTCGATTTCAATCGCATCGGTGTTCTGAGTGCCTTGCTCTTTCTCTTCTTCGCTGCGCGCCCGATTGGCCAGCATATCGGCGCGGCGCTGACGGGCGCGGTCAAAGCCGAGCCGGCGACGCTGAATCAGCATCCAGCGCCGGATGATGTAGTAGATGACCAGCAACAGGAACCAGATGGCGACGGAGGTTTCCAGACGCGCCAGCAGCGCCTGCGCGGTCGCCAGATATCCCACGGCGGAGGCGAGGGCGGCCATCAGCGGCATGGCGATCATCAGGTTCCATAGCATCCGGTTGACCATGTTCTCGCCGTTCCCCTCTTTATCGAGGTAGAGCGGAATACCGGAACGCTTCAGGCTCACGGTGACAATACTGATTGCCCCACAGATCAGGATAAAGCAGAGACGGCCCAGCGATGCAGAGAACTGGCGATCTTCCAGATTCCCTAAGGCGATCAGCAACATGATCAGCGGCACAATCAGGCCGATGCTCAGCGAATAGTAGCGCATGGCGCGCGCCACCCGGTTCTGCGGCCAGCGGAAATGCACGATAAACAGGCCGTTGGGCCGGGCAAAGGCGGCGCTGATCATAAAGACCCACAGCAGGGGTAGTGTGGCGGTAATGCCATCACCAATCGCCACGGCAATAGGGTAGGGCCAGGCGTTCTGCAGGCCATAGCCCAGCGCCCCCCACAGCACCGGCAGCGGCAGCGCCACCAGAATCGACCAGAACACCGTACGGATGGTCAGGCGGAAGCGATCCTGCGTGACCTTACCGACTTTACTGGCGGAGCGTTCGAGAAATGCATTGAAGTGACGGCGTGAGCTGATACTGAAACCGACCAGCAGCAGCGCGCCAATAATCGGCAGCACCGAATGGCGGCTGGTAAACATCATCGCCATCGCTTTGCCGAGCTGACCCAGGGTGTCCAGCGACAGCAGGCGGGAGAGATCTTTCGCCAGATCCAGCGGGTAGCTCAGGCTGATCGGGCTGACATCGGCGGTCCAGAACAGGTAGCGGTGGGTTGCATCCTTGACCTCGGTCAGCGCGTCCTGCAACTGAGTGTTGCCGACTTTCAGTTTGGTGATCTCCAGGATCAGCGTGTCGCAGCCGGAGATCAGAGAGTTAAGCAGCTCACGCTGGGTGCGGAGCTGGGCATCAAGAATACGTTTCTGATCGGCCGTGTAGGCCTGACCATCGGCCTGGTGTCCTTTACGCAGGGACTCCTGGCGCTCCAGCAGATCTTCGTAGTAAAGACGCTGCACGCGAAGCTGCGCCATCTCATTGTCAATCTGCTGCGATTTCGGCATCTCCGGCAGACGCGCAACCTGCGCGCGCAGCGCTTCCCCCAGCAGGTTCGAGGCGCCCAGCCACTGCGACTGTTCGCGCAGGGTAGAGAGCGCCTGACGGACCTGAATAATCTGGTTGGTGGCAAGGCGCTGCTGCGACGCCACCAGATCCATGCGCTGCGCCTGCTGATTCAGCGCACCAGAGAGTTCGCGGTTGACCCGGAACTGATCGCTGATCGCCGGCGGCAGATCGCCACTGTTTTCGGCCAGCTGTTCGGTGCGCGCCAGCGCAACTTCCGCCTCACGCTGCCGCTGGTCGTTGAGCTGATTGCGCAGCGCCTGCAGATAGTTATCCAGCTGCGTCGCTTTACGCTGATGGACCTCTGCGCGCATCCGCGCCAGCTCCTGACGGTTGTTGGCTGAAAGCTGCGCCAGTTCGAGTTCATCGACGCGCGCTTTGTTGGCGGCGTTTTCAGCCTGGCGGGCCGCCAGTTGCAGCTGACCCTGAGGCGAACTGCTGCTGACGCCCTGTAAGCGGCGTTCGCTCTCTGTCATCGCCCGGCGGGCGTCGGTCTGCTGCTGGGGCAGCTGAGATAAGGAGTCACTGATCTCCCGCGCCCGATCCTGCTCCTGTCGCGCCTGACGACCCTCCTCCAGCAGCTGACTGCTGACCTGCAGGATCTCCTGATCCAGCTCGGCGCTGCTCATATTGCTGCGCACGGTTTTCCCGCTGTCGCTCAATGCGGCAATCTGCTGACGCAGTTCACGCGCCAGACGCGGGAAATCGTCAATGACCTGCTGATATTGCGCGGCGCGCTCCAGTGATTCATCGCGTTCAGAGAGGAAATTCAGGGCAGCTTCGATCGTCTGGATCTGCTCCGCCTGCGTCGGGGAGCTTTTGGCCGATTTGATCTCTTCCAGCTGCTGTTTAAGCTGGCTGGCGTCAGGAAGGCTGGCCGCAGAGGCCGGGCTGCTGAGCCAGAGGCTCAGCAGCAGGAGGAGAATCGGGCGCACAGAGGACTCTCAATTTAGTCAGTGATGACGTCAGACATGTCCGTGGCGACCGGCAGCGCAATTGCCAGCGGCTGGCCGAGACGGGTTTTGCTTTCCGCTTCCAGGCTTTCCGCCAGTTTGACGCGGCCTGGTGCAAACAGGTTGATTACAGTCGAGCCGAGTTTAAAGCGGCCCATCTCCTGACCTTTCAGCAGGACCACCGCGCCTTCATCTTCGGCTGCCGGATAGTGCCAGCGTTTAATCACCCCTTCACGCGGCGGCGTGATAGTGCCCGCCCAGACGGTTTCGATGCTGCCGACGATGGTGGCACCGACCAGGATTTGCACCATCGGGCCGATATCGGTTTCAAAGTAGCAGATCACGCGCTCATTGCGGGCAAACAGGTTCGGGATATTACGCGCGGTCAGTGGGTTGACCGAATAGAGGTCGCCAGGCACATAGATCATCTCGCGCAGGATACCGTTGCACGGCATATGGACGCGGTGATAGTCGCGTGGTGCCAGATAGGTGGTGACGAATTCGCCCTCCACAAAGCGGGCTGCCATGCGCTCATCGCCCGCCAGCAACGCTTCCAGGGAGTAGTGATGACCTTTAGCCTGGAAAATCTGGTCGCCGTCAATGTGACCGAGCTGGCTGATCGCGCCATCTGCGGGCAGGGCGATCAGGCTGGCATCGGCATCGACCGGACGCGCGTCATCTTTCAGCGGACGCACGAAAAAGTCATTAAAGGTGCGATAGCTGGCCGTGTCAGGCTTACGTGCCTCTGCCATGTCTACCTTGTAAAACCAGACAAAGATGTCGATGACCAGTTTGGTTAACCAACCACCGCGGCGACTGGCGCCCCAACCGGCAAGTTCAGTCAGCCATTTCTTCGGGAGAATATGATTCAAGCCGAGTTTTAAACGATCAAACACCTTAGCCTCCTGGCTATTTATGACGTTGTAAAAAAGGGGGCGGATTGTAGCAGTGCCCCGTTCAGATCGCGACTATATCCGATTTCCGGCACGCTGCACGTTCCGTGTGCACGACTGGAATGCACTTCGCAAAATGCAGCGGCTGGTGGGCGCAGAGGCGGTTATACCGGTTAACTCTCACCGTCAGGGAAATTTTTACGCGTTTTTACCTGTGCCATGCTCTCCAGGATACGGTGGTAGTTATCGAAACGGGAGCGGTTGATTTTTCCCTCTTCAACCGCTTCGCGAATGGCGCAGCCCGGATCGCTGCCGTGCTTACAGTCTCGGAATTTACATGCGCCCAGGAAGGCGCGGAACTCGACAAACCCACGGGTCACCTGTTCCGGCTCCAGATGCCATAAACCGAACTCACGCACGCCCGGTGAATCGATCACGTCGCCGCCGTGCGGGAAGTGGTAAAGCCGGGAAGCGGTGGTGGTGTGCTGGCCCAGGCCTGAACCGTCGGACACGTCGTTGGTCAGGATAGCGGCCTGCTCATCTTTGTCGAAGCCGAGCAGGGCATTCAGCAGGCTCGATTTGCCGACGCCCGACTGTCCGGCAAAGATACTGACGCGGTCGGTGAGCGCCGCTTCCAGAGCGTCAAGGCCATTTTTCGCCCGGCTGGAAACCATGACCACGCGATAGCCAATCTGGCGATAGATATCCATCTGCTGGTCAACACGGAGACGCGCAGCCTCATCCAGCAGATCGGTTTTGTTCAGGACCAGCAGCGGTTCGATCTCCAGCGTTTCGCTGGCTACCAGGTAACGATCGATGATGTTCAGCGACAGCTCTGGCAGGATGGCGGAGACGATAATAATCTGATCGATGTTTGCCGCCATCGGCTTTACGCCGTCGTAAAAGTCGGGGCGGGTTAAGACGCTGGTGCGCTCGTGCACCGCTTCGACAATACCTTTGCCGCCGCTGGTTGCCGGACGCCACAACACCCGATCGCCTGTGACCAGCGAACGGATAGTACGGCGGATATTGCAGCGGTGGGTGACGCCTGCGCTATCCTCAACGTCAGCATGCATGCCAAAACGGCTGACAACGACCCCATCTGCAGCTTCACCAAACAGGTTGTCATCCGCTTCCGGACGCTCTCTGCGCTGGTTGAGACGGCGATCGTGGTTTGCGCTTACGCGGCGTTGTTGGCCCTTCGACAGTTTATTTTTACTCACTCACCCTCACAGCGTTAGCCAGATTTCGCCCGGCTGGGCAAAACGTCTATGATACACCTTATTCATTGTGAATGACGACTATAGCAACCGCAGGAAACAGCATGGCTACTGGAAATGAACAGAATCTGATCTGGATTGATCTTGAGATGACCGGACTCGATCCGACGCACGATCGCATTATTGAGATTGCGACCCTGGTGACCGACGCCAATCTTAACATTCTCGCGGAAGGGCCGGTTATGGCCGTTCATCAGTCGGATGAACAGCTGGCGCTGATGGATGAGTGGAATGTCCGCACCCACACCAACAGTGGTCTGGTGGCGCGGGTTAAAGAGAGCAAAATTGACGATCGCGCCGCGGAGCTGGCGACCATCGAATTTCTGAAGCAGTGGGTGCCCGCGAATAGCTCGCCGATCTGTGGCAATAGTATCGGGCAGGATCGCCGCTTCCTGTTTAAATATATGCCCGAGCTGGAGGCTTATTTCCACTATCGCTATCTGGATGTCAGTACGCTGAAAGAGCTGGCCCGCCGCTGGAAGCCCGAGATCCTGCCGGGCTTCAAAAAAGGCGGCACACATCAGGCGCTGGATGACATCCGCGAGTCCGTGGCGGAGCTGGCTTACTACCGCGAACACTTTTTGCAGCTTTAATCGCCGGGGGGTGCGCATGAAATCGCCAGGTTGACGATTAAATCGGCAAACGCGCAGAAAGCGAAAATTTTTGCTTTCAGAGGCTTGCAGCAGCAACGATTTCTCGTATAATGCGCACCCCGTACCGGTGAAGAATTTTGTAACGGTACAAGGCGCGGGAATAGCTCAGTTGGTAGAGCACGACCTTGCCAAGGTCGGGGTCGCGAGTTCGAGTCTCGTTTCCCGCTCCAGATTTAAGATGTAAGCAGTACCCTCTTTGCGGGAATAGCTCAGTTGGTAGAGCACGACCTTGCCAAGGTCGGGGTCGCGAGTTCGAGTCTCGTTTCCCGCTCCAGTTTTATATAGCAGTGCCCTTCTTATGCGGGAATAGCTCAGTTGGTAGAGCACGACCTTGCCAAGGTCGGGGTCGCGAGTTCGAGTCTCGTTTCCCGCTCCAGATTTAACATCACACTGTTTCAGTCAAAACTTGCGGCTGTTTTGCGTCGTAACGCCTTAATGGTTTCCTCAGGGTTATCCACAGCGCGACACCCCATTCTCAGCGCCCGTTAGCGCGATCTGCAAATCATTTCTGAACAGAGTTATCCACAGCTTTCTGTTTTAAGCGAAGCGCTAGTCTCATTATCAAATAAACACAACTTTTTTATAACCTTTTGATATTTTTGCTTTTGATAATATTTCAATTTGTTATCTGGCAGCAAAAACAGCGTCATTGCAGTTGAATGACAACAACTTTTTATTTTTATTCACAGCATGTGGAAAACGATAATCTGCGCCGGGCTGGTCATTCACGCATCACGCGGTAAACCTTTCTCAACGGCACGCACCAGCCGTTTCTGCTGGGCAGGCTGCACGTCGACAACGAGCTGTTCGCGTTTCTGCTGCTGCTGCGCGATCGCCCACTGAATATGTTCATCCAGCAATTCACTCTCGCCGAGACGCCGTTCCAGCACCGGCATGATGTCGGCCGACCAGGGCGCGTTACCCAGCGCGACGGCGATATTGCGCAGCCAGCGTAAATGTCCGATGCGCCGAATCGCCGAGCCTTCGGTGATGCGCAGAAACTTCGCTTCATCCCACTGAAACAGATCGATCAGCTCTGGCGCATGCAGCGCGGCGCGCGGCGAAAAGTCGCTTTCGTCACTGAGCTGACCATAGCGATTCCACGGACAGATGAGCTGGCAGTCATCGCAGCCATAGATCCGGTTGCCCATCAGTGGACGAAACGCTTCCGGGATTGCGCCTTCCAGCTCAATGGTGAGATAAGAAATACAGCGGCGGGCATCCACAACGTAAGGTTCTGTGATGGCGCCGGTGGGGCAGATTGTCATGCAGGCGACACAGCGGCCACACTGCTCCGGCTGCGGCGTATCCACCGGCAGCGGAATGTCGATCAGCAGTTCGCCGAGGAAAAACCACGAGCCCGCTTCGCGATTCAGAATCAGCGAATGTTTACCGGTCCAGCCAAGCCCGGCTTTCGCCGCCAGCGGGCGTTCCAGCAGCGGGGCGGAGTCGACAAAGGGGCGAAAATTAAGCTCGCCACAATGCGCCTGGATCATTTCCCCGAGCTTTTTCAGTCGATTGCGCAATACTTTGTGATAATCGCGGCCTAACGCATAACGGCTGACATAGCCCAGACGGGGATTTTTCAGCGTGCTGGCAAAGGCGGCTTTAGCCGGAAGGTAGTTCATGCGAACGCTGATCACGCGCAGCGTGCCGGGCAGCAGTTCATGCGGACGCGCCCGCATCATGCCGTGTCGCGCCATCCACGCCATCTCGCCATGATACTGCTTGTCCAGCCACGCCTGCAGACGCGGCTCTTCGGCACTGAGATCGGTGTCGGTGATGCCAACCTGCTGGAAACCGAGTTCGGCTCCCCACTGTTTAATCTGCTGTGCGAGTTGATGAAGATCGAGAGGGTATGACATGAGTGACCAGGATTCGAAGAAAAACAGCCGCAGTTTACCATATTCTGTCTGGCCTGCGCAGGCAGTGGCGCAGCTTGAGCAACAGGGGGCCGACGCACTCGGCATCACCCTGTATGAGCTGATGCTGCGCGCCGGGCAGGCGGCCTTTACGCATCTGACTGCGCACTGGCCGCAGGCCAGCCACTGGCTGATTCTGTGTGGTCACGGCAATAACGGCGGGGATGGCTATGTGGTGGCGCGGCTGGGGCAGGCGGCAGGCAAAACGGTGACGCTGCTGGCGTGCGAAAGTGACAGGGCGTTACCGGAAGAGGCGCAGCGGGCCCGCGATGCCTGGCTGGATGCGGGCGGTGCAATCCATGCGGCCGATGCGGTCTGGCCAGAGCAGGTCGATGTGATCGTCGATGCGCTGCTGGGCACCGGCTGCCAGCGTGCGCCGGACGAACCTTACGCCTCGCTGATCGCACGCGTTAATGCCCATGCAGCGCCGGTTCTTGCCATCGATATCCCGTCCGGCTTATCGGCCCGCAACGGCACGGCGCCCGGCGCGGTCATAGACGCCTGCCATACGCTGAGCCTGGTCGTGCTGAAGCCGGGACAGATAACCGGCAAGGCGCGTGACCACGTCGGCAAACTCTTCGCTGCCGATCTGGGGCTGGCCGCGTTTCTGGCGGGCGAGACGGCCCCCATCGCCCGTTACGACGCCAGCGTACTCTCCCGCTGGCTGAAACCGCGTAAGCCGACCTCGCACAAAGGCAGTCACGGTCGTCTGCTGGTGGTGGGAGGCGATGCCGGTACGGCCGGGGCGGTGCGCATGACGGCGGAAGCTGCGCTACGCAGCGGCAGTGGATTAGTGCGAGTACTCACTCACAAAGATAATATCATCCCGATTCTTACCGCCCGCCCCGAAGTCATGGTCGATGAACTGACCGACGAGCGGCTGACGGAGGCGCTGGCGTGGGCCGATGTCATCGCTATCGGCCCCGGTCTGGGCCAGCGTGAGTGGGGAAAGCGGGCGCTGAAGCAGGTCGCGGCCAGTGAAAAGCCGATGCTTTGGGACGCGGATGCACTTAACCTGCTGGCAATCAGTGCGGAGAAACGTCAGAATCGCATTATTACGCCGCATCCTGGCGAGGCGGCGCGTTTGCTGAATATTGAGACCAGTGAAATTGAGAGTGACCGCTTACATGCAGCGCAGACACTGGCGCAGCGTTACGGTGGCGTCGTAGTCCTGAAAGGTGCCGGTACACTGATTGCCAGCGAGCAGGGCGAAATGGCCTTTGCCGATGTCGGCAATGCCGGTATGGCGTCTGGCGGAATGGGCGATCTCCTGAGTGGGATCATCGCCTCGCTGGCAGGCCAGAAACTGACGCTGTTTGACGCGGCCTGCGCGGGCTGTGTGGCCCACGGAGCCGCCGCCGATGCGGTCGCGGCGCAACGCGGAACGCGCGGTATGCTGGCAACCGATTTACTGGATCTCCTGTGGCAGTTTGTTAATCCTGAGATGAATAAAGAAGCATGAAGACCTGTGTTATCTCTTTGCCCGATGAGGCGGCTACGCTCAGTCTGGGCGCTCAGCTGGCGCGCGCCTGTGGCAGCGCGGCAGTCATTTATCTCTATGGCGATCTGGGGGCGGGTAAAACCACCTTCAGCCGCGGCTTTCTGCAGGCGCTGGGCCATCAGGGCAACGTCAAAAGTCCCACCTACACTCTGGTTGAGCCTTACACGCTGACCGACCGGACCCTCTACCATTTCGACCTCTATCGCCTCGCCGATCCGGAAGAGCTGGAATTTATGGGGATCCGCGACTATTTCAGCGGTGAGGCGATCTGTCTGGTCGAGTGGCCGCAGCAGGGGGCCGGATTCCTGCCGTCGCCCGACCTTACCTTAACGCTGCGCTATGTGGGCGAGGCGCGTGAAGCGGCGCTGACGGCACAATCCGCGTCAGGCCAGCAGTGGGTTGAACGGTTCAGCCAGGGCAGGGAACAGGCATGATGTCACGGATGAAAATCGCGCTGGTGTCACTGCTGCTGCTGGTTTCTGCTCCCCTGTTTGCCGCCACGCTGTCAGATATCAAAGTGGCCAACGGTGACAGCCAGGCAACCATCACCCTGAATTTTTCCGGACAGCCGGTCTATGGCTATTTCCCGCTGCACAACCCCGATCGCGTGGTGCTCGACGTCCGTCAGAGCGGTGTGGTGCAGGGGTTACCGCTGAACTTCAGCGGTGAGAACATCGTCAGGCGCATTCGCAGCAGTACCCCAAAGGACAAGCAGAGCGTGCGGCTGGTGTTTGAACTGACCCAGGCGGGGAAAACCCGGGCGGTCACTCAGCGCGACGGCAACAACTACAGCGTGGTCTTTACCATTACCGGTAAAGCGCCGGTGGTGACGCGCAGCGAGCCCGCACCGGTCATCGCCCCGACGCGCGTGCCGACCCCGAGTGCCGCCGCGGCCAATCCGTTTAATGCCAATCCGGTGACCTCGGTGACCAGCACGGCCAGCACCGTGCGCCCCGGCAGTCGCGTCAGCCAGAATGACACCGTGATTGTGGCGATAGATGCCGGCCATGGCGGCCAGGATCCGGGTGCTATCGGCCAGCGCGGGTTAAAAGAGAAGAACGTAACGATTGCGATCGCCCGAAAACTGCGGGTGCTGCTGAATAACGATCCGATGTTCAAAGGCGTGCTGACACGCGATGGCGACTATTTTATCTCAGTTATGGGCCGTTCCGATGTGGCGCGTAAAGCCAACGCCAACGTGCTGGTGTCGATCCATGCGGATGCGGCCCCAAGCCATGCGGCGACCGGCGCGTCAGTCTGGGTGTTATCAAACCGTCGCGCCAACAACGAGATGGCTAACTGGCTGGAGCAGAAAGAGAAGCAGTCTGAGCTGCTGGGCGGTGCAGGAGACCTGCTGGCGAACAGCCAGGCCGATCCTTATCTCAGTCAGGCGGTACTTGACCTGCAGTTCGGTCACTCGCAGCGCGTTGGCTATGACATCGCGCAGAAAGTCCTGCAGCAGCTGCGCGGCGTTACCTCGCTGCACAAGCGTCTGCCTGAGCACGCCAGCCTTGGGGTCCTGCGCTCGCCGGACATTCCTTCTCTGCTGGTGGAAACCGGCTTCATCAGTAATTCCTCGGAGGAGCGACTGCTAGGCAGTAGCGCACACCAGGATAAGATTGCGCAGTCGATCTATAAAGGTCTGCGCACTTATTTCCTGGCGCACCCGCTGCAATCCATCCCAAAGGAGGAAAACCTGCCGCTGGGCTCGTCGCCAGCGGTGAGCGTCGCCAGTAATCCGGCGACCGGGGTGACGCAGTATACCGGCGTGACTCAGCGCCATACCGTTACGCGCGGGGAGACGCTCTCCGGCATCGCCGCGAAATATGGTGTCAGCATGGCCACGCTGCGTGAGATGAACACCCTGAAGCGTGATGTGGTGTGGGTCGGCCAGCGGCTGAAAGTCCCGGCCAGTGCGGCCGCCAGCCGGACCACCCGCGCCGCGCCGCGCGGTATGGTTCGCCATAAGGTCGTCGTCGGCGATTCCCTGACCGGGATTGCGGCGCACTACGGCGTCAGCCCGAAAGCCATAATGCAGACCAATAATCTGAAGTCGACCAACGTCATGCTGGGGCAGAACCTGAAAATTCCTGCATCCTGATTGTGTGCCCGGCCGCTGCGCCGGGCTGTCAGCTAAGAGGATATCCACGATGCCGATACAAATTTTACCGCCTCAGCTGGCAAACCAGATTGCGGCGGGTGAAGTGGTTGAACGTCCTGCCTCGGTTGTCAAAGAGCTGGTGGAGAACAGTCTGGATGCGGGCGCAACGCGCATCGATATTGATATTGAAAAGGGCGGCGCGAAGCTGATCCGCATCCGTGACAACGGCTGCGGCATCGTGAAAAGCGAGCTGGCGATGGCGCTGGCCCGACACGCCACCAGTAAAATCGCCTCGCTGGACGACCTGGAGGCGATCATGAGCCTGGGCTTCCGGGGTGAGGCTCTGGCCAGTATCAGCTCGGTCTCCCGTCTGACGCTCACCTCCCGCACTGCCGATCAGAGTGAAGCCTGGCAGGCTTATGCCGAAGGGCGCGATATGGCAGTGACGGTCAAACCGGCGGCACATCCCTGTGGCACCACGCTGGAGGTGCTGGATCTGTTTTACAACACGCCGGCACGCCGCAGATTCATGCGCACCGAGAAAACCGAGTTCGGGCATATCGACGAAGTGATCCGTCGCATTGCGCTGGCACGTTTTGATGTCGCCCTGTCACTGAGTCACAACGGCAAAATGATGCGCCAGTATCGCGCCGTCAACGAAGAGAGTCAGCGCGAACGGCGGCTGGCCGCAATTTGCGGCACCACCTTTATGCAGCACGCGCTGCGCATCGACTGGCAACACGACGAACTTGCGCTGCGCGGCTGGGTAGCCGATCCGGCCGGGTCGCGCCAGGTGACCGAGCTGCAATACTGCTATGTTAACGGCCGGATGATGCGCGATAAGCTGATTAACCATGCTATCCGCCAGGCCTTCCAGACCCAGCTTCAGGATGATCAGCAGCCCGCTTACGTGCTCTATCTGGAGATCGATCCCCATCAGGTGGATGTCAACGTGCATCCGGCCAAGCATGAGGTCCGGTTCCACCAGTCGCGCCTGGTGCATGATTTTATCTATCAGGGCGTAGTCAGCGTGCTGCAGGCGATTGCGACACCCGCGCTGCCTGCGCTGAAGGCTGAAGAAACCGCTCCGCGCTGGCAGCCCGAAAACCGTCAGGCGGCTGGCGGCAACCATTTCGCCCAGCCTGCCTCGTCACCCGGGGAGCGCAAACCGTCTGCCCCCGCCCGGGACACGCCGCCCGCTGCGGCACCGGCCTGGCAGAATAAAGAGAACCTATACCGGCAGCGTGAAGGGGCGGTGTACCAGCAGCTGCTGAAAACGCCCGTCGACAGCGTACCGCCGCCGGGCGCGCGTGAGCCTGAACCGCGCCGGACCGAAAAGGCTTCGCCGCTGGCGGTCCATGCGCAGAGTTTTGGCCGGGTACTGACCGTGCTGCAGCACCACTATGCGCTGCTGGAACAGGATCAGACGCTCTCGCTGATGGCGCTGCCGGTGGCGGCGCGCTGGCTGAAACAGGCGCAGCTGGAACCGGGCGAAGAGGGGCTGAAACCGCAGCCGCTGCTGATTCCCGTGCGGCTGAAAATGGCCAAAGATGAACGCGAGGCGGCCCGCAAAAATAGCAGCCTGCTCAATCAGATGGGCATCGAACTTCAGGCCGATGGCGACCACGTCACCCTGCGCGCAGTGCCTTTACCGTTACGAACACAAAATTTACAAATCTTGATTCCTGAGCTGTTAGGCTATCTCGCCCGGCAGCAGGAGAACTCTGCGACGCAGCTGGCCCGGTGGCTGGCGCGACAGCAGGATACAGAGTCCTCCAGCTGGAATCACTCACAGGCGATTAACCTGCTGGCTGAGCTTGAACGGCTCTGCCCACAGTTACTGAAATCGCCGCCTTCAGGCTTATTACAGCCCCTAGAGATTGAGAGCGCGGTGAACGCGTTGAAGCATGAGTGAATTAAACCAGGCTGGCCGGCCAAAGGCTATTTTTTTGATGGGACCCACGGCATCTGGCAAGACGGCATTAGCCATCGAGCTGCGTAAGCAGCTACCAGTGGAACTAATCAGCGTCGATTCCGCCTTAATCTATCGTCAGATGGATATTGGCACGGCGAAACCGTCGGCTGAGGAGTTAGCCGTGGCGCCCCATCGCCTGCTCGACATTCGCGATCCCGCAGAGGCCTATTCGGCTGCGGAGTTCCGGCGCGATGCGTTAGCAGAAATGGCGGAGATCGTTGCAGCCGGACGAATACCGCTGCTTGTTGGTGGAACCATGCTCTACTTCAAGGCGTTACTTGAAGGATTGTCGCCGCTGCCCCCGGCCGATCCGGAGGTGCGTCAGCAGATAGAGCAAACGGCGCGTGAAAAAGGCTGGGAAGCTTTGCACCGCCAGCTGTGTGAAATTGACCCGGTTGCCGGCAGTCGTATTCATCCGAATGATCCGCAGAGACTTTCGCGAGCACTGGAAGTTTTTTTTATTTCGGGTAAAACTTTAACGGAACTGACTAAAACATCCGGTGAAGCGTTACCCTACGACGTGTACCAGTTTGCCATCGCCCCCGCGAGTCGCGAACTGCTGCACCAGCGCATCGCGTTGCGTTTTGAGCAGATGTTGGCGTCAGGATTTGAAGCGGAGTCTCGGGCCCTGTTTGCACGAGGTGATTTGCATACGGACATGCCTTCCATCCGGTGTGTCGGTTATCGTCAGATGTGGTCTTATCTGTCAGGCGAAATCGATTATGACGAGATGGTTTATCGGGGAATTTGCGCAACCCGGCAGCTTGCTAAGCGACAGATGACATGGTTACGTGGCTGGGAAAATGTTCACTGGCTTGACAGTGACGAGCCCCGGCTGGCGCGTGATACAGTGTTACAGGTTCTTAGTGCGAAGCATGGGTGATTGTGTACAATTGATGGGTTATCGTGCGCAAATTTTTACGCAGTTTTTTCAGAACCATAGGTTCTACGAGCAACAAACAACAAGCATATAAGGAAAA
The DNA here is from genome assembly GCF_040783975.1 of Pantoea sp. Ep11b. NCBI lineage: Bacteria > Pseudomonadati > Pseudomonadota > Gammaproteobacteria > Enterobacterales > Erwiniaceae > Pantoea > Pantoea sp. Ep11b. The sequence goes on along the minus strand of NZ_CP160631.1, from coordinate 3,851,594 downwards.
GATAGAATGGCTAAGGGGCAATCATTACAAGACCCGTTTTTGAACGCACTGCGTCGTGAACGTGTTCCGGTTTCGATTTATCTGGTTAACGGTATTAAGTTGCAGGGTCAGATTGAGTCATTTGATCAGTTCGTCATCTTGCTGAAAAACACGGTAAGTCAGATGGTTTATAAGCACGCCATTTCTACCGTTGTGCCTTCGCGCCCGGTTTCTCACCATAGCAATAATACCGGTGGCGGCAGCAACAATTATCATCACGGTGGCAGCAACACACCTGCACAGCCACAGTCACAGCCACAACAAGACGGTGACCACGCAGAATAACGCGTCGCCGTACAGCCAGGTGCGGAGAACAGCGGTTTTCCGTCCTGGTCTTTTATTAAGCGAGGTTATAGCTTGTTTGACCGTTATGATGCCGGTGAGCAGGCCGTACTGGTACACATCTGGTTCTCCCAAGACAAAGAAGTAGAAGATTTGCAGGAGTTCGAAACCCTGGTCTCTTCTGCTGGCGTTGAGGCGCTGCAAGTGGTCACTGGCAGTCGTAAAGCGCCACACCCCAAGTATTTTGTCGGTGAAGGAAAAGCCGTTGAAATTGCCGATGCGGTAAAAACAACTGGAGCATCGGTCGTATTATTCGATCATGCCCTTACGCCCGCTCAAGAGAGAAACCTTGAGCGTCTGTGCGAATGCCGGGTTATTGATCGCACCGGTTTAATTCTGGATATCTTTGCCCAACGCGCACGTACCCACGAAGGTAAATTGCAGGTTGAGCTGGCGCAGCTACGCCATCTTGCCACACGTCTGGTGCGCGGCTGGACTCACCTTGAACGTCAGAAAGGCGGGATCGGCTTACGCGGTCCGGGTGAAACACAGTTAGAAACCGACCGCCGCCTGTTGCGCGGTCGTATCAGCCAGATTCTGTCCCGTCTTGAGCGGGTGGAAAAACAGCGCGAGCAGGGACGTCAGTCGCGAGCCAAAGCGGACATCCCGACCGTGTCGCTGGTGGGCTATACCAACGCCGGTAAGTCGACGCTGTTTAATGCTATGACATCGGCCAATGTCTTTGCCGCAGATCAGCTGTTTGCGACGCTGGACCCGACGCTGCGCCGTCTGAATGTCGCCGATGTCGGAGATGTGGTCCTGGCGGATACCGTCGGCTTTATCCGCCATCTTCCTCACGACCTGGTTGCCGCTTTTAAGGCCACGCTGCAGGAGACCCGTCAGGCGACGCTGTTACTGCATGTGATTGATGGCGCAGACCTGCGCGTCACGGAGAATATCGCGGCCGTCGATACCGTTCTGGAAGAGATTGAAGCGGACGAAATCCCGACGTTACTGGTCATGAATAAAATCGATATGCTCGACGGGTTCGAACCGCGTATCGATCGCAACGAAGAGAATCTGCCCGTCCGCGTCTGGCTGTCTGCCCAGACGGGTGAAGGCATTCCGTTGCTGTGGCAGGCGCTGTCTGAGCGTCTGTCGGGTGAAATTGCCCAGCACGCATTACGTCTGCCGCCGGAAGCGGGGCGACTTCGCAGCCGTTTCTATCAGCTGCAGGCGATTGAGAAAGAGTGGAATGAAGAAGACGGCAGTGTAGGATTGCAGATACGTATGCCCATTATTGAATGGATGCGTTTATGTAAACAGGAACCGTCGCTGACCAGTTACATTGTTTGATATTGCCCAAACGCATTTACCTTAAAAATGGAAGATTGTCGCATTTTCGTTGCATGACCGAATACGCAGGATTTACCCGGGTAGCTCGGATTTCAGCAAGGCGGCAACTGAGTGTATCGCCGGACGCTTACGCAGGTAAGTGGCCGGGGTGAGCAAAGGCAGCCAACACTGCTGCAATCCGAAAAATGAAGGGTAAAAACCGTAATTACAATAAATGGAGTAGAAACATGGCGTGGAATCAGCCCGGAAATAACGGACAGGACCGCGACCCGTGGGGAAGCAGCAATAATCAAGGCGGCAACTCTGGGGGGAATAAGGGAGGACGGGAATCCGGGCCTCCTGATCTGGATGATATCTTCCGTAAGCTGAGCAAGAAGCTTGGTGGACTGGGCGGTGGCAAACAGAGCGACAATGGTCAGCGCGGCTCTGGCAGCGGCGGCAAAATCGTGGGCATCGTGGCGGTTGCTGCGGTGGTCATCTGGGCTGCCAGCGGTTTCTACACTATTAAAGAAGCGGAGCGTGGCGTCGTGACGCGCTTCGGTAAATTCAGCCATCTGGTCGAGCCGGGCCTCAACTGGAAGCCGACCTTTATCGATCAGGTGCGTGCGGTTAACGTCGAATCGGTACGTGAGCTGGCGGCGTCTGGCGTGATGCTGACCTCGGACGAGAACGTGGTTCGCGTCGAGATGAACGTGCAGTATCGCGTGACCGATCCTGAACGCTACCTCTATGCGGTGACCAGCGCGGATGACAGCCTGCGCCAGGCCACCGACAGTGCCCTGCGTGGCGTGATCGGGCGTTCTACTATGGATCGCATCCTGACCGAAGGCCGTACCGTCGTCCGTAGTGATACGCAGCGTGAAATCGACGAGACAATCCGCCCTTATAACATGGGTATTGCGGTGCTGGACGTCAACTTCCAGGCTGCCCGTCCGCCGGAAGAGGTGAAGTCCGCGTTTGATGACGCCATTGCTGCACGCGAAAACCGTGAGCAGTATGTCCGCGAAGCCGAAGCCTACGCGAATGAAGTGCAGCCGCGTGCTAATGGCCAGGCGCAACGTATTCTGGAAGAGGCGCGTGCGTACAAAGAGCGGACCGTTCTGGAAGCGCAGGGTGAAGTGGCGCGTTTTGCCAAGATCCTGCCGGAGTATAAAGCCGCACCGGAAATCACCAAAGAGCGCCTGTATATCGAAACCATGGAGCGTGTGCTGAGCCATACCCGCAAAGTCCTGGTTAACGATCGGGGTAACAACCTGATGATGCTGCCGCTGGATCAGCTGATGCGTGGCGGTCAGGCTTCTTCAGGCCAGAACGGTCAGAAGGGCGCGAACGGTGCTTCTCTGCCTGCCATCTCCGACCGCAGCGCAAGCCGCAATGACACGTCGTCATATAGTCCGGACAACATCATGGATCAGCGTCGGGCCAATGCTCAGCGCAGCGACAGCCAGCGCGAAGGGAGAGAGTAATCGATGCGTAAGCCAATAGTATTTTTGATCATTGTCGTGCTGGTGGCGCTCTATGCGTCGCTGTTTGTGGTACAGGAAGGGCAGCGGGGCATCGTCCTGCGCTTTGGTAAAGTCCTGCGTGATGGCGAAAACAAGCCGCAGGTCTTTGCGCCGGGCCTGCACTTCAAGATCCCGTTCCTGGAAACGGTTAAAACGCTGGATGCACGTATTCAGACCATGGACAACCAGGCCGATCGCTTCGTCACCAAAGAGAAGAAAGATCTGATCGTGGACTCCTACATCAAGTGGCGTATCAGCGATTTCAGTCGCTACTACCTGGCAACGGGTGGCGGTGATGTCTCTCAGGCGGAAGTGCTGCTGAAACGTAAGTTCAGTGACCGCCTGCGTTCTGAAATGGGCCGTCTGGATGTGAAAGATATCGTCACTGACTCCCGTGGTCGCCTGACGACGGATGTCCGCGATGCGCTGAACACCGGTTCGGCGGGCAGCGATGATGAAATCGCCACGCCAGCAGCGGATGACGCGATTGCCAGCGCAGCGGCCCGCGTCGAGCGTGAAACCAACAGCAGCGAGCCAGCGCCAAACCCGAACAGCATGGCCGCGCTGGGTATTCAGGTGGTGGATGTGCGTATCAAGCAGATCAATCTGCCGACCGAAGTCTCAGATGCGATCTTCAACCGTATGCGTGCCGAACGTGAAGCGGTCGCGCGTAGCCAGCGTTCGCAGGGTCAGGAAGAGGCCGAAAAGCTGCGCGCCCAGGCGGACTACCAGGTAACCCGTACACTGGCTGAAGCCCAGCGTGAAGCGCTGATCACCCGCGGTGATGGCGATGCGGAAACGGCCCGGTTGTTTGCGGATGCGTTCAGCAAGGATCCTGACTTCTACGCCTTTATCCGTAGCCTGCGTGCTTACGAAAACAGCTTCAGCGAAAATCAGGACGTGATGGTGTTAAGCCCGGATAGCGACTTCTTCCGATATATGAAGGCACCCTCTAACGCGACACGTTAAGAACTGATATAACCTGTGGGCCGACAATGTTGTCGGCCTTTTTTTGGGTATCAGCATGAAAACAAGCATCTGGATGGCGCTGGCACTGGTATTGGTGCTGGAAGGGTTAGGGCCTATGTTTATGCCGCGCGCGTGGCGACGCTGGATCCTGACGCTCTCACGGCTGCCCGACCGTCTGCTGCATCGCTTTGGTGGCGGACTGGTGGTCGCAGGGATGGTCATCTACTGTATGCTCAGTCTGCACGGCAATCTGTAAGCATAGGGTTAAGACCGGCTAAATTGTGCCTTTTGCCGCGCGCATCCCCAACATATTGTAGTGAGCAAAACTCAGACAAAAAAGCGCGCAATCGTATGCTAAAAGTGCTGAAAACCACGGGATCAGATGGTAGAATCCTTTTTTAAGCAATCGGTGATTTTGAGAAATGGGTAAGAACGTCGTCGTACTGGGCACCCAATGGGGTGACGAAGGTAAAGGTAAGATTGTAGACCTTCTGACTGAACGCGCGAATTACGTTGTGCGTTATCAAGGCGGCCACAATGCGGGCCACACGCTTGTCATCAACGGTGAAAAAACCGTCCTCCACCTGATCCCTTCTGGCATTCTGCGCGATAACGTGACCAGCATCATTGGTAACGGCGTAGTGCTCTCTCCTGAAGCCTTAATGAAAGAGATGAAAGGCCTGGAAGCGCGCGGGATTCCGGTACGTGAACGTCTGCTGATTTCTGAAGCCTGTCCGCTGATCCTGCAATATCACGTTGCGATGGATATGGCGCGTGAACGTGCGCGTGGTGCGAAAGCGATCGGTACCACCGGTCGTGGCATCGGACCGGCTTATGAAGATAAAGTTGCGCGCCGCGCACTGCGCGTCAGCGACCTCTTTAACAAAGAAACCTTTGCTGCCAAGCTGAAAGAAGTCGTCGATTTCTACAACTTCCAGCTGGTCGAGTACTACAAAGAGCCGGCCGTTGACTTCGATAAAGTGCTCAGCGATGTGATGGAAGTCGCCGACATCCTGACTGGCATGGTGGTTGACGTCTCTGAGCTGCTGGACACGGCGCGTAAGCGTGGCGACCTGATCATGTTTGAAGGCGCACAGGGTACGCTGCTGGATATTGATCACGGCACCTATCCGTATGTAACGTCATCCAACACGACCGCAGGCGGCGTGGCAACCGGTTCAGGTATCGGTCCGCGTTATGTGGATTACGTGCTGGGTATCGTAAAAGCTTACTCAACCCGCGTCGGTGCAGGTCCATTCCCGACCGAACTGTTTGATGAAACCGGCGAGTTCCTGTGTGCGCAGGGCCATGAGTTTGGCGCAACCACCGGACGTCGTCGTCGTACCGGCTGGCTGGATGCGGTCGCCGTTCGCCGCGCTGTTCAGATTAACTCTCTGTCAGGTTTCTGCATGACCAAGCTGGACGTGCTGGATGGTCTGAAAGAGGTGAAAATCTGCGTGGCCTATCGTATGCCTGATGGCCGCGAAGTAACTACTACACCCCTGGCCGCAGAGAACTGGGAAGGCATTGAGCCGGTCTACGAAACTCTGCCAGGCTGGAGCGAGAAAACATTTGGCGTGAAGACGCTGGAAGGCCTGCCTCAGGCTGCACGCGATTACATCAAGCGTGTGGAAGAGGTGACCGGTGTGCCGATTGATATCATCTCAACCGGTCCCGATCGCAGTGAAACAATGATTCTGCGCGATCCGTTTGACGCGTAATCATTCAGGCCGGACACTGTCCGGCCCTTGTTTTTCCACTCTCTGATGCCACTTAATCTCCCTTCGCTTGTCAAATCCTGTGCTGGCTGAAAAAAACGCACGTCAAATCAGACTCTGGTTTATCATCGTAGTTAATCGAATGGCGATCCGATTTAATCCTGATATCAACCCTAAGGCGATTTATGCAATGTCGTGCCTGAAGGTTCACTGAGGTTACTGTGCAGCTCACAAGTTTTACTGATTATGGCCTGCGGGCCCTGATTTATCTGGCCTCCCTGCCCGAAGGCCAGCAGACCAATATTACTGAAGTGACGAACACCTACGGTTTGTCACGTAACCACATGGTCAAAATCATTAATCAGCTAAGCCGGGAAGGGTATGTCGCAGCCACACGCGGTAAAAATGGCGGGATTCGCCTGGGGATGTCGCCCCGTGAGATTGTGATTGGCGATGTCGTACGAAAAATGGAGCCACTACAATTAGTGGATTGTGCCTCCTGTGCTATTACGCCAGCCTGCCGTCTTAAGCAGGCGCTGCATGATGCAGTACAGCGATTTTTGCAGGAGCTGGATAGCTATACGCTGGCAGATTTGGTTGAAGGGAATACACCACTTTATGAAATCATCCTGTCCCTGTCGCCAGCGGAAATAAATATTAAATGACATCGGAGGAACCGTTATGTCAAAAGATCCTTTTCAGGATAGAGAAGCTGAAAAATACGAAAACCCTATTCCAAGCCGTGAATTTATTCTGGCGCTGTTAGAGAAACGTGAAAAACCGGCCAGCCGTGAAGAGCTGGCTGAAGAGATGAATCTGCACGACGAAGAGCACCTTGAGGCGCTGCGTCGTCGCCTTCGCGCGATGGAGCGCGATGGTCAGCTGGTCTTCACCCGCCGTCAGTGCTATGCGCTGCCAGAACGGCTTGATCTTCTGCGCGGTAAAGTGATCGGCCATCGTGATGGCTATGGTTTCCTGCGGGCTGAAGGTCAGAAAGATGACCTCTACCTCTCTGCCGAACAGATGAAATTCTGTATGCACGGGGATGTGATCCTGGCGCAACCGCTGGGTGCCGATCGCAAAGGCCGTCGCGAAGCGCGCGTGGTTCGCGTGCAGGAGCCGCGCAACAATCAGATCGTTGGCCGCTACTTTACCGATGCCGGAGCGGGCTTCGTGGTGCCCGACGACAGCCGCCTGAGTTTCGATATTCTTATTCCACCGGAAGAGACGATGAACGCCCGCATGGGTTCTGTGGTGGTGGTCGAGCTGGTTCAGCGTCCGAATCGTCGCAGCAAAGCGATCGGTAAAGTGACCGAGATCCTGGGCGACGATATGGGTACCAGCCTGGCCGTCGATATGGCGCTGCGCACCCATGAGATCCCGCACACCTGGCCGCCGGAAGTGGAAGCGCAGGTCAGCCAGCTGAAAGAGGAGGTCCCGGAAGAGGCGAAAAAAGGTCGCGTCGACCTGCGTAAGCTGCCGCTGGTCACCATCGATGGTGAAGATGCCCGTGACTTCGACGATGCCGTTTACTGCGAGAAAAAACGCGGTGGCGGATGGCGTCTCTGGGTCGCTATCGCCGATGTCAGCTACTACGTTCGTCCTGGCACGCCTCTGGATAACGAAGCGCATCAGCGTGGCACCTCGGTCTACTTCCCGTCGCAGGTCGTACCGATGCTGCCGGAAGTGCTCTCCAACGGCTTATGTTCGCTCAACCCGCAGGTCGATCGCCTCTGTATGGTCTGTGAAATGACCATTTCCAGCAAAGGTAAACTCACCGGCTTCAAACACTACGAAGCGGTGATGAACTCCCATGCGCGTCTGACCTACAACAAGGTCTGGAACATCCTGCAGGGTGACAAAGAGCTGCGTCAGCACTATGCGCCGCTGGTCAAAGACCTGGAAGAGCTGCACAACCTCTATCAGGTGCTGGATGCGGCCCGCGAAGAGCGCGGCGGCATCTCCTTTGAAACGGAAGAGGCGAAGTTTATTTTCAACGCCGAGCGTCGTATCGAGCGGGTTGAACGCGCCTCGCGCAATGACGCACACAAGCTGATCGAAGAGTGCATGATCCTGGCGAACATCGCCTCGGCACGCTTCGTGGAGAAAAATCAGGAGCCTGCGCTGTTCCGCGACCACGATCGCCCGACGGATGAGAGCATCAAGAGCTTCCGGACCGTGCTCAACGAGCTGGGTCTGAGCCTGCCGGGCGGCAACAAACCGCAGCCTGTTGACTACGCGGCCCTGCTGAAGCAGGTGGCCGACCGTCCTGATGCGGAGATGCTGCAAACCATGCTGCTGCGCTCCATGAAGCAGGCCGTGTACGACCCGGAAAACCGTGGCCACTTCGGTCTGGCGCTCTCGTCGTATGCTCACTTCACGTCGCCGATTCGGCGTTACCCGGATCTGACGCTGCACCGCGCCATCAAATATCTGCTGGCCAAAGAGCAGGATCAGGGGAAAGGGCTGGTTCAGCGTGCGATCAAATACCTCATGCCGAAAGAGCGCAGCGTAGCCAGTGATATGACGACGGCGACCGGCGGCTATCACTACGACATGCCGCAGATGCTGCAGCTGGGTCTGCACTGCTCCCTGACCGAACGCCGCGCCGACGAAGCGACGCGCGACGTCGCGGACTGGCTTAAGTGTGACTTTATGCAGGATCAGGTCGGCAACGTCTTCAACGGCGTGATCTCCAGCGTCACCGGCTTTGGCTTCTTTGTGCGCTTAAGCGATCTCTTTATCGATGGTCTGGTCCATGTGTCTACGCTGGACAACGACTACTACCGTTTTGACCCGGTGGGTCAGCGTCTGATCGGCGAATCCGGCGGCCGCACCTATCGTCTGGGTGACGCGGTCGAGGTTCGAGTGGAAGCGGTTCATATGGACGAACGTAAGATCGACTTTGCCCTGATCTCCAGCCAGCGCCAGGTGCGTGGCGAAGGCAAAACCGCGCGTGACCGCGCGAAGCGTGACGATCAGGCGCCCGCAAAACGTCGTCGTAACGTGAGCCGGAAGTCCAATTTTGAGCCGGATGCTGCGTTCCGCGGTAACAAGGGCAAGCCCGATGCCGGAAGTGGCGGGAAAAAAAGTAAAAACGTCTCGGAAAAAACCCGTAAAATCGCCGCCGCCACCAAGGCAAAGCGCGCCAGGAAAAAGGCTGAGCCTGAGAGCTGAGCCTGACCTGATACGCGCATCCGCCCTCTCTTCCCGGAGAGAGGGCGGTTATTCATTCCTATCCAAACACTGAGCAGATCGATGAGCGAAATTATTTTTGGTATCCACGCCGTGCAGGCGCTGCTGGAACGTAACCCACAACGTTTCCAGGAAGTCTTTATCCTCAAAGGCCGCGACGATCGTCGCCTGCAACCCGTGGTCGCCGCGCTGGAAGCTCAGGGGATCGTGATTCAGCTGGCGGACCGTAAATGGCTCGACAGCCAGGTCGAAGGCGGTGTTCATCAGGGCATCATCGCCCGGGTGAAGCCTGGCCGTCAGTATCAGGAGGGCGACCTGCCGGACCTGCTGCAGAGCCTGGAAAAACCGTTCCTGCTGGTGCTGGATGGCGTCACCGATCCGCACAACCTGGGTGCCTGCCTGCGCAGCGCCGATGCGGCGGGCGTACACGCGGTCATCGTGCCGAAAGATCGCTCTGCGCCGCTGAATGCTACCGCTAAAAAAGTGGCCAGCGGTGCGGCCGAAAGTGTGCCCTTGATCCGCGTGACTAACCTGGCCCGGACGCTGCGTCTGCTGCAGGAGTACAATATCTGGGTGGTCGGCACCGCAGGTGAGGCCGACCATACGGTCTTCCAGAGCAAAATGACCGGCCCGATGGCGCTGGTGATGGGCGCGGAAGGCGAAGGAATGCGCCGTCTGACGCGCGAGCATTGCGATGAGCTGATCAGCATTCCGATGGCGGGCAGCGTCTCTTCACTGAATGTGTCGGTCGCGACCGGTGTCTGTCTGTTTGAAGCGGTGCGCCAGCGCAACGCCTGATGTCCCCTGTGATCCTCGCCACAAATTAGTTTCTGTGCCAGGCATAACCGCGCGTCATTCGCATAATTACTGAGTGACATCCGTGAGGAGTGGTTATGACCTGGACAACACACACCGTTTTTAATCAGCCCCATCCTCTGAGCAACAGCAACCTCTTCCTGTCTGATACGCCGCTCGGCGAGGCACTCTCCCGCGAAGGCGCAGGCTGGGACCGGGAGTGGCTGGCGTCGGTGGGCCAGCAACTGGGCAGCGCCGAGTCGCTGGAGCTGGGCCGGCTGGCCAATGCGGAACCGCCCGAACTGCTGCGCTACGACACCCGTGGCGAACGTCTGGATGAGGTCCGTTTTCATCCTGCCTGGCACCTGCTGATGCAGGGCGTCTGTGCCAGTCGGTTGCATAACCTCAGCTGGCAGCCGACGGTGCGGGAGCAGGCCGGGGTGGCGCGCGCGGCGCGCTTTATTCTGCACGCCCAGGTAGAGGCGGGTACCCTCTGCCCGATGACCATGACGCACGCGGCGATTCCGCTGCTTCAGCGCTGGCTGCCCGCCCTGTTTGAGGGCTGGCTCGATCCGCTGCTCAGCGATCGTTACGACACCCATGCCCAGCCCGGCGACCAGAAGCGTGGGCTGCTGATCGGGATGGGGATGACAGAAAAGCAGGGCGGCAGCGATCTGCTCATCAGCACCACCCGCGCGGAACCGCTTGCGGCGCGCGGCCCCGGTGAGGCGTACCGGCTGACCGGTCACAAATGGTTCTTCTCCGTGCCGCAGAGCGATGCGCATCTGGTGCTGGCTCAGACACCTGCCGGATTAAGCTGCTTCTTCCTGCCGCGTCTGCTGCCTGACGGAACCCGCAACGCCATTCAGCTTGAACAGCTCAAAGATAAACTGGGTAATCGCTCAAATGCCAGCGGCGAGGTGGAGTTCCGCGATGCCACCGGCTGGCTGCTGGGGGAAGAGGGCGAAGGTGTGCGGCTGATCCTGAAAATGGGGGGGATGACGCGCTTCGACTGCGCACTCGGCAGTCATGGGCAGATGCGACGCGCCTTCTCGGTGGCGCTCTGGCATGCCCATCAGCGCCAGGTGATGGGCAAGACGCTGCTGGAACAACCCCTGATGCGTCAGGTGCTGGCCCGGCAGGCGCTGCAGCTGGAGGGGCAGACCGCGCTGCTGATGCGGCTGGCGCGCGCCTGGTCACAACCGGCAAACGCGCATGAGGTCACCTTTGCCCGGCTGATGACGCCAGCGGCGAAATATCAGATCTGCAAAGCGGGGATGCCGTTTGTGGCAGAGTCGATGGAAGTGCTGGGGGGGATCGGCTACTGCGAAGCGAGTGAACTGCCTCGTCTCTATCGCGATATGCCGGTCAACAGTATCTGGGAGGGATCGGGCAACGTCATGTGCCTGGATGTCCTGCGTGTGCTCGCCCGCCATGCAGAGGTGATGACGATGCTGAATCAGGAGTTTGAGGCGGTGAAAGGAAGCAATCGTCACTTCGATGCCCGCTGGCGTCAGCTGCGGCTGAAACTCCGTCAGGTGCCCGAAGAGCAGGCGCGCGGGGTGACCTGCGCGCTGCTGCAGCTGGCGACGGGCGCGCAGCTGCTGAAACATGCCGAACCACCGCTGGCCGATGCGTGGTGCCAGCAGTGGCTCGATCCCCGCGGTCTGCGTCCGCTCGATCCGGTCGTGACCGAACGACTACTGGCGCGCGCCTGCGGCCGGTGAGGCGCCATAGAGGATTGCGCTGGCGTACCATAAGCCCGGCATAACCGTTTCGCTCAGCATCACAATCTGATAGTAAGCGGCGCCAGCCTGATTCGCCTGAGCGGCAACGGCCCGCTGGGCGTCATCCGGCGATCCGTGCACGTTAACGGTAATGTTGCCCAGCTTCGGTAATCCGCCACTCTGTGCCCGTGAGATCTCCTGCGCCTGCGACGTCGGCGCGGGCGGCGCTTTAGGCGTCGTCTCCAGCGCGGAACAGCCTGCCAGCAGCAGGCTCATCACCAGTAAATAAGCGGAACGCATAGCAATACTCCTGTTCAGGACGAAACAGTAAGTGTACGTCATCGCCCTGAACGCCGTCAGGATTTCAGGCTGAACACGCTGACCAGCTGCGTCAGGTGATGCCCTTTATCGCTCAGGCTCTGTGCGCTGTTCTCCGCCTGGGCCACCAGTTCGCTGTTCTGGTGCGTGGCCTGGCTGATCTGGTTCATCGCCAGATTGACCTGACCGATGCCCGCCGCCTGCTGCTGCGCCGCCACGTTGATTTCGCCCATCAGCGCCTGCACCTGCTCAATGTGCGTCACAATGTTGCTCATCGCCTCGCGCGTCTGCTCAGACAGCTGATGACCCTCCGCCACGTTGCCAATGGAGGTGGCAATCAGCCCGTCAATCTCTTTAGCGGCCTGCGCAGAACGCTGCGCCAGCGCGCGCACCTCGGCGGCGACCACCGCAAAACCGCGCCCCTGTTCACCGGCACGCGCGGCTTCCACCGCGGCGTTCAGCGCCAGGATATTGGTCTGGAAGGCGATCGACTCAATGACGTGAGTAATGTCCGCAATGCTTTGCGAGGAAACCTTGATGGCTGACATAGTGCTGACCGAGCGCGTTACCGTCTGGCTGCCGTGGCTGACGATCTCGCTGGCTTCGGCCACCAGTGACATCGCCTGCCGGAGGCTGTCCGCAGTGTGCTCAACCGTGGCACCAAACTGCTCCATGCTGGCGGAGGTCTCCTCCACGCTGCTGGCCTGACGGCCGATCTGCTCGCTGATGTTATGACTGCTGGCTGCGATGGTGTCGGTGCCCTGGCTGATCTCCTGGGCGGCACCACGCACCTGACTGACGATCTTCTCCAGGCCATCGCCAATGCCGTTAATGGCGATGATCAGCTGGCCCACTTCGTCACGGCGCGGGGTCTCCATGTGAACCTGCAGATTACCAGCGGCATACTGCTCTGCCAGATGAATGACCTGCTGCAGCGGACGGGTAATCGCCCGGCGGCTGTACCAGACAAACCCCAGCGCAAAGATGACGACCAGCACCAGTCCGGTCATCAGGAACAGATTGCGGCTCTGCATGATCGGTGCGAGCAGGCTGGCCCGGTTGACTTCGCCGGTGATGACCCAGTTCCAGCCCGGCAGCTGCTGCCATGCCAGAATTTTATGCTCACCCTCGATCTCCACCTGCTGCATGCCCTGCGACTGCGTCAGCAGCGGCGTTAAGATGGCGCTGTCCCATGCGGGCTGTTTCCCTTCGTTTTCCTGTGCGAACAGATACTCGCCCTGTGACTTGCCGGGGGTGCCGTTAAGCACAAAGAAGCGACCGCTGTCGCCCAGCCGACGCGCCAGGATCTTTTCACGCATCAGCGCATACTGCTTATCGATTCCTACGCCGACAAACAGGATCGCGACGACTCTGCCACTCTCATCTTTGACCGGCTGATATTGTGTGATGTAGCGATGGCCAAACAGCGTCGCCAGACCCTGATACACATTGCCCTGATGAACGCTTTTCCATGCCGCGCCACTGCGATCGAGCTGGGTGCCAATCGCCCGACTGCCATCCTGCTTTTTCAGCGAGGTTGAGATACGGATAAAATCATCGCCGTCACGCACGAAAATGGTGGCAACGGCGGCAGTGCGTTCGGTGAAATCGTCGACGGCGGTCTGATCGAGGTTCAGCGTCTTTAATCCGGCGCGCAGCACCGGCGTCGAAAAGTCGCCCACCTGCACCCTGGCGGTTTCATCCAGGCTGAAACGCCTGGGCAGGAAGCTGGTAAACAGACTGGTGTAGTGTGTGACCTCTTCGGTCAGGGTGGCGTTGAACATAGTGGCCATTTCACTGATGCCCTGCACCTGATTGTGCATGTCATCGATGGCGAGATTTTCCAGCTGGCGCGAGGCGTTGTGGCTCTGAGTCAGTGTCAGAACCAGCAGCAACAGCGCTACGCTCAGGGACGTCATAACTGACAGCTTAACGCCAAGACTCAGTCCGCTGAGAGAGAGACGCTTCATAAATTACCTTTGAATAAGTTAGAGGGGTACACCATCAACGGCAACGCGCGGAAAAAGTTTAGCGCGATGTCTGCGGCGTTCGTCGCGCAGGACATTTCGCAAACGCCTGTGCAGGACGTACACTTGAACTCCCTGTTTTTCCCCTTTCAGGAGAGACCATGATCGAACTCACCACCGACACGCTGGCCGGTATCGAATGCCTGCACGCCGCGCCCGCCGGACAGCGCCATCAACCCCTGCCCACTGTGCTGTTTTATCACGGGTTTACCTCCTCTAAAGAGGTCTATGCCTACTTCGCCGTGGCCCTGGCGCAGGCGGGATTCCGGGCGGTGATGCCGGACGCCGAGCTGCACGGTGCGCGTTATTACGGTGACGCAGAGACCCGCCTCGACCGCTTCTGGGAGATCCTGAAACAGAACATTGATGAGCTGCCGCAGCTGGAAGCCGCGCTGCGTGACAGTCACCTGATCGCGGAGGAACGTTTTGCGGTGGCGGGGGCGTCGATGGGTGGCATGACGGCGCTGGGAGCAATGGTGCGTTATCCGCAGATCCGCAGCGTCGCCTGTATGATGGGGTCAGGCTATTTTATGCAGCTCAGCCAGTCGCTGTTTCCGCCGCAGGTGGCCGACACACCGGCGCGAAAGGCGGCATTCGACGCCCGCATGGCACCGCTGGCGGAGTATGATCCCTGCAACCGGCTGGAGGCGCTGGCCGATCGTCCGCTGCTGCTGTGGCATGGTGAGGCGGATGAGGTCGTGCCCTGGGCGGAAAGCGTGCGGCTGGAGAAGGCGCTGCGTGACAACGGGCTGGCGCAGCATCTGACAGCGCTGTCAGAAAAAGCCATCGGGCACAAGATCACTCCGTCGGCCCTGACGGCGCTGGTGCGTTTTTTCACTCATCATCTGTAAAACAGACGGGCGGCGCGTCATGCTGCCGCCCGTTACGTTACGGCCTTACCAGTGCGCAGACGCCTTTTCTGCGGCACGGGCGGGCATGCCGACCGGGTTTCTTTCCGGCGTATCGAGCCGGTTGACGTAGACATAACCCGATGCCACTTCGCTGCTGTGACTTCTCATCTGCTGCGCACAGTCAGCGTGGCTGGCAAGAGCGGGTAGAGACAGGAAGAGACCCAGGAGGGTGGCGATGACGAACCTTTTCATGTCCGACTCCTCACTTCAGGGAACACACTCTGAACGCCGCCACCAGAGCATCTGCGGCGTCTCAGTTAATTTTAGCGATCGGCGACATTATCGCCAGCGTGCCCCACTGAACCTCATCATCAGCCTTTTTGAACAAACCCGGATTAACCCGCTGTATTCCCGTCATTAGCACAAAAAGCCACAGGTTGTGGCACGACGCCTGCGATTTGTTTAAATGTGCGCTTGAGTTCGGGCGCGGTCGCCAGTATGATTACGCGTCAATTTTTCAGCCGCATTCTCAGGCTGTGTCCCACAAGTGCTCGCCCTGGCGAACGTTTGTGGGACACAGCCTATAACGTTCCTTGCTTCCATGGGCCGCGGCTGACCCCGACAGGAGGCTGAATAATCCGTAAGGAGCAATTTCGATGCGTCATTACGAAATCGTATTTATGGTTCATCCTGACCAGAGCGAACAGGTTCCTGGCATGATCGAGCGTTACACTGGTGCTATCACTGGTGCACAGGGCACGATTCACCGCCTGGAAGACTGGGGCCGTCGTCAGCTGGCTTACCCGATCAACAAACTGCACAAAGCGCATTACGTTCTGATGAACGTTGAAGCGCCGCAGGAAGCGATCGATGAGCTGGAAACGAACTTCCGCTTCAACGACGCCGTTATCCGTAGCATGGTTATGCGCGTTAAACACGCGGTAACTGAAGCATCACCGATGGTTAAAGCGAAAGATGAGCGTCGTGATCGTCGCGAAGATTTTGCTAACGAATCCGCTGATGAGTCAGATGCTGGGGATTCTGAAGAGTAATCCATCGTGACGGTTAATCGACTGCGCTTGTCGGGCACTGTGTGCAAGACGCCGGTTCGAAAAATTAGCCCGTCAGGAATTCCTCACTGTCAGTTTGTGCTTGAGCACCGCTCAGTGCAGGAGGAGGCCGGGTTTCACCGGCAAGCCTGGTGTCGTATGCCGGTGATTATCAGCGGCAGCACCCATCAGGTGATTACTCAACATATAACGGTCGGCACGCAACTCTCACTCGACGGTTTCATTAGTTGCCATCAGGCACGAAATGGCCAGAGCAAAGTGGTGTTCCATGCCGAGCAGATTGAATTGATAGATTCTGGAGACTAGCCTAATGGCACGTTATTTCCGTCGTCGCAAGTTCTGCCGTTTCACCGCGGAAGGCGTTGTTGAGATCGATTACAAAGACATCGCAACGTTAAAAAATTACATTACCGAAAGCGGTAAAATTGTCCCGAGCCGTATCACCGGTACTCGTGCAAAATACCAGCGTCAGTTGGCTCGCTGCATCAAGCGCGCGCGTTACCTGTCTCTGCTGCCGTACACTGATCGTCATCAGTAATCGGCAACTGTCCATTAACGACTTTAAGAGGATAAGGTAATGCAAGTTATTCTGCTTGATAAAGTAGCAAACCTGGGCAGCCTGGGTGATCAGGTTAACGTTAAAGCGGGCTACGCTCGTAACTTCCTGGTTCCACAGGGCAAAGCTGTTCCTGCCACGAAGAAAAACGTTGAGTATTTCGAAGCACGTCGTGCTGAACTGGAAGCCAAACTGGCTGACGTTCAGTCTGCAGCGACTGCACGCGCTGAGAAGATCAATGCACTGGGCACCGTGACCATCACGTCTAAAGCAGGCGATGAAGGTAAACTGTTCGGTTCAATCGGTACCCGCGACATCGCTGATGCAGTCACTGCAGCAGGCGTTGACGTAGCGAAGAGCGAAGTTCGTCTGCCGAACGGCGTTCTGCGTACCACCGGTGAGCATGAAGTGGACTTCCAGGTTCACAGCGATGTATTCGCTAAGCTGACCGTAAAAGTTGTTGCTGGTTAATCTGATTAACTGAGCACGACAAAAAAGACGCCGGCCTTGTGCCGGCGTTTTTGTTTTTATCGTTTACCTCACCGCAGTTCGCCGCTTACTGCGCCCGGATAAAGCTGCCGTCCGGCTGACGGGTAAAGAGTACCGGACCGCTGGCACTGTCAACCGTCAGGCCGGTCACCGTGCCCTGCGCATCCTGACGAATCTTCACCTGCTGACCACTTTTCAGTGAGCTGAGCGGCTGATCGTTGCCTTCCACCCGCGCCATCGCAAACACATCGTTCACCGGCAGGCTATTGTCACGAAACAGCTGCGCCAGCGTCTGACCCGAGGCGATAGTCAGGCTGCGCCATGCGCCCTGCGAATCGGCCTTTGGCGTCTGCTGTGAGGCAGAAGAGGAGGGCTGACGGCTGCTGTTGTCATCATAGATATCCGCCTGCATCGGCACCTCTTTTTCTGCAGAGGGGGTCGCAGGCTGTTCGACCGGATAGCGCAGCGTGCTGGCAGGCCAGAGAAACGCTACCAGCATCACCAGCAGGGCCGCCACGATGCCGCGCCGGTGCGGTGCGGGCAGCGGATCCATCCAGCCGATGTGGTCGGTAAAGTGCCAGATACGCTGAAGCCATGCTGGCAGGCGGGACGACGCGTCTGAAGCCATTCGGGGTTCCTCCTCTCCGGCAGGGCGCTGTGGCCTGCGTGCGGCCAGCCAGGCCTGCAGCCGGGAAACGGTCTGTGTTGCACGCATCCTGCGGCGGCGGGGGGCAATCTGGCCCATGTTTACTCTCTTATTAGTATGCTTGAGACGGGGTAAATCCCGTCCATAGTTATAGTATGGGCAATACCGGCGCGAAGTGCCTGCCAGCATTCATAAAATTGACGACTCTATTGTTTCCTTTTCATCAGCAAAAGTCATCTGCGACGCAGGGCATTTTACGCCAGCGGCCTGCGCTGCTATGCTGCCGGTTCGAATTTATCCGAGAGTGAAAGGAACGAAGATGACTACCCCTTCTTTCGACAGCGTCGAAGCACAAGCAAGTTACGGTATTGGTTTACAGGTTGGCCAGCAGTTGCTGGAATCTGGTCTGCAGGGGCTGCAACCAGAAGCACTGCTCGCGGGCCTGCGCGACGCGCTGGAAGGGAACTCGCCGGCCGTTCCGGTTGATGTGGTTCATCGCGCACTGCGTGAAGTGCATGAACGTGCTGAAGGCGTGCGTCGTGAGCGCACCGAAGCGATGGCAGCAGAAGGCCAGGCCTTCCTGCAGGAAAATGCGCAGCGTGAAGGCGTGAACAGCACCGAGTCGGGCCTGCAGTTCAGCGTGATTACCCAGGGTGAAGGTCCAATCCCGTCACGCCAGGATCGCGTTCGCGTTCACTATACGGGCAAACTGATCGACGGCAGCGTGTTCGACAGCTCCGTTGCGCGTGGTGAACCGGCAGAATTCCCGGTAAGCGGTGTGATCCCAGGCTGGATCGAAGCCCTGACCCTGATGCCGGTTGGCTCGAAATGGGAACTGGTGATCCCACAGAACCTCGCCTACGGTGAGCGTGGCGCGGGTGCCTCCATCCCGCCATTCAGCACCCTGATCTTCGAAGTCGAACTGCTGGAAATTCTGTAATCTTCAGCGCTGCAACCCGCGGGTTGCAGCGTTTCCCCGCCTGTTACTGCTGTAAATTCACCTGCCACAACGCAAAGCCCGTCGCATCAGTCCCTTTGGGCTGCAGTGGATATTGCGCATGCTGCTGAATAAACCCGGTCGCTTTCTCACCCGGCGCCGTTTCGAACTGAATGTCGAGCGGTGTGGAGGCGCTTATCGGCGCCAGCCGCCAGTTATTATCCGCCTTTGGCTGCACCTCACCGTGCGCTTTGGTTTCAGCGCTGATGTAGGCGGCCACCACGGCGCGGTTCTCATCCGGCGAGGCAAAGGCGATATAGCGATCGCCGGTGCCGGCAAACTTGCCGCCATAGGCGCGATAGTTATTGGTCGCCACCAGGAAGGTTGCCTGCGGGTCGATGGGCTTACCCTGCCAGCTCAGCTGACGGATACGTGACGACTCCGGATGGATCAGCTGACACTCCGCATCGTAGCGGGCGGGCTGGGTGACATCGATCTGATACGTGACGCCATCGATCACATCAAAGTTATAGGTGCGGAAATCCCAGTTGATCAGCGACTGCGTTTTCGGGCTGTTCGGATCGATCTGATTAAACTGCCCGGCTGAACACTCCAGCCACTCTTTGACCTGCGCGCCGCTGACCTTCATCACCACCAGGGTGTTCGGATAAAGATAGAGATCGGCGGCGTTTCGGAAGGTCAGCGCGCCTTTTTCCACTTCGACATAGCTGGCCGGATCGTTTTTACGTCCGCCCGCCTTAAACGGCGCGGCCGCAGAGAGCACCGGCAGGCGGCCCAGATCGGGATCGCCCTGGATAAAGTGCTCAACGTAGGCGCGCTGGGCATTGTTGACGATCTGCACCGTGGGATCGTCCTGCACCAGCGACAGATAGCTGTACATCACGTCGGCAGAGCGGCCGATGGGCTTCGCCACAAACTCGCGGGTGGCGCGGTGATCCTCAGCCAGAACGTTTACCAGCGCCGGGTCTTCTGCCGCCAGCGACTTCTTCGCGGCGGTATCGTAGATGGGCCGGGCCTGGGCCTTACCACTGCTTACCTGCCAGCGATCGCCCTCCTTGCTGAGCACCAGGTCAACCACGCCGAGATGATCGCCCCACATGCCCGGCATCACCGCCGGGATCCCGTTCAGCGTACCCTGGGTGATATCGGCGCCCCGGATGGTCGCAAAATCTTTGCCAGGGAAGACCGCATGTGCATGACCGAACAGAATGGCGTTAATGCCCTCCACCTGGCTGAGGTAATAAACCGAGTTCTCCGCCATAGCGTGCCAGGGCTCGCTGCTGAGACCGGAGTGGGGAATGGCAATGATCAGGTCTGCGCCCTGCGCGCGCATCTCCGGCACCAGGCGGCGCGCCGTCTCTGTAATGTCATCGACCCGCACCTTACCCTGCAGATTGGCTTTATCCCACACCATAATCTGTGGCGGCACGAAGCCGATGTAGCCTATCTTCAGGGTCTGCATATTGCCGTCGCGATCCACAACCTGAGTGGATTTGATGAGGTAGGGGGTGAACAGGGGTTTACCGCTCTTCACGTCAATCACGTTGGCGTTTACATAGGGGAAGCGGGCGCCCGCCAGCGCTTTTTTCAGATAGGGCAGACCATAGTTGAATTCGTGGTTGCCGAGATTGCCGACGCTGTAGTCCAGCGTGTTGAGCGCCTTGTAAACCGGGTGGATCTCGCCCTCGCGCAACCCTTTCGCGGCCATATAGTCGCCCAGCGGGCTGCCCTGAATGATGTCGCCGTTATCGACCAGTACGCTGTTTTTTACCTCCTGGCGCGCGGCATGAATCAGCGTAGCGGTGCGCACCAGGCCAAACTTCTCGGTCGGCGTGTCTTTGTAGTAGTCGAAATCCATCATATTGCTGTGCAGATCGGTGGTTTCCAGTATCCGCAAATCCACCGTTGCGGCCTGTGTGGCGACGGAAACGCTCAGGGCCAGTAACATCATTCCGGGCTTAAACATGCTTGCTCCTGCTGCAGATTAATTTAAGGCTCTCAAAATAATGTAAAAGCATGACAGATAGTCATTTTAAATCGTGATGGATATAACGTTTTGGCCGATCGGCCTGCGGCAAAGTCCGATACGACAGCACCACCACAGTGCGGGCGTGGCGATAAGGCGATAACTATGATATTGATATATCTATAAATTGGTTCGCTGATTCGCCCGTTAACCGGCGCATCAGGCGAAACTGCTAAAATGTCACTATCTGACGCTGAGCTCTTCCCGCAGCAGATCGACATAATGAGGTGAAAAATGTTAGAGCAACTCTGCCAGCTGGCACGCGAAGCAGGCGACGCGATTATGCAGGTCTATGACGGCGCCGCGCCGCTTGACGTTTCTCACAAATCGGATGATTCGCCGGTCACCGCCGCAGATATCGCCGCGCACAAGGTGATCCTGGCGGGGCTGAGGGCGCTGACGCCCGATCTCCCCGTCCTGTCAGAAGAGGATCCGCCCGCCTGGGAGGTGCGTCAGCACTGGCAGCGTTACTGGCTGGTTGATCCGCTGGATGGCACCAAAGAGTTTATCAAGCGCAACGGTGAGTTTACCGTGAATATCGCGCTGATCGAGGCGGGCAAGCCGGTGATGGGCGTGGTCTACGCGCCGGTGCTGGACGTGATGTACTCCGCGGCCGAAGGCAAAGCGTGGAAAGAGGAGGGCGGTCAGCGTGAGCAGATTCACGTACGTGACGCCCGGCCGCCACTGGTGGTGGTGAGCCGCTCTCATGGCGACGACGAGGAGATGAAAGAGTATCTGAAGCAACTCGGAGAGCATCAGACCGTCGCAACCGGCTCCTCGCTGAAATTCTGCCTGGTGGCTGAAGGCAAAGCGCAGCTCTATCCCCGCTTCGGGCCGACCAACATCTGGGATACAGGCGCGGGTCACGCGGTGGCGATGGCAGCGGGCGCGCATGTGCATGACTGGCAGGGCAGAACGCTGGACTACACGCCGCGCGAATCTTTCCTTAATCCCGGCTTCCGCGTTTCGCTGTTTTAAGACGGCGCTGAGCCTGAAAACCCCGGCGGGCGCCGGGGTTTTGCTGTTACGCCTTCAGCAGCGAGGTCACCAGTGCTATCACCCGGGTCACCTCATCCTGCGTCAGCGGTCCATCCTTCACGAATCTCACCTTGCCCTGCTTATCCAGCACCACGATCGCAGAGCTGCCCGGCTGAAGCTGCCAGGCACGCTGTACCTCGCCCTTGCTGTCGACAATAAACTGCGACCAGGGATACTGCTGCTTATTGGTTTCGATGCTGCTGCGCACAAACATGCCTGTACCGGGTATCGCATCATCGGTATTCACGATAGTCGTGGTCTGATAACGATCGTGGGGCAGCTTCGCGGCCTTGATCGCCTCTATCAGCGCCGCGTTCATCTGCTTCGCCGATGAGCGACCGGCAATATGCTGGATGACGCGAACTTTTCCGCTCAGCTGCGCGCTGTTCCAGTTTTTATAGCTAAACTTCTCCTGCTGCAGGATCAGTTCGCCTTTGTCATTGACGCCCACCGCCGGAACACGCGTCTCCTGTCTGAGATCGTGCGCCATAGCACCTGTCGGGATCAGAAACGAGAGCGCCAGTGCGGCCAGAGTTGTTCGCATTGCTATTTCCTTAGGTGATCAGACCAGTTAGTCATTTTACTGCAATAGTAAGCAGGGATGATGCGCCTGTCCTGGAAAGGTGTCAGGTTTGTTATGCCCGCCACAATTCCTTAACCAATGAAGGTTTATACTGTGTCATGTGAGCCTGATAACAGAGTGTTCTGTAATGATGTGTCAATTCAGTAAAAAAATTCACTTTTTGGCACACCACCCAGACTGAGTGTTCTATAGTTATCGCGAATTCGCGCTTCATGGGCTGGCACCAAATTTGGAAACGGCGAAGCGTGCTTTAAAAATGTACAGGAGTTAGTCAGTATGAAGATCTTCCAGCGCTATAATCCGCTGCAAATAGCGAAATATGTAAAAACGCTGTTCAAAGGAAGGTTGTATATCAAGGACGTTGGCGCGTTCGAGTTTGATAAAGGGAAAGTCCTTATTCCGCGCGTCAAAGACAAACAGCATCTGAGCGTGATGTCAGAAATTAACCGCCAGGTCGTGCGTCTCAAGCTTGAGTTCAACTAAAGACAAGGGCGCCGATGGGCGCCCTTGATGCTTACGGGGTCAGAGGGTCTGCGTCATCACTCTGAACCGGGGCATATCACCCCTTCACCGATGCCCACCGTCTGACACCCGACGCCCGCCAGAACAGGCGCTGAGTGAATCTACTCTTCTTCGCTTTTGGTCATACTCAGCACCGGCGGTCGTTCATCAATGCGGGTGACCAGTAACTGATCGATACGGTAGCTGTCGATATCCACCACCTCGAATTTGTACCCCGCGAACTTCACAAAGTCGGTGCGTTTCGGGATCTTACGCAGCATATACATCATAAAGCCGCCGATGGTTTCGTAGTTGCCGGACTGCGGGAATTCATCAATGTCCAGCACACGCATCACGTCATCGATCGGCGTGCCGCCTTCAACCAGCCATGAATTCTCGTCACGGGCGACGATCTGCTCTTCCATGCCCTGACCGACCAGATCGCCCATCAGCGTGGTCATCACGTCATTCAGGGTAATGATGCCGACGACCAGCGCATATTCGTTCATGATCACCGCGAAATCTTCACCGGCGGTTTTGAAACTTTCCAGCGCCTCAGAGAGGGTCAGCGTATCCGGCACGATCAGCGCAGAGCGAATCTGCAGGCCGCTGTTCAGCGCCATGCTCTGATTGCCCAGCACGCGCAGCAGCAGCTCTTTCGAGTCGACGTAGCCGACGATATGGTCGATGTCGCCGCTGCAGACTAAAAACTTGGAGTGCGGATGCTCGGCAATTTTGGTTTTCAGGCTGGTTTCATCTTCGTGCAGATCAAACCAGACGATATTCTCACGCGAGGTCATGGAGGAGGGAACGGTACGCGACTCCAGCTCGAACACGTTTTCAATCAGTTCATGCTCCTGCTTACGCAGCACCCCGGCCAGCGCACCCGCTTCAACGACGGCGTAGATATCGTCGGAGGTGATGTCATCTTTACGCACCATCGGCAGTTTAAAGAGGCGGAAGAAGACGTTAGCCAGGCCATTAAACAGCCACACCAGCGGGCGCATGACCAGCAAACAGAAGCGCATCGGATTGATGATGCGTAGCGCGATGGTTTCCGGGGCCACCATGCCGACCCGTTTCGGGGTTAAATCGGCGAACAGGATAAACATGCTGGTGACGATGGTGAAGGAGCAGATAAAGCTGAGCTGTTCGGCCAGCGCCGGGGAGACAAACTGATCAAACAGGCCGCGGAAGACCGGCGAAAACGCCGCATCACCGACGATACCGCCCAGAATGGCGACGGCATTGAGACCAATCTGCACCACGGTGAAGAACATGCCTGGCGTTTCCTGCATTTTCAATACGCGCTGCGCATTGACATTGCCTTCATCGGCCAGCAGTTTCAGTTTGATCTTACGGGCCGCGGCCAGCGAGATCTCGGACAGAGAAAAAAAAGCACTGATTACGATCAGCAACAGAATGATGAGTAAGCTATCTAACATATGAGATCCAAAAGGTTATCCACATGTCATTTTTGGCCTGGGCAGCGTGGGTAAGCGCAAACAGAGCGGGTTTATCCATGAAACAGAGCTATCCGTGCCAAAAATGTCTGCGCCATATCGACAGAGAATGAGATGTCGGGGCAGAAATGAAAACAGGCGGGATGCCTGTGGTGGCCGATTATAGCAGGAGCGCTCATCGTGCCGCCAGAGGGCAAACCACCGTGTCACGACGCCTGAGCGGCCAGCGTGTTCCGGATTTATCTGAGTGCGTCATTCCGGACCGATCATTCCCGCCCGCAGGAGTTGTATCCCCCCGTTCATTTACCGACAATATGGCGTTATTTGACTTAGATGTCAGCGTTGCGTCGCCGTTTGCCATAAAGTGCGGCTATGATGAGGGTGTTGCCGTTGCGGTAGTGCGGGCAAAGATGATTAATAAATGCCCCGTGGAAAAGGGGCCGGCATGATTAACAGGAGTACAGGTGCCACGATTTCACACTTATTGCATGGCCAGCCTGCTGCTTGCCGCGCCCGCCCTTGAGGCGGCGACCGTGCGATTGCAGGTAGACGGCTTAACCGGGGATTTGCAAAAGAATGTCAGGGCGCGCCTGTCGACCATTGGCAGCGATGAGGTCTCAAACGATGGCCGTTTTCGGGCACGCGTCTCCGTCGCAATAAAAGAGGGGCTGCGCGCACTCGGTTATTACGAACCTACTATCGACTTCGAATCCCGTCCTGCGCCAGAACAGGGCGGTCGCCCGGTGCTGGTGGCAAAAGTGACGCCCGGCCAGCCGGTTAAAATCGGCGGCAGCACCATCGTGGTCGAAGGCGATGCGCGCAACGACGCCGATTACAAAGCCTGGGTAAAGCAGGGGCGGCCAAAAGTGGGCACCCAGCTCAACCATGGGCAATATGACAAATTCAAAAGCGGCTTCTCTAATCTCGCCCTGCGCAACGGCTACTTCGACGGCACCTTTAAAAAGAGCCAGCTTGGCGTGTCGGTTGAGCGGCACGAAGCTTTCTGGGATATCGATTACGACAGCGGCGAGCGTTACCGCTTCGGCGACGTGACCTTCCAGGGCTCGCAGATCCGCGAAGAGTACCTGCAGAATCTGGTGCCCTTTAAAGAGGGGGACTACTACAACTCCCGCGATTTAGCCGAGCTGAACCGCCGCCTCTCGGCCACCGGCTGGTTTAATTCGGTGGTGGTCGCGCCGGAATTCAGCAAGGGCCGTAAGACCAAAGTGCTGCCGCTGAATGCTGCTATGTCGCCCCGTGTCGAAAACACCATTGAAACGGGTGTCGGCTACTCCACCGATGTGGGGCCACGCCTCAAGGGAACCTGGAAGAAACCCTGGGTTAACGATCGGGGCCACAGCCTGACGGCCAGTGCCTATGTCTCTGCGCCGGAACAGCAGGTCGATTTAAGCTACAAAGTGCCCCTGCTGAAAAGCCCGCTGGAGCAGTACTACACCTTCTCTGGTGGCCTGAAGCGAACCGACCTCAATGACACCAAAGCCGATACCAGTACACTTGCCGTGTCGCGCAACTGGGACAACAGCAGCGGCTGGCAGAAGGCCGTTAATCTGCGCTGGAGCCTGGATCACTTTACGCAGGGCAACGTAACCAATACCACCATGCTGCTCTATCCGGGCGTCAGCGTAAACCGCACCCGCTCGCGTGGTGGCCTGATGCCGACCTGGGGCGACACCCAGCGTTACTCCGTCGATGTCTCAGACACGACCTGGGGATCTGACGTCGACTTCCTGATCCTGCAGGCGCAAAACGTCTGGATCCGCACCCTGGGCGACAGTCACCGCTTTGTGGCCCGCGGCAACCTTGGCTGGATAGAAACCAACGATTTCGACAAAGTCCCGCCGGATCTGCGCTTCTTCGCCGGGGGTGACCGCAGTATTCGTGGCTATAAATACAAAAATATCTCTCCGCGTGATGAAGACGGAAAACTTACGGGTGCCTCAAAACTTGCAACCGGATCGCTGGAGTATCAGTACAACGTCACCGGTAAATGGTGGGGGGCCGTCTTTGTAGACTCCGGCGAAGCGGTCAACGACATCAAACAAAGCAACTTTAAAACCGGCGCGGGCGTCGGCGTGCGCTGGTCTTCACCTGTAGGGCCCATCAAATTTGATATCGCCAGACCTGTTGGTGATAACGAGGAGCATGGATTGCAATTTTACGTCGGACTGGGGCCTGAACTATGAAGCTATGGAAAAAGGTCCTGATTGGTATTCTGATCTTTCTGGTGCTGCTGTTGGGCGGCGTGGCGTTTTTAATCGGTACCACGCCGGGGCTGCATCTGGTGCTGAAGGGCGCATCGCGCTGGGTGCCCGGCCTGTCGATCAAACAGGTAGACGGCGGCTGGCGCAACCTGACGCTCAACGGTCTGCGTTACGAGATGCCGGGCGTCAGCGTGGATGCCGGGCAGATCCATCTGGCAGTGAATCTTAACTGCCTGCTGCACTCGTCGGTCTGCGTGGACGACATCTCCCTGCGCGACATCAGCGTGGTGGTCGACAGCAAAAAGATGACGCCATCTGCGCCAGCGCCGGAAGAGGAGAGTGGCGACACCAACCTCAGCACGCCATACCCGATCACGCTGAGTCATCTTGGCCTGCACAATATTAATGTGAAGGTCGATGACACGGCGATCTCGCTGCTCGATTTCACCACCGGCCTGCAGTGGCAGGATCGCGCCCTGACGCTGAATCCGACCCATATCCAGAGCCTGCTGATTGCGCTGCCCAGGGCGGCGAAAGTTGTGAATGAAGAGGTGGTGCAGCCGAAAGTGCAGCAGCCTCATCCCGCTGAAAAGCCGCTGGGTGAAACGCTGCAGGCGATGTTTGCGCAACCTCTGCTGCCTGCGCTGCCCGATTTCCGTCTGCCGCTGGATATTGATGTGCAGCAGATTCTGGGCGAACAGCTGCGTATTACCGGCGACACCGATATTTCGGTCAGCCGGTTACTGCTGAAAGCCAGAACCGCCGACCGTCAGATGCAGCTGACAACGCTGGACGTGGACTCGAATCTGGGCAAGCTCAACGGCAGCGGACAGGCGACACTGGCGGATAACTGGCCGGTCGATTTCGCCCTCAACGGCACGGTCAACACCGACCCGATTAAAGGCGAAAAGCTGGCGCTGAAGCTGAGTGGCGCGATGCGTGACGAGCTGAAGCTGGGGCTGAACCTCTCCGGCCCGGTCAACGCGCAGCTCGACGCCACGACGCAGCTGGCGGTCGCCGGACTGCCGCTGTCGCTGCAACTGACCAGCCCGCAGCTGCGCTGGCCGTTAACCGGCCCGGTACAGTATCAGGCGGATAAGCTGGACTATCAGTTCAAAGGCAAGGCCACCGACTACGTGATGACACTGCAGACCGCCGTGAAAGGGGAGTCGGTGCCGCCGGCCAGCGTCTCGCTGACGGGTAAAGGCAATGTCGAACAGTTCAGCCTCGACCGCCTGCGCATTGCCGCGCTGCAGGGCAATATTGACCTCACCGCCCTGGTGGACTGGAGCAAAGCCATCAGCTGGCGCAGCGAACTGACGCTGGCAGGCATTAACACCGCGAAACAGTACCCCGACTGGCCCGCGCGACTGGATGGCAAAATCACCACCCGCGGCAGTCTCTATGGCGGCAGCTGGCAGCTGAGCGTGCCGCAGTTGCAACTCAAAGGCAATGTGAAGCAGAACGCGGTGACTGCGGACGGCTCACTTACCGGTAACAGCTACAACCAGTGGACGGTGCCGGGCATCAAACTGGCGCTGGGACGCAACCACCTGGATGTTAAAGGGGCGCTGGGCGACAGCCTGGATCTCGACGCCAGCATCAACGCGCCGCAGCTCGACAATGCGCTGCCGGGCCTGGGGGGGGTTGTCAACGGCACGATTAAAGCGCGCGGCACCCTGAAAGCGCCGCAGCTGCTGGCCGACCTTAACGGTCGCGGCCTGCGCTGGCAGCAGATGCAGATTAACCGCGTTACGCTGAACGGCGACGTTCGTTCCGGCGAACAGGTGGCGGGCAAGCTGCAACTGCGCGTCGAGCAGCTGAAGCAGGATGCGCTGAACATCAGCCTGCTGACGCTGAACGCCGACGGCAACGAAAAGCAGCATCAGCTGAAGCTCAATGTGCAGGGCAAGCCGGTGTCCGGCCAGCTGGCGCTGAACGGCAGCTTCGATCGCCAGACCGAACGCTGGAAAGGGTCGCTCAACGACACGCGCTTTGATACGCCGGTCGGGGAGTGGCGTCTGACCCGCGCGATGGCGATCGACTACCTCAACAGCCGCCAGACGGCGACGATTGGTCCGCACTGCTGGCAGAACCCCAATGCGCAGCTCTGCGTACCGGAGCCGGTCGAAGCCGGACCGGCAGGCCATGCGCATGTGGTGCTGAACCGCTTTGACCTGGCGATGGTTAAACCCTTTATGCCGGATGCCACACAGCTGAGCGGCCTGTTCAGCGGAGATGTGCGCGTAAACTGGACCGCAGAGGGTGGATTGCCGACCGGCACCGTGGCGCTCAAGGGCAACGGCGTCAAAGTGGTGCAGGATGTGCAGGGCAACAGCCTGCCGATCGCCTTTGACACGCTGAACCTGAATGCGGCGCTGCGCAACGGCCGCGCGCAGCTCGACTGGCTGATCCGCATCGCCGGTAACGGGCAGCTGGATGGCAATGTGCAGATCGACGATCCGCAAAACCGCCGCAGGCTGGGCGGTAACGTCAACATCCGCAATCTCTCGCTGGCGATGCTCAATCCGGCGCTGATGCAGGGCGAAAAAATCAAGGGCAGTCTGAACAGCGCCCTGCGCCTGGGCGGCAGTATTCAGCAGCCCCAGGTGTTTGGTCAGCTGGGACTGACCGGGGTGGATGTGGATGGCAACTTTATGCCGGTGGATCTGACCAATGCCAGCCTGAACCTGGTGTTCAACGGCATGAGTTCGACGCTCAACGGCCTGGTGCAGACCGCGCAGGGCAACATCAACCTCAGCGGCAACGCCGACTGGAGCCAGCTCGATAACTGGCGTGCGCGCATCGCGGCGCAGGGCAGCCGGGTGCGTGTCACGGTGCCGCCAATGGTGCGTATGGATGTCTCGCCGGATCTGGTCTTTGAAGCGACGCCAGCCGCCTTTAACCTGGATGGCCGTGTCGATATTCCGTGGGCGCGTATCACGGTGCAGGAAGTGCCGGAGAGCGCCACCGGCGTCTCGTCCGATGAGGTGATGCTGGATGAACAGCTGAAGCCGATTGCACCAAAAACCGCCTCGATCCCGATTAACAGTAATCTGGTGATCCACGTCGGTAACGATGTGCGGCTCTCAGCGTTTGGCCTGAAAGCGAAGCTGAATGGCGACCTGAAGATGGTGCAGGATAAATCCGGGCTGGGCCTGAACGGCCAGATCAATATCCCGTCCGGGCGCTTCCATGCCTATGGTCAGGATCTGATCGTGCGTAAAGGTGAGCTGCAGTTTGCCGGTCCGCCGGATCAGCCTTACGTCAACCTCGAAGCGATTCGTAATCCGGATGCCACCGAAGATGGCGTCACGGCGGGTCTGCGGGTCACCGGGCTGGCGGATGAGCCGAAGGCGGAAGTCTTCTCCGATCCGGCGATGTCGCAACAGGAGGCGCTCTCCTACCTGCTGCGTGGTCAGGGATTAGGCAGCGACGGCGACAGTAACGCGCTGACTTCGGCCCTTGTTGGCTTAGGGGTTGCACAAAGTGGTCAGGTTGTGGGTAAAATCGGGGAGACGTTCGGTGTCAGCAATCTTGCTGTTGATACTGCGGGTGTTGGCGACAGCCAGCAGGTGCAGGTCAGTGGCTATGTGCTGCCGGGTCTGCAGGTAAAATACGGTGTTGGCATATTTGATTCACTGGCGACGTTAACCTTGCGTTACCGCCTGATGCCCAAACTCTATCTGGAAGCCGTGTCCGGTGTGGATCAGGCTCTCGATTTGCTCTATCAGTTTGAGTTTTAGCAATGCGAATAATTGTCTACGGCAGTTTACGGCGCAAACAGGGAAACAGTCACTGGATGACGAATGCGCAGTGGCTGGGTGATCACCAGATTGAAGGCTTTGAGCTTTACAGTCTGGGCCATTATCCCGGCGTAATTGAGGGCAACGGAACGGTACATTGTGAAGTGTACCGCATTGATGCCTCAACCCTGGCGGAGCTGGATGCGCTCCGTACCAAAGGGGGAGAGTACAAACGTTATCTGACTCAGACGCCGTTTGGCAGTGCATGGCTTTATGTCTATCAACGCTCAGTGGCAGGACGCCAGCACATCACGAGTGGAGACTGGCTGAAGCGCGATGAGGAGCCAGGGGCCTGAACAAAAACACCGTCCAGATGGACGGTGTTTTTTTCGACTTACAGACCGGCAGCAGAATTATTTCTTCTGAGCGCGCTCGTAAGAGGAGATGATTTCGGCTTTAGCCGCTTCGGCGTTGTCCCAGCCATCCACTTTCACCCATTTGCCTTTTTCCAGATCTTTGTAGTGCTCAAAGAAATGGGTGATCTGGGCGCGCAGCAGTTCTGGCAGGTCGTTCACATCTTTGATGTGATCGTACTCTTTAGAGAGCTTGGTGTGCGGAACGGCAACCAGTTTGGCATCTTCGCCAGACTCGTCGGTCATTTTCAGCACGCCAACCGGACGGCAGCGGATCACTGAGCCTGGAACCAGTGGATACGGGGTTGGAACCAGTACGTCAACCGGGTCACCATCCAGAGAGAGGGTGTTGTTGATGTAGCCGTAGTTGCACGGATAGAACATCGCGGTAGACATGAAACGGTCTACAAACAGGGCGCCAGACTCTTTATCAACTTCATATTTGATCGGATCAGCATTCGCTGGGATCTCAATGACAACGTAGATATCTTCTGGCAGGTCTTTACCTGCTGGCACCTGGTTCAAACTCATCGGGTATTCCTTCAATGGTCGTATGTTGAGTGTCGGCTATTATAGCCAACTGACTCTGAAAGTATGCCCTCTTTTTAGCGTTTCGGAATGCGCCCAAAGGCTACTTCGCGGTCACTAACAGCGAAACAATCCCTGCAGCAATCAATGGTCCTACCGGCACACCCCGGAAGAACGCGACACCGATGATCGTGCCGATCAGCAGCCCGCCAATCACCGAAGGCTGGACGCTCATAAAATTCACGCCCCGTCCGCCCAGCCAGGCGACGAAAATACCGACCAGAATCGCCACAATTGACTGCCAGTTAGCAAACGACTTTATCAGCGACGAGGCGGGCAGCGACCCGCTGGCCAGCGGCGCCATCACCGCCACGGTCAGGATAATGATGCCCAGCGTAATGCCCTGTTTTTCCACATAGGGAAAAAACCGGGAGAGTGGGGTCAGTTTGATCGCCAGCAGCACCAGAATGGAGATCGTGACTGCGGTGTTGTGAACGAAGTAACTCAGTACGGCGAGGCCGATAAGAATAAGGGTCGGGACGTAAGGTGCCATGGTCTCTTCCTGAAAGTGAGTGGGCGCACTGACTCGCCAGCGTCAAAACCGCTGCGATCAGCAATCATCAGGGTTAGCGCAGCTGCCTTTACCCAGCGACTGCAGCATCAGCGCCTGATTGCGCACCAGGCTCAGCCCCTGGGCGCTCAGATCCACGCTGCCCAGCGAACCCTGGGTCTTGAGCCGGCTCCGGCTGGCCTCAAGCCAGCTATCGCGGTAGCTCAGCCACGCACGCTGTGCGCGCCGCAGCGTCGTCTTCTCCTCCCCGCTGAGGCGTGTCATCAGCGTGTTGTACTGCGCATTCATCTCCTGATCCCAGGCCCGCGTCGTCGCCGCGTAGCACTGGTTCATGGCAAGGGTGGTCGAGGCCCTATCCAGGCAGCGGTCAAGGGACGCTTCGGTTTTCAGATCGTCTGCCATCGTCGTGGTGCTCACAAGCAGCAGCATCAGAAACAATCCTGATTTCATCGGTTTCTCCGGATAAAAAGGGGCGGCGTTCAGCTTGCTGGATGTTTCCGGGATGATCAAGGCGTTAACACTCTATTAATCAGGGTTAAAGTTTCGGAGCGTTATTGCCGATACCTCTTCCGCATTAGGGCCGCTTAAATTTTCGCCTTTTCTCATACATGGAAATCATCAGGATGAAACAGATATCACTTCGCACGGGGTTGCTGGCACTGCTGGCATTTATGACACTGCTGCTGCTGGCGGTGAGTTTTATGGGGATCGTGGCAATTAATAAAGGCAACCGCTCGCTGGATGTGATCAACCGCATTCAGGGGATTGAGCTGAACAGCCTTTATCAGAGTAACGCCGATCTGATGCGGGCCCGCGCCAACGCGGCGCTGGCGGTGCGTAAAATCGAAATTGGTATGCTGGAGGAGGGCGCGGCCGTGACCAGGCTGTCGCAGGCCGATGTGGTGTCATCCCAGCAGAACCTGAAACGTTTTGTGGATGCGGGAACGGTGACGGCGCACGGAAAAATGCTGGCGGATGCGATTGCGGCCAGCTACAAGGCCTATCTCGACCAGGGCATTAAGCCGATGATGACCGCGCTGGATAAGCAGTACACCGACGAATATTACCAGCTGCTGGAAGGCAACCTGGCGACGCTGGCGGCCGGATACAACAAGGCCGTCACCGACTTCAGCCAGTTCGCTGAACAGGTGACGCAGGCCCAGCTGGCGCAGGCGGCCCACAACGAAACTAAAATGAAAATCCTGATCGCCGTGGCGGTGATCTTAACCCTGATGCTGCTGGTTCTTGCCTGGCAACTGTTGCGCCGGATGCTGCTGCTGCCGCTGAACCAGGCGATCGTGCATCTTGAGCAGATCTCGATGGGCGACCTGTCGCAGGCGCTGCCACCTTCCAGCAACAACGAACTGGGACGGCTTAACCACGCACTGGCCGACATGCAGGCGTCGCTGCGCACCTCGGTCAGCCAGGTGCGTGAAGCGAGTATGCAGATCGACATCGGCAGCCGTGAACTGGCGGCGGGCAACGTCAACCTGTCGCAGCGTACCGAAGAGTCCGCCGCATCGCTGGAGCAGACCGCGGCCAGTATGGAGCAGCTCACAGCAACGGTCCGCCTGAACGCCAGCAATGCTCAGCAGGCGCACAAGCTGGCGAATGCCGTCTCCGACACCGCCGATCGCGGCGCTGAGGTGGTTTGCTACGTAATGGAAAAAATGCATGAGATCACCGACAGCGCCAATCGCATTGGCGATATCCTCAGCGTGATTGACGGCATCGCCTTCCAGACCAACATCCTGGCACTTAACGCAGCCGTGGAAGCGGCGCGCGCGGGCGAACAGGGACGGGGCTTTGCGGTGGTGGCAAACGAAGTGCGCACGCTGGCACAGCGCAGCGCTAACGCCGCCAAAGAGATCCGCACGCTGATCAGCGATTCACAGTCACGGGTGAAAGAGGGCAGCGAGATGGCGACCCGCGCCGGGGAAACCATGGATGAGATTTCGGGCGAGGTGATGCGCGTTACCTCATTGATGAAAGAGATCTCCATGGCCTCCGACGAGCAGAGCCGCGGCATTGAGCAGGTTAATCAGGCCGTGACGCAGATGGATGCGGCAGCGCAGCAGAACGCCGCGCTGGTGGAGCAGGCTACGGCGGCGACCCAGTCGCTGGAAGCGCAGTCCGATCAGCTTCAGGCCACGATGGCGCAGTTCAGGCTGCATACGGCGTAACGATCAGGGGGATTCGCCCGCTGACCCGAACGGCGGCTGTCTGATTGTCGATCGGGTCATTGCTCCGCCGGATCAAAAAAGCCAGCGCACGTTAACCGCGCGCTGGCTTTTCGCTTTTCTGGCTTAACCCGCGACCGGATTAGCCCTGACGGCAATCCGGGAACTCGGCCAGGAAACGCTCAACGTCGTTCACCATCGCCTCATTACCGCAGTAGAACGGGCAGCGCTGATGCAGCGTGACCGGTGGAATATCCAGAATACGTCGCTGACCATCGCTGGCTTTACCGCCCGCCTGTTCGGCCAGGAAGGCCATCGGGTTGCACTCATACAGCAGACGCAGCTTACCCTGAGGATGGCTGGCGGTGCTTGGATAGAGGTAGATGCCGCCTTTCAGCAGGTTACGATGGAAATCTGCGACCAGCGAACCGATGTAACGCGAGGTGTAAGGACGGTGGGTTGGCAGATCCTCTTCCTGACAGAACTTCAGATATTTCTTCACGCCCTGCGGGAAACGAATGTAGTTACCTTCGTTGATGGAGTAGGTGTAGCCGGTCTCCGGGTAGGTCATACGCTCGTGGCTCAGACAGAACACACCCAGCGACGGATCGTAGGTAAACGCATGTACGCCTGCACCGGTGGTGTAAACCATCATGGTGGAGGAGCCGTAAACCACGTAGCCTGCAGCGACCTGCTTGTTGCCCGGCTGCATAAAGTCCGCTTCAACCACTGGCGTACCCGGTTCGCTGACGCGGTGATAAATAGAGAAGATGGTGCCGACGGACACGTTCACGTCGATATTAGACGAACCATCCAGCGGGTCCATCAGCACCACATATTTGCCGTTCTCTTCGCCTTCGAAGATCACGAACTCATCTTCTTCCTCAGAAGCGATACCGGCGACGATGCCACGCGCTTTCAGGGCTGCCTTGAGTTTTTCATTGGCGAACAGATCCAGTTTCATCTGCTGTTCACCCTGAACATTTTCCACACCACTGGCACCGAGGATATCCACTAATCCGGCTTTGTTGATGTCGCGGTGAATGATTTTGGCACCCAGCTTGATAGCTGAGATCAGTGCCGTCAGTTCACCTGTGGCGTGCGGAAAGTCGTGCTGCTTCTCGACGATAAATTCGCCCAACGTTTTCATAACACATTCCCTGAATCTGCGATGGAGTGGCAGCACGCGTAACAGTCTGCCAACGGATGCGTACGCAGTTTAGCCGATTGAACTTCAAAAACCATAGTCCTAATCCGTTTCTTCCGTCTGCGAGCAGGGTTACACTGTGCGCCGAACTTTTGAGTAATGGATCATGTTATGCGCATTCACATCCTCGGGATTTGTGGCACGTTTATGGGCGGTCTGGCGGTGCTGGCTCGCTCACTGGGTCATCAGGTGACCGGTTCCGACGCCAACGTTTACCCGCCAATGAGCACGCTGCTCGAACAGCAAGGTATTGAATTAACTGAAGGTTACGACGCGAGCCAGCTTGACCCGGCACCCGACCTGGTGATTATCGGCAACGCGATGACGCGGGGTAATCCCTGTGTGGAAGCGGTGCTGGAACGTAACATTCCTTACCTTTCTGGCCCGCAGTGGCTGCATGATTTTGTGCTGCGCGACCGCTGGGTGCTGGCGGTCGCCGGAACCCACGGCAAAACCACCACAGCAGGCATGGCAGCGTGGATTCTGGAGGCCTGCGGCCTGGAGCCGGGCTTCATTATTGGTGGTGTGCCCGGAAACTTCGATGTCTCGGCAAAATTAGGAAAAAGTCCATTCTTCGTCATCGAAGCGGATGAGTATGACTGTGCCTTTTTCGATAAGCGTTCCAAGTTTGTCCACTACGCGCCACGCACCCTGATCCTCAACAACCTTGAGTTTGATCACGCGGATATCTTTGACGATCTGCGCGCCATCCAGAAGCAGTTCCACCACCTGGTGCGGATCGTACCGGGGCAGGGCAAGATCCTGCTGCCGGAACACGATGCTAACCTCAGGCAGGTGATGGCGATGGGCTGCTGGAGCGAGCAGGAGAGCGTGGGCGACCACGGACGCTGGCAGGCGAAGAAACTGACGCCCGACGCCTCACACTGGGAAGTGTGGCTCGACGGCGAAAAAGTGGGTGAAGTGAACTGGGCGCTGGTGGGCGAGCACAACATGCACAATGGCCTGATGGCGATTGCGGCCGCGCGTCATGTCGGTGTCCGGCCGGAAGATGCCGGGCAGGCGCTGAACAGCTTTATCAATGCCCGTCGCCGGCTGGAGCTGCGTGGCGAAGTGAACAGCATCAAGGTCTATGATGACTTTGCGCATCATCCGACCGCGATTCTGGCGACGCTGGCCGCACTGCGCAGCAAGGTCGGCGGCCGGGCGCGCATCCTGGCCGTGCTGGAGCCGCGCTCTAACACGATGAAGATGGGCATCAGCAAAAACGACCTGGCACCGTCACTGGCGCGCGCGGATGAGGTGTTTCTGTTCCAGCCGCACCATATCCCGTGGCAGGTGTCCGATGTTGCCGAAGCCTGTATCCCGCCAGCCCACTGGAGTGCAGATATCGACACGCTGGTGGAGATGGTGGCAAAAGCCGCTCAGCCAGGCGACTCGATCCTGGTCATGAGCAACGGCGGCTTTGGGGGGATTCATCAGAAGCTGCTGGACAGGCTGCAGTAACACGACAGGCGCCCGCATCGGGCGCTTTTTTTGCCAGCGATACCGGCGGCTGGCCTGTATCAATGACCGAGGCGAACCGGTCAGAACGTGCGTTAATCTGCCTGCAACTGGGGTCAGGTCTGGCTTTAGTTTGCTTCGGCCAGTTCGCGCAGGTACTGGAAAATCTGACGGGCAGATTTTGGCGGCTTGTTGCCCGCTTTCTCTTTATGCGCGTTACGGATCATGCTGCGTAACTGCTGACGGTCGGCCTCAGGATAAAGTGCAATCACGTCGCTCATCGCCTCATCGCCCTGCTCAATCAGACGATCGCGCAACATTTCCAGCTTGTGGAACAGCGCAACCTGCTGGTTGTGACGGTTCTTGAGCTTGTCCAGCGCCACGCGGATTGGCTCGACGTCGATACTGCGCAGCAGTTTGCCGATCAGCTGCAGCTGACGGCGGCGACCCTCTTTCTTAATGCGCTGTGCCAGTTCGATCTCGGTGCGCAGGCGTTCATCCAGCGGGATCTTATCCAGCGAGTTTTTCCCCAGATCGACCAGTTCGGCACCCAGGCGTTTTAACTCTTCGGCATCGCGTTTAATTTCACTCTTACTGACCCAGATAATCTCTTCATCTTCTTCTTCGTCATTATCTGGCACATCGTCGAGCCACTCATCGGGCTTTTTAGTCATTTCCGGGCTCCCAAAAAAAAGAGGCTAATCCTACCAGTTTATCGGGTGACTGCGAAATTGTTCTCTGACTCTGATAGACTCAAATCATTCACACATAAGATTAGACGGCAGGTCGATGAACGTATCTACTCAGGTTGCAGAACAGCGAAAAGTACTGGAGCAGGCGATTGCGCAGGCACTTGAACTGGCTAAGGCAAGCACTGACAGCGCGGAAGTCGCGGTCAGTAAAACCACCGGCATCGGGGTCAGTACCCGTTATGGCGAAGTGGAAAACGTCGAATTCAACAGCGACGGTGCGCTGGGCATCACCGTTTATCATCAGAACCGTAAAGGCAGCGCCTCATCGACCGACCTCAGCCCGGATGCGATCAAACGTACCGTGCAGGCGGCGATTGATATTGCGCGCTACACCTCCCCCGATCCGTTTGCCGGTCCGGCCGATGCAGAACTGCTGGCCTATGATGCGCCGGATTTGGATCTCTACCATCCGTGGGAGATTGACGCCGATCGCGCTATCGAGCTGGCGGCGCAGGCCGAAGAGGCCGCGCTGCGCGCCGACAAGCGGATTACCAACACCGAAGGCGGCAGCTTCAACAGCCATGTCGGCATCAAAGTCTTTGGTAACAGCCACGGCATGTTGCAGAGCTACTGTTCAAGCCGTCACTCGCTCGCCAGTAGCGTGATTGCCGGGCAGGATGACAACATGGAACGCGACTACGCCTACACCATTGGCCGTGCGTTTGAGGATCTGAAAAGCCCGGAGTGGGTGGGTGCAGAGTGTGCGCGCCGCACGCTTTCCCGTCTGGCACCGCGTAAGCTGCCGACCATGAAAGCCCCGGTGATTTTTGCTGCGGAGGTGGCGACTGGCCTGTTTGGCCATCTGGTGGGAGCGATCAGCGGCAGCAGCGTCTACCGTAAATCGACCTTCCTGCTGGACGCGATGGGACAGCAGATTCTGCCGGAGTGGCTGACCATCAATGAACAGCCGCATCTGCTGAAAGGGCTGGCCTCTACGCCTTTTGACAGCGAAGGCGTGCGTACCCAGTCGCGCGACATCATCAAAGCGGGCGTCCTGCAGACCTGGCTGCTGACCAGCTACTCGGCGCGCAAGCTGGGCCTGACCAGCACCGGTCACGCTGGCGGTATCCACAACTGGCGCATCGCAGGCCAGGGTCACAGTTTCGATGACCTGCTGAAGCAGATGGGCACCGGCCTGGTGGTCACCGAGCTGATGGGTCAGGGCGTCAGCGCCATTACCGGCGATTACTCTCGCGGGGCAGCCGGCTTCTGGGTTGAGAATGGCGTGATTCAGTATCCGGTCAGCGAAATCACCATCGCGGGTAACCTCAAAGAGATGTGGCGCAACATGGTGACCATCGGTGACGACATCGAAACCCGCAGCAACATTCAGTGCGGTTCCGTATTGCTGCCTGAAATGAAGATAGCGGGACAATAAGATGGATTCCTGAAGCAGCCGGCTGGCTGCTTTTTTTCATCACAATAAAAAAGGAAATAATGATGCGTAAGCATGTGATTGCAATGTTGTCGGCTTCTCTGCTGTTCTCCAGCGTCAGCCTCTATGCGGCGGATCTGGAAGAGGATATGGGCACGCTGAATGCGAACCTGAAAATTGTCAAAAAAACGGACAATGCTCAGGAGATGCAGCAGGCGTTAGCGAAGATGCGCACTGCCGCGCAGGATGCGAAGCAGTCCACGCCGGATAAGCTGGAAGGTCAGCCTGCTGACAGCGCGCAGGTAAAAGCGTATCACGCCGGTCTGGACTCGCTGATTGCCCAGATCGATGTGGTCGATGCGCTGGCGAAAGCGAACAACGTGGATGGCGCAAAGCGCGAAGCCGCTAAATTTGATGACATCCGCAATACCAACCATAAGAAATTCCGTTAATCAGACCGCCGGTCAGCCCGACCGGCGGTTTTTTATCATCACCTCTGCTTATCACGTCCTCCTCTTTTAGCGCTCGTCCACCACTGCGCCGCACGACCTCCCGCTTTATGACCGTCCGGCGTCACGTTCTGTGCAATCTGTGATGTCTGCCGCACTAATCGTGCAGGCTGCGATCTGACGCACAACCTTCACCTCGATTTCCACTTGCTGCTGGAAATGTTGCCTCTCCACAGCCGGTGCGATGCGGGCTAATTTATTTTCAACGCGAATTATCCGGCTTAACAGGAGTAGCAAGGTGAGCAATAACGGCGTCCCGGTGTATGAAGCGCCACCGGAGAAAGTGCAGGCGCTGGCTGAGCGCGTGATGAGGCAGATTGAGGCGATTTACCAGCAGCATGGCATTCAGCCCAATGCGGTGCAGCAGCAGATGCTGCAGTCCCATGTCACCGCCATGGCGTCACGCTCACTGAGCGGGGAGCCGCTGCCGGATGTGGAAGCGGAGCTGTTTGAGGATATTCCGCCGGAGACGTTAGTGCTGGCGCAGCAGGTGGTGGCGCTGTTTGGCAATCTGCCCCGTGAAGAGGCGTGGCTGCTGTCAGTCCATATTGAAGTCGCGCGATCCAACAACTGAAGAGGAACAGAACATGGTCACAGTCGTGATTGGCGATCGGTTAGGTAAAGGGCAGAAAGTGGCGGCAGGCATCGAAAAAGCGGGTGGCCGGGCCATCGTGGTGCCGGGGGTGGCGGCCGACATGAAGCTGGGTGATGTGATGAAGGCTGAAAACGCTGATTTTGGCATCTCTTTCTGCGGCAGTGGCGGTGCAGGCGCGATCACCGCGCAGAACAAACATGGTTACAAAGCAAAACATGGCATGCGCTCGGTCGATGAGGGCGTTACTGCCATCAATGAAGGCGCCACGGTGCTGGGTTTTGGTTTTATGGACAAGGAGGAGTTAGGCGAGCGGCTGGTGCAGGCCTGGAACAGGAAGCACGGCAGCGGATCATGAAAGAACACTACGTGACGCAGGTGACGGTCGACGGCAAAGGCGACACCAAAGCGCAAGCCTTTGCCGATGCCCTGAGCCGTGTGCAGAACCAGGTTCTGCGCGCAACGCAAAAAATCCTGCTGCGCATCGAGCCTCAGGATGTCCGGGTGCTGCGCGCGCAGGAGAGCGTCAGAACCGAGAAGTTTCTCTTCTTCTTTCTGGCGCGTCAGCGCCGGCGCTTCAGCGTCACGCTGGAGATCACCGTCAGCGTCACCGTTTTCGACACGGAGCAGGTGGTGTTCACGACAACATCATAAGCCTGTCAGCATCGGGCCGTTCTGCCACATTTCTGCCGTCGCGACGGTGCGGCGGGCAGCGCGAGGCGGCGGCTGACGCCGGGCGGGCAAAAAACGACAATAAGGTACAACAACATGTTTTTAATCATTTTGTTTAAGTCGTTGATCATTGGCGGGCTGGTTGGCGTCGGCGTGGGTGCAGGCGCCGCGCGCATGTTCCACGCGCCGACGACCCAGGGTATGGGCGCGTTTCGAACGCTGGGCGAGCTGAACTCGTGCGAAGGCGATCCGGCATCCCACTTCTCCTTTGGTCTTGGCTTCTTTTTCAATGCCTGGGCATCTTCTGTTGCAGCCGGTTCCTTCACGCAGGATGTGGATCACCGCATCATCCCGAACTGGGGCGCGGCGGCGCTGATGGTGAAGAATCGTAACGTGGCGGAGACGCTGCACAACCCGAAAAAAATGGCTATCGCCTGCGGCATCATCGGCATGATCGTGGTTGCCTTCCTCAACTCGACCGCCTCGGCGGTACCGGCTGCGCTGCAGGTCACGGCGGTTAAAGTACTGGTGCCTGCCGCGAATCTGCTGGTGAACACCGTCATGCCGGTCATCTTCTGGCTGGCGGCGATCGACGCGGGCAGGAAGTCGGGCTTCTGGGCCACCATTTTTGGCGGTCTGGCGCAGCTGATCATGGGCAACGCCGTGCCGGGCCTGGTGCTGGGAATTCTGATCGGTAAAGGCGTGGAAGAGAGCGGCTGGAACCGGGTCACCAGGGTCATGATGACCGCAATTGTGCTGCTGTTTGTGCTGAGCGGCTTCTTCCGGGGTTTCGACATGAAACTGCTGCAGTCATTCCAGCTCGGCATTCCTGGCTGGCTTGACCTGATCCATAACGCCGTCAGCGGCAAATAGAGGGCGATGCGATGAACGAAAACAGAGGCTTCTGGTACGCAGACTGGTCTTTCCCGATCTTTGTTGGCCTGCTCTCCTCGGGTGTCTTTGCCGGAACCCACATGTATTACCTCTACGGCATCGGTGCGTTTAACGAAGTGGCGTTTGTCTCGATGCTGCGCGCAGGCATGGAAAGCGGCGTCTATGGCGCGGTCGCCGCCTTTGGGGCCAGCTTCCTCTTTGCCCGCATTATCGAAGGCTCGCTGGTAGGCATCCTGGATATCGGCGGCGCGATTCAGACCGGTGTCGGGCTGGGCGTTCCGGCGCTGCTGCTGGGCGCAGGCATCATCTTTCCGGTGGCAAACTTCGCCGCCTCGCTGGCGACCGGGCTGGTGATCGGCCTGGCCATTGGCTACCTGATAATTCTGGCACGTAAATTCACCATCAATCAGAGCGACTCGACTTACGGCGCTGACGTGATGATGGGCGCGGGTAACGCCTCCGGGCGCTTCCTGGGGCCGCTCATCATTCTCTCCGCGATGGGCGCCTCTATCCCGATTGGACTGGGTTCGCTGCTGGGCGCGCTGCTGTTCTATCTCTGGCACAAGCCGATTACCGGCGGCGCGATTCTGGGCGCAATGATTCTGGGTGCGATTTACCCGATTGCGCTCTGATCTCACCGGTAGCCCGGCAGCGGGCTGCCGTTAAGGAGAAACCATGTACGATTTAATTATCCGCGCCGCGCGCCTCTGCGATGAGCAGGTGGTCGATATTGCGCTACAGGATGGCCGCATCGCGGCGATAGGCCATGTGCAGGGCCGCGCCCGCCGCGAGCGCAACCTGGCGGGCCGCTTCTATCTCAGCGCGGGCTGGATCGACTCCCATGTTCACTGTTATCCCAAATCCCCGATTTACCATGATGAGGCGGATGCGATTGGCGTGGCGCACGGCGTCACGACGGTCGTCGATGCAGGCAGCACCGGCGCAGATCACATTGATGACTTTTACCGGCTGACGCGCACGGCCACGACGCAGGTCTATGCGCTGATCAATATCGCCCGTACCGGCATCGTCACCCAGAACGAGCTGGCCGATATGACGCAGATCGATGGCGAGGCGGTGCAGCAGGCGGTGACACGGCTGCCTGATTTTATTGTCGGCCTCAAGGCGCGTATCAGCAGTAGCGTGGTCGGTAAAAATGGCGTGCAGCCGCTGATAAAGGCCAAAGCGATCCAGCAGGAGAGCGGCGGGCTGCCGCTGATGGTGCATATTGGTAACAATCCGCCCGATCTCGACCAGATTGTGGATCTGCTCACCACCGGCGACATCATTACTCACTGCTTTAACGGCAAGCCCAACCGCATTCTGACACCGCAGGGCGAACTGAAAGTGGCGGTAAAGCAGGCCATTGCGCGCGGTGTCCGGCTTGATGTCGGTCACGGCAGCGCCAGTTTCAGCTTTGAGGTCGCCCGGACGGCGATCGCGCAGGGCATTCTGCCCGACACCATCAGCTCAGACATCTACTGCCGCAATCGCATGGCCGGGCCGGTGCACAGTCTGGCGCATGTCATGTCGAAGTTTTTCAGCGTTGGCATGACGCTGCCGCAGGTCATCGACTGCGTCACGGTCAGGGCGGCCGCAGGACTTCACCTGCAGCGTAAAGGCCAGCTGAAAGTGGGTTATGACGCCGATCTGACGGTATTTAGCGTTAACCAGGCGATCCGGCCCTTCATCGATTCAGAAGGTGAACAGGTGGCCGGTGACAAACATCTGATCCCGCTGGCGGCCGTGGTCGCCGGAGAGTGGTTTGCGACTGAAGAAGGAGCCGCGCATGAATTCGGTTTATGAAAAGTATGGCCTGAAGCCGGTGATTAACGCCTCTGGCCGTATGACGATCCTCGGTGTCTCCACGCCGTCGAGTGAGGTAATCGACACGGTGAAATATGGCCTCGATCACTACTTCGAAATGAACGATCTGGTGGATAAGACGGGCGCCCATATCGCCGATCTGCTGAAGGTGGAGAACGCGCTGGTGGTCTCCTGCGCCTCGGCCGGTATCGCCCAGAGCGTGGCGGCGGTGATTGTCAAAGATAACGACTGGCTGCTGGATAATCTGCATGCTGCGCCGCTGACCGTTCCGCATCAGATTGTGGTGCCGAAAGGGCACAACGTGAACTATGGCGCGCCGGTGGGAAGTATGGTGGCGCTGGGCGGCGGAGTGCTGGTAGAGGCAGGCTACAGCAACGAATGCTCAGCCGCTCAGCTCGCCGCGGCGATCACACCACAGACCGCAGCCATCCTCTATGTAAAATCGCACCACTGCGTGCAGAAGAGCCATCTTGATGTGGCGCAGGCTGCCGCCGTAGCGCGCGAGCACGGCGTGCCATTGATCGTCGATGCTGCCGCAGAAGAGGATCTGTACTGCTACTACGCGGCGGGCGCGGATCTGGTGATCTATAGCGGTGCCAAAGCGATCGAAGGGCCGACCAGCGGACTGGTGATCGGCAGGCATCAGTATGTCGAATGGGTGAAGCGTCAGAGCAACGGTATTGGCCGGGCGATGAAAGTCGGCAAAGAGGGCATTCTGGGGCTGACCCAGGCCATCGAAAGCTATCTGACGCAGCCGAAGATCAGCGGCGCGCAGATGGTGGAAAAAATGACGCCGTTTATTGAGCAGCTCAACAGCCTGCACGGCGTGACGGCCCGAGTGGTGTGGGACGGGGCCGGGCGCGATATCGCCCGCACGGAGATCGCCT
The DNA here is from genome assembly GCF_040783975.1 of Pantoea sp. Ep11b. Classification (NCBI taxonomy): domain Bacteria; kingdom Pseudomonadati; phylum Pseudomonadota; class Gammaproteobacteria; order Enterobacterales; family Erwiniaceae; genus Pantoea; species Pantoea sp. Ep11b. Next base: position 3,807,646 of record NZ_CP160631.1, on the reverse strand, counting down.
TCGATGAAGCCGCGATCCCGCACCGCACCGGCGATCTGGTGCAGGCGCTGAAAAAGGGCGACGTGGCGATCTACTTCCGCGGCTACAAAGCCAACGAAGGGATCATCGAAGCGGACGTCCGCAGCGTCAGCGCCGATCAGCTGAATACCATCTTTACCCGCATCCAGGCGCTGTTAAACGGAGAAAACCACGCATGACGCTGACCCCCCATTTTTATCAGGATCGTCTCTGCCTGAATGTGCTGGCAGGATCAAAAGAGAATGCGCACGCCATCTGGCAGGCGGCAGAAGGGCATGTGCTGGTGGGCGTACTGTCGAAAAACTACGCCAGCAACGCGGCCGCGATCGCCGATATGCGCGAGTATGCCGCGCTGATCGACAACGCGCTCTCGATCGGGCTGGGCGCGGGCGATCCTAATCAGTCACAGATGGTGAGTGAGATCGCGGCGGTGCTGCAACCGCAGCATGTAAACCAGGTCTTTACCGGCGTCGCCACCAGCCGCGCCCTGCTGGGCCAGTCGCAGACGGTGGTGAACGGCCTGATTTCACCGACCGGCACGCCGGGTCGGGTAAAAATTTCCACCGGGCCACGCAGCGCAAAACAGCGGGACGGGATCGTACCGGTCGAAACCGCCATCGCGATGCTGCAGGATATGGGCGGCAGCTCGGTGAAATATTTTCCGATGGGCGGGCTGCAGGCGGTGGCGGAGTATCGCGCCGTGGCGGAGGCGTGCGCAAAGCAGGATTTCTGGCTGGAGCCGACCGGCGGCATCGATCTGGAAAACTTCGGTGAGATCGTCCGTATTGCGCTGGAGTCCGGCGTCAGTAAAGTGATCCCGCACGTTTATAGTTCGATCATCGACCAGGCCAGTGGCGAGACGCGCGTGGAGGATGTGCGGCAGCTGCTGGCCATCTCTAAAACATTGCTGGCCTGAGGATCGATACGATCGAACCGCCCCGGCACGATCGCGCAGCATGGACGTTGCGCGACGATCGCCGTAGGCTGATTTCCACCTTTTGTCTGCTAACAGGTAACGCTTGTGAGATTTCCCAATCAGCGCCTTGCGCAACTGTTCGATGCCCTGCAAAACGAAACGCTGCCTCAGGATGAGCTGGCGCGGCGCTTTGCGGTCTCGACACGAACCGTGCGCACCGACATTACGGCGCTGAATGCGCTGCTGGCAGAGCATGGCGCGCAGTTTATCCTGAATCGCGGCGCGGGCTATCAGCTGAAGATTGAGGATGCGCAGCGTTTTCAGCATCTGCAACAGCACAGTGCGTCGCCGCTGCGGGTGCCGCGAACCGCACCGGATCGGGTCCGTTATCTGCTGACCCGCTTTCTCACCGCCGCCTATTCGCTGAAGCTGGAGGAGCTGGCCGAAGAGTGGTTTGTCAGCCGCGCCACCCTGCAGAATGATATGGCCGAAGTGCGCGAATGGCTGGGGCGCTATCACCTGACGATCGAGAGCAAGCCGCATTACGGCATGAAGCTGTTTGGCAGCGAAGTGGCGATCCGCACCTGTCTGACCGACCTGCTGTGGCAAATCGATCAGGTGCAGCCGGAGAGCCCGCTGCTGACCATCGAGGCGCTGAACAGCGGCATACTGGAGACGCTGCGCCCGCTGCTGCAGCGCTGTTTCGCCCGGCATAACATCCGGCTCAGTGATGAGGGGGAGCGCTACCTGCGGATCTACTGCGCCGTAGCGGTGCGGCGTATCAGCGAAGGCTATCCGCTTAACGATCCGGGTGCCGAAGAGATTGGCGATGAGGAGCGTGAAGCCGCACATCAGCTGATCACGCTGATGCGACCGCTGGTCAGTAAACCGATCTCCCCGGCCGAAGAGCACTGGCTGCGGATTAACATTGCGGCGCGGCGGATTCAGGCGGTGGCCCCCAGCGCGATCAACGCAGATGATGGCGATGCGCTGGTGGATTATCTGCTCAGCTTTATCAACACCCACTACAACTTCAATCTGCAGAACGACCAGCAGCTGCGTGCCGATCTGCTTACCCACATCAAGACCATGATTACCCGGGTACGCTATCAGATTCACATTCCCAATCCGCTGCTCAGTAACATCAAGCAGCACTACCCGATGGCCTATGATGTCACTCTGGCGGCGGTAACCAGCTGGGGGAAATATACCCCTTATGTGATCAGCGAGAATGAGATTGGCTTTCTGGTGCTGCACATCGGTGTCGGGCTGGAGCGCCACTATGATGTCGGCTATCAGCGCCATCCGCAGGTGCTGCTGGTGTGCGACAGCGGCAACTCCACGCTGCGGATGATCGAGGCGATGCTGCTGCGCCGCTATCCGCAGCTGCAGGTCACGGCACGGCTGTCACAGCGTGAATATGAGGCGCGCAGCCGCATCGAAGAGGATTTTGTGATCTCGACCATCCGGCTCAGCGAAAAAGAGAAGCCGGTGGTGGTCATGTCGCCGTTTCCCACCGGTTTTCAACTGGAGCAGATTGGCAAACTGGTGCTGGTCGATCGCACCCGTCCCTATATGCTGGCGAAATTTTTTGATGCTCAGCATTTCCATATTGTTGATCGACCCATGACCCGCTCTGCGCTGTTTCGCCAGCTGTGCGACCAGCTGGAGGCGGAGGGATTCGTGGATGCGGCGTTCTGTCCGTCGGTGGAGGAGCGTGAGGCGATTGTCAGCACCATGCTCGGCGAAGGCATTGCGCTGCCGCACTCGCTGGGGCTGCTGGCAAAGAAAACCGTGGTCTGCACGGTGCTGGCCCCGCAGGGGATCGCCTGGGGCGACGACACCGCCTATGTGATTTTCCTGCTGGCGATCAGCAAAAGTGAGTATGAAGAGGCGATGGCGATCTACGATCTGTTTGTGACGTTTCTGCGTGAAAGGGCGATGACCCGCCTGCGGGACTGCACCGATTTCAGCAGCTTCAGGGCGGTCGCAATGGATTGTCTGAGCCGCCCCTGAGTATCAGTTTTTTTTCGCCAGCAGGCGCGGGATCTCACGCAGACACCAGGATTTGGCTTCGCCCATGCTGTCACGCCGCCACGCCATAATAATATCGACCTCGCGGGTATACTCCGGGCTGACCACCCGCAGGCGACCTTCGGCAATATCCTGCTCCACTAACGAATAGGGCATGGTCGCGACGCCCAGGCCCGCCAGCAGCGCGCGGCGCTTGTCATCCATACTGCTCACGGTCAGGCGCTGCTGCTTATCCAGCAGCTGCACGGTCAGCACCGGCCGCTCTCGGGCGGTGTCTGCCACCGCAATGCCACGGTATTTCACCCGCGTCACTTCTGACTGCGGTTCAGGCTCGTTGTGAATCGGGTGATCGGCGCTGGCGACATAGACACTCATCATGGTGTAGAGCTTGCGGGTATTGATCTCGGTGGAGGCGCGGAAGTGCATATCCGGCGCGATCACGATGTCGGCGCGACCCTGTTCCAGCCGCTCCCAGGCCCCCGCCAGCACTTCGGTAACCAGCGAAAACTGCGTGTTGGCCTTGTCGGCCAGCCGCGTGACCAGCGGAAACAGTGCCTCCACCGGCACCAGCGCTTCGGTTACGATGGTCAGGTGGGTCTCCCAGCCGCGCGCCAGCGCTTCCGCGTCGGTGGTGAGTTTATCGGCGGCTTCCAGCAGCACCCGGCCACGCTCCAGCAGCATGCGTCCCACGTTCGTGAATTTGGTGCGATGACCGGAACGGTCAAACAGCACCACATCCAGCTCCTCTTCCAGCTTCTGCATGGTGTAGCTGAGGGCGGAGGGGACGCGGCCCAGTTCATCCGCGGCGGCGGCAAAACTGCCTCGCCGATCGATCGCATCCATCACACGTAAAGATTCAAGGGTTAACGCACGCTCTTTAGCCATCCCGGTTCTCTGTCAGGAAATTTGAACATGCCGGGCAGATTAACTGGCTAACAATCCGGCGTCCAGACTTTTACCATGAGGGTATAGAGTCCGTGACCGATCCTCGTCAACGGATGCCGGAGGTAAATCATGATCACCACACGCAGCGCGTCCGCATGTGGCCAGGCCGATTTTGGCTGGTTACAGGCCCGCTACAGTTTCTCTTTTGGCCACTATTTTGATCCAAAGCTGATGGGCTACGCGTCACTGCGCGTCCTGAACCAGGAAGTGCTGGCACCGGGCGCGGCGTTTCAGCCGCGCTCCTATCCCCAGGTCGATGTGCTGAACATCGTGCTGCAGGGTGAAGCGGAGTATCGCGACAGCGAAGGCAACACCATCAGCGTGCAGGAAGGGGAGGCGCTGCTGCTCTCTGCGCAGCCGGGGGTCAGTTACACGGAAATCAACCTGAGCAAAGAGCGTCCGCTGACGCGTATGCAGCTCTGGCTGGCCGCCTGCCCGGAGCGGGAAAACCCACGGATGCAGAAAATGGCGCTGGCCGACGGGCAGCTGTCGCAGCTGGTCGCCTCGCCGGATGGCGTGGAAGCGAGTCTGCAACTGCGTCAGCAGGTGTGGATTTATCAGGTTGAACTGGCACCCGGTGAGCAGCACGCGCTGCGCCTGCAAGGGCCACGCGCCTATCTGCAGTCGATTCACGGATCGCTGACGGCCATGTCCGGCACCGACCATCAGGAAAAACTGGGCTGCGGCGACGGCGCGTTCCTGCAGGAGGAGAAGCTGTTGCAGCTGACCGCGAAAACAGCGACCCGCGCGCTGATCATCGACATTCCTGTCTGAATTACAGGCAATAAAAAAGGCGGCCAGGGCCGCCTTTTTTGCTTTCTGCCGATTACTTCAGCATGGTGAATGCGGTGGTAACGTGCTTCACGCCGCTGACACGGCTCGCAATATCGGCCGCTGCCTGCGCTTCCTGTGGCGTCACCAGACCCAGCAGGAACACTTCGCCATTCTCCGTCGTCACCTTCACGTTAGACGATTTCACCTGATCGCTGCCCAGCAGCTGTGAGCGGATTTTGGTGGTGATCCAGGTGTCGGACGAGGTGGTGCCGAGCGTCACTTTCTGGCCGATACGGATCTCGTTATACACCTCGGTTGCGCCATCAACGCCCATCGTGATCTGTTTGGCGCGATTAGCAATCTCCTGCGACGGTGCCTGACCGGTCAGCAGCACTTTGCCCTGGTAAGCCGTGGCAATCACGCGGGCATCGGTTTTGATCTGCTGATCTTTAGCTAACGCGTTTGTGACGCGCAGCTCCAGCGTGCCATCATCCACCTGCGTCCCGACAGAGCGGGGATCGGTCGCCGTTTTGGTCGCAACGGCAGCTCCGCCCGCAACGACCGCAACGCAGCCCTGCAGCAGCATGGCAGTTAACAGAATAGCTATAGCGTTCAATGCTTTCATTCGTGCTCCTTCGTTCATTCCTGATGGGGAAAGAGAGTGTTATCGATCAGATCGCACAGGCAATTCACGGTGAGCATATGCATCTCCTGAATCCGGGCACTGCGATGAGAGGGAATACGGATTTCCACATCCTGCGGGCCCAGCAGTCCGGCAAGCTCTCCGCCATCATACCCGGTTAGCGCAACGATAGTCATATCGCGTGTCACTGCGGCTTCCACCGCCTTGATAATGTCACGCGTGTTGCCGCGGGTAGAGATCGCCAGCAGTACATCGCCAGCCTGTCCCAGGGCGCGCACCTGCTTGGCATACACTTCATCATGCAGCCGGTCATTGCCGATTGCCGTCAGCATCACGTTGTCTGCACTCAGCGCCAGCGCCGGTAAGCTGGGGCGTTCGGTCTCAAAACGATTGATCATGCTGGCGGCAAAATGCTGGGCATTGGCCGATGAGGCCCCGTTGCCACAGCTCAGGATTTTATTGCCATTGAGTAACGACTGTACCAGCGTCATGGCCGCACGGGAGATGGCATCGGGCAATGCCTCGGCGGCGGCTATCTGGGTCTGAATACTTTCAGTAAAACACGCTTTAATTCTTTCCTGCACACGACCACCTGGTTCTAAACGTCTGCATTAAAGGCATTCGGCAGCCATTCAAGCGCCGTGCCGGTAATGGCGATGATATCGAAACGGCAATTCACTGTTTCAAAACTGCCGCCGCGTTGCGCCAGCCAGAGAGCGGCAGCGCGCAGCAGCTTTTGTTGTTTATTCCGGGTTATGCTGGCGAGTGCGCCACCATAACGCGCGTCGCGACGGTAGCGGACTTCCACAAACACCCAACAGTGCCCGTCACGCATAATCAGGTCAAGTTCACCATGATGAAAGTGAACATTGCTGGCGACCCATTTCAGGCCAGCCTGCTCCAGATAGCGCCGGGCCGCATCTTCATGCCCGGCACCTATCTGGCGGCGGGTCAGTTGGCCGGTGCGATTTCGCCCCGACGATACTGGTTCCATGTCAACTTCCTGTTGATCACACAATCCGTGTTGGCGCTGAGCCTGCCGGTGTTGCCGTCCAGCGTAAAGCCTGGTGTCTGGCGCATCTGGTTAAAGTGATTCGCCAGCGTCCAGGCATCCATTCCCATGGCGTAGAGGCGCACCAGCGAGTAGTCATTGTTAAATGACTTCGCGGTCTGCTGCATCAGGCCAGGGTTGCTGCCGGAAAGCAGCGGGATGTCACTGAACTGCAGGCCATCCATCTCCAGACGAAAATCGGGACCGGCACCGGCCTGTGCGCTGCGTGAGCTGGCGTAGAGCGAGATGTTGCTGCGGCTGCCGGTGCGCATCGTGATCATCGGTTTGATCAGCTGCAGTTCATCCTGAGTCGATACGATATAGACTGCGTCGACGCTGCCACCGCTGCTGGTGCTGACCGCATCCGGCGTGCTCTGCTGTGGAGCAGGAATCGTCAGCCCTGCGATAGAAACACCCTGCGACGCGGCAGGGGCGGCATTCACCGGCGTACCGGAGAGACTGATGCCTGCGCCACTGTTGATGCCCTGTTTCAGTTCAGCAGTGGAACCGAAGCGCTGCTGCATCACCGTCGTGCCACCCAGCGACTGCCACTCCTGAGCAAAGGCGTTGGTGACGCGATCGCCCAATCCGCTACGCGGAACCAGCAGCAGCGGCTGGCGTTTACCCTGATCCCAGATATGGTGCGCCGCGTCGCGGGCTTCATCTTCAGGCGAGAGCGCAAAGTAACAGATGTTTGGATGATTCTGGATCTGCTCTGGCTCGTTAAGCGCCAGCACATTCAGCGGCGTCTGGCTGTTGGCGACTTTCTCGACGTTGCTCTTCAGCAGCGGGCCGACCACGATGGTGGCGCCATCCTGCTGAGCCTGCTGCATCACCTGCTCAATTGGCTGGCTGCTGGTGTCATACACCTTGATTTGAGCACTGCTGGCCGGTTGTGCGGCAATCGGCTGAGACTGAGGCTGAGCGGCGGTCTCGGCAGGCTGCTGCTGCTGTTGCTGCGGTGCGCTAATCGGATCGCTGGCAGAACCTGCGACGGCAGTGGGCTGCGTGCTGGCCGCGGCCTCGGCGGGCTGTGCGGCTGCGGCAGGCTGCGCGGCCGGAGCAGAGAGACCGTTCTTCGCGTCGTTAAAGCCTTTCTGAATCGCGTTGGCAAACACCTGCGCCTGGCCGTTCAGCGGCAGCAGCAGCGCGATCAGGCTGGTTGAGGCTTTGGTGTAGCTCTGCATCTGACTGAGCTGCGTCGGCAGGGTTTTGGCCGCCGGGTTCTGCGGGTAGCGGGTCTGCCAGTCTTTAATGCCTGACTTGAGCATCTCCGCATCCTGGGCATTAGCGCGCCAGACCGCGAGCAGATCCAGCCAGCCCTGCAGCACATTTTCGTCGGCATTGATGACCAGGTTGCTGACTTCCTGCGGTGACATCTGCGTCAGCGTCTGCCAGGTCGCGTCAATATTGCCCTGATGATCGGTGCCTTTCAGCAGCGGCTCCTGGGCGATATAAGAGCGCACCAGTGAGAGCGACGGGCGACCCTGGGCGCTGGCGATCTGCAGGCTGTAGTAGCGCGCCAGCTGATCCTGCGACAGTGCGCCGGTTTTCACCTGGGCTAACAGCGGTTCAGCCTCTTTAGTTTTCTGCTGCGCAATCAGCAATTGCGCGTTGAGCAGCAGAGATTCCTGCTGCTGCGTCTCAGAGAGCTGCTGCGGCAACTGGCTCAGTTGCTGCGTCGCTTCAGGATACTTTCCTTCCTTCAACAGGGCGCGGATTGCGAGTAATTGCCAGTCGGTCTTGCTATCATCGCTGCTTTGCTGCGCCTGTTGAAGATAGTAAGCGGAGCTGGCTGTGACAGGCCCCTGAATATTAACGGTTGAGGTTTGCGGCCCCTGACCGCTACACGCGGCTAAAATCAGCCCAGCAAGAATGACAGGCAGAAAGCGTCCTGCTTTATGACGAACGACTTTTGAAGGAAGCATACTGTATCCAGTGATGTTTTTTTCAAGATGCTCAATATTAAATCGGCAATTCGGATGAAACAATGAAACAACTCGATCGGGCAGAGATTTCTGCCAGCACGCTCTACATCGTTCCAACCCCGATTGGTAATTTGGGTGATATCACCCAGCGGGCGCTGACGGTGCTTTCGAGCGTCGATCTGGTCGCTGCGGAAGATACACGTCATACCGGGCTGTTGCTACAACATTTCGCCATCAATGCGCGACTCTTCTCACTTCATGACCACAACGAACAGCACAAGGCTGAGCTGCTGCTGACGAAGCTGCAGGAAGGTCAAAGCATAGCCTTAGTTTCTGATGCTGGCACGCCGCTGATCAACGATCCGGGCTACCATCTGGTGCGTCGCTGCCGTGAAGCAGGTATCCGTGTGGTGCCGCTGCCGGGTGCCTGTGCCGCGATTGCCGCCTTGAGTGCCGCCGGTCTGCCGTCCGATCGTTTCTGTTACGAAGGGTTTCTGCCCGCCAAAACCAAAGGCCGCTGTGATGCGCTGCGGGCGCTGGTGCAGGAGCCGCGCACGCTGATTTTTTATGAATCCACCCACCGTCTGATCGACAGCCTGCAGGATATGGTCAGTGAGCTGGGCGCTGACCGGTATGTCGTGCTGGCGCGTGAGCTGACCAAAACCTGGGAGTCCATCCACGGTGCGCCGGCAGGCGAGCTGCTGGCCTGGGTAAAAGAGGATGAGAATCGCCGCAAAGGTGAGATGGTGCTGATTGTCGAGGGGCATAAGGTCCTGGATGACGATGCGTTACCGGCTGACGCGCTGCGAACCCTGGCGCTGCTGCAGAAGGAGCTGCCACTGAAGCGCGCGGCGGCGCTGGCGGCAGAGATCCACGGCGTGAAGAAGAATGCGCTTTATAAGTATGCGCTGGCGCAGCAAGAGGCGTGACAAACGGCGGGGAATGTCCTATTATCCCGCGCCGAAGCTGACCAGACAGTCGCCGCTTTGTCGTCGTCCTCACTTGTGGGGAGACGGGCAGAGGGGAGGAAAGTCCGGGCTCCATAGGGCAGGGTGCCAGGTAACGCCTGGGAGGCGCAAGCCTACGACCAGTGCAACAGAGAGCAAACCGCCGATGGCCCAGAAATGGGATCAGGTAAGGGTGAAAGGGTGCGGTAAGAGCGCACCGCGCGACTGGCAACAGTTCGTGGCACGGTAAACTCCACCCGGAGCAAGGCCAAATAGGGGTTCACAAGGTACGGCCCGTACTGAACCCGGGTAGGCTGCTTGAGCCAGTGAGCGATTGCTGGCCTAGATGAATGACTGTCCACGACAGAACCCGGCTTAACGGTCAGCTTCGACTTTTTACTGAAAACCCCGCTTCTGCGGGGTTTTTGCTTTTATGACACTCACAACCTTTAACCGCGACCGTGCGGCTCATCCCAGTCAAACGCCGGGCCCAGCGAAATGACGCCGTGCGGGTTGATGGTCTTGTGGCTGCAATAGTAGTGGTGACGGATATGCGGCAGGCTGACCGTCTCTGCGATACCGGGCATCTGATAGATGTCGCGCAGGAAACCACTGAGGTTTCTGTAATCAGAAATCCGGTGACGATCGCATTTAAAGTGGGTCACATAGACCGGGTCGAAACGGACCAGCGTGGTCCAGAGTCGGAGATCCGCCTCGGTCAGCTGGTCGCCGGTCAGATAGCGATGCTGGCCTAAAATCTGCTCCAGCCGCGACAGCGAATGGAACAGGGCAGTCACAGCCTCATCGTAGGCGGATTGCGACGTGGCAAAGCCCGATTTGTAGACGCCGTTGTTCACGGTGTCATAGATCCAGCCGTTCAGCTCATCGATTTCCTGACGCAGCGCCTCGGGATAATAGTCACCGGCGCGCGCACCCACTGCATCAAAGGCGCTGTTGAACATGCGGATAATATCCGCCGACTCATTGCTGACGATGGTGTTCTGCTGCTTGTCCCACAAAACCGGCACGGTGACGCGGCCGCTATACTGCGGGTCAGCATGCAGATAGAGCTGGTAAAGAAACTCATTCTGATAGAGCTTGTCGCCGGTCGCCTCTTCGAAGGTATCATCAAAGGTCCAGCCGTTCTCCAGCATCAGGGGATGGACGACTGACACATCGATCATGCTCTCCAGCCCTTTCAGCTGACGCATCAGCAGGGTGCGGTGCGCCCATGGGCAGGCCAGCGAGACATAAAGATGATAGCGGTCGCGTTCAGCGGTGAATCCCGCGCTGCCTGTCGGACCCGCACTGCCGTCCGCCGTAACCCAGTTACGGAACGCTGATTCTGAACGCTTAAATCGACCGCCGGTCGATTTGGTGTCATACCAGGTGTCATGCCAGACACCGTCAATTAACTGTCCCATAATGGCTCCAATGCAAACAGGGCGGGGAAACTTCCCCGCCCTGCTAAGTATATGTGGCATTACGCATTACGTGAGATTAGCGCGCAACGGCCTGCGGTTTTCTTTTGCTGATCAGGTGATCAAGGCTGTATGCGCCAGGACCGACCAGACCCAATACCAGGAAGCCACCGGCGATGGAGAGATTCTTCATAAACATCAGCTGGTTGACGCCTTCGGCAAAGTTACTGTGGAACAGGAACGCCGTCAGGATGGTGAAGCCTGCGGTAAAGAGAGCCGTAAAACGGGTCAGGAAGCCAAACAGGATGGCCAGACCACCGCCGAACTCCAGCAGGATCACCAGCGGCAGCATAAAGCCAGGTACGCCCATCGCTTCCATATACTGCTGCGTACCGGCATAACCGGTGATCTTGCCCCAGCCTGCCGTGATAAACAGGATTGGCATCAGGATGCGAGCCAGTAACAGACCAGTATCTTCGAATTTTTTCATCATTTACTCCAGCGCTATCAGTGATGCAGGGCAGGTTGCCCGCAGGGTTTATGCCCGCTGAAAGCAGTGCTGCGTTCATTGGGGTGATGGCTGGAGATGATAGTCGCGCGGCGAAAAGGTTGTAAGCGAGATAAACTGTCAGTGTTTTTCAGAAATTCTGATGAAGAAAAGCCGGCCTTTTCAGGGCCGGCTTTTAACAGGATTAGCGCGGTGGCATGGCGGACTTAATCATGCGCCAGGTGCTCCAGGCGCCAAAGCCCCGTTTTGCCCAGCGTAGCAGCCTGTTAGGGCTGCGAATCGAGTAGACGGCCAGAGCACTGCTGCCGATAGCCAGATAACGACGTAAGCTGAGGAAAGTAAACCAGCCGCGATCGTAGTGGGCGGTGCCTTCCAGCCAGTCACGCCGCGCAGCGCTCAAGTCCAGCCGCTGCTGCTGCACATGCTTAAGCAGTTCATGGATGCGTTCTTCACGCTCGCGGCGGCTCATCAGCGTTGCTCCTCCAGCAATTTACGATCGGTTTCCAGCTCTTTGCGCGTGTGGCGCAACAGCGTGGACTGACGTGTTTTGCGAAGTGTCCAGAGCCCGAAGATAACCGCCAGCAGGAACAGCGTTCCGGTCGTGATGCCAATCGCCATCAGGCGATACTGTGCGTCGACCGCCCAGATGATCAGCACCATCAGGCTCATCAGACCGAATGCCGTGAACAGCATGGTAAGGCCCACCATCAACAGCAGCTGTATCAGGTTTGCTTTTTCCTGTTCCAGTTCCACCACTGCCAGACGGACACGCGTCTCAACCATACCCACCAGCGTGGTTACAATACGCTGACCGATGTTAATGACCCCTTTCGCCGGGCCGTGGTTCTGCTGTGAGTCAGTCATGATTAACGACGCGAAATGAGCATGCCCAGTGCGACGCCAATCGCTGCACCGATGCCCACACCATGCCAGGGATTTTCACGCACGTAGCCTTCAGCTTTCTGTGCCGCTTCGCGGGTGGTCGCCGCAATACGCTCGCCAGATTCGCCCAGACGTTCGCGCGAACTGTCCAGCGCCACACGCGCCTTGTTACGCAGTTTATCCAGCTCGCCTTTGGATTTTTCAGTGCCACTGCTCAGCACTTCTTCCAGCGTATCCGCCAGGTTTTTCAGCTCAGCACGCAAATGTTCCGATGATGTGTCTTTAGACATAAAATACTCCTTTAACATCAGTGGGTTAATTCCGATTAATAGGGCTCCGCCTGTAACTTTTTCAGCTCCCGGCGCGCTTCATCCAGCTTTTGTTGTCTTCTGGCCATTTTCTCCCTGTCATGACCCTTTTCGCGCTCTTCCCTGAGTGCGTGCTCGCGTTCCGCCACTTTCTGCTTCTGCGCGTTAATTCTTTCCAGATGGGCTGCTTCGAGTTTTTTATCACTGCAGTCAGCCCGGACTTCTGTCAGCGCACGCTCCAGACCGTTAACCCGGCGCTGGTTGTTGTGCTTCTGTGCCATGCCGATTTCACGCTGAATGTCCTGCTCCTTCTGCTCACACAGCGCTTCGGCGGCCAGCAGTGAACCGGACAGCGAGAAGAGCGTGACACCCAGTAAAATTTGATATTTCATCGGTCCTGAACCCTTCCTTTGCGACCTGATCCGTCATCACTGGCGTAATCATCTGATTTCGGGTGCTGAGGATCGACTCTCGCTTAAGCATAGACAGCGATAGTAAAAAGTTCAAAGAAGACCGGGAGATAGGTCCTCTTTCAGCCCACCCTGTAACAACGCGGTGGACTGAAGGAGGCGAGTTCGGGCGATCAGGCCAGAGAGAGGTGCTGCGAGTGATCGTGCTGCGCCACAATAAAGCCCTGTGGCAACAGACGACGCAGGACTTTTTGCGCCGCCAGGCTCTGCTCTTCGCTGTCAAAATGGATGACCAGCGCATCACCTGCAGGCGTGATGCTTTTGATACGAATACCCTGCGCGCTTAACTGCTGATAGAGATAAAAACCGTCGGGCAGCGTCGCTCCGGCATGGGAAACCCGAATCTGCACTACCGTTTCGTGTTTGATCAGACCGGGAACAAGACAGAGCGCGGCCAGCGCAAAGGCGGCAGCAATCAGCCACGGTAGCCACCGTTTGGGAACAGCCTGTAGCAGTTTCATTACTCGGCTTTCCCGTTCTGATTCGCCTGACGCTTACGCCATAACACGACCAGGGACCCGATCAGGCCAAAGACCAGCAGCGCCAGTGGCAGCATCATCAGGAAGAACATCATCTCATCTTCGTAACGCCGGAAAATCGGGGTTTTACCCAGCGCAAAGCCGATAACGGTTAAAATCACAACCCACAGGAAGGCGCTTACCCAATTGAAAAACTGGAAACGGGTATTGCTGAGGCCGGACAATCCGGCAATGGTTGGCAAGAGCGTCCGCACAAAGGCGATAAAGCGGCCAATCAGCAGAGCCGACAAACCGTGACGATGAAACATGCTGTGCGCGCGCTGGTGGTACTGGGCGGGAAGGTGAGAGAGCCACTTCTGCACGGTAGGCGTATTGCCCAGCCATCGCCCCTGGATATAGCTTACCCAGCAGCCAAGGCTGGCACCCGTAGTCAATACCAGGATCGTTAACGGGAAACTCATGGTGCCTTTGGCTATCAGCACGCCAACCAGAATCAGCAGGCTGTCACCCGGTAAAAATGCGGCAGGAAGCAGGCCATTTTCCAGAAACAGAATCATAAACAGCACGCCGTAAATGGCCCATACCAGCGTGGGATCGGAAAGAGTTTCGTAATCCTGTTGCCACAGGGCATGCAGCAACGCTTGCAAAATATCCATCAATCATTCCTGAACATCATTGTTAAACATGTCCCACAGGGACTTAAACGCAGACCGGCATTTCGTTATAAATTTTCAGGAGCACAGCCTGGGCGGGATTTTCCGGATCCTTCCAGAATCGATTGTTAAATCAGCGACTTTATAACCCCCTGTCGCAAAGGGTAATAAAAGGGTGATAACTGTAACAAAAATCGCCTGTCTGAGACAGGGAAACTCTCTGACAAGCAGGAGTTTTACCTTGTGAAACGACCTGTAAAAAGGAGCTTTACACGTCCTGACACTATTGCAGATTAACTGACCCTTTCAGGAGGATTCAGGCGCGTTCAGCGGGCGTTATCAGACCCTTCAGGCAGGATGACCGGGTTCTCACTGAACATGTAACGATCCACGTTAAATTCGAAATCATCCGCCGTCGCGTTAAACAGCATCTGCTTAGTATTTTCCAGATGTTGCCACATCGCCAGTTTGCTGGCGGCAGGATCTTTGCGCATCAGAGCTTTGAGGATCTGATCGTGGTCGTCGCACCAGCTGAGAATGCTGCGCTGGTCGATGTGCTCGTGGAGTTTGAGCCAGTAGGGATTGTGCAGGCGGTGCAGCCACATTTTTTCAACGATGGCGGCTAACGCGCTGTTCTGAGTGGATTGGGCAATGCGGACATGAAACTGCATATCCCACTCGGAGTCACGGAAGTGATCCTCCTGGCGGGCTTTCTCCTGAATCGCCATCAGGTCGATAATGTCCTGACGGGTTACCTGAGTGGCGGCAAATTCGGCCACGTTACTTTCAATCAGCTGGCGGGCCTGCAGTAATTCAAACGGGCCAAAGGTGGCGAACTCCAGCTGGCTGCTGCTGACGCTGATGCGTTTCTGTTGCTGACTGGCAATGACATGGATGCCCGAACCTTTGCGGACTTCCACATAACCTTCCACTTCCAGCATGATGATCGCTTCGCGAACCACCGTGCGGCTCACTTCCATCTCTTCGGCAATCAGCCGTTCAGCAGGCAGCTTATCACCCACCGGATAGATCCCGGTTTCAATGCGGCTTTTCAGCTCGCTGGCCAGCTGTTGATAGAGTCGACGGGATTCGGTGAGGTCCATAGCACAATCCTGGTAGCAGACAGATAAGTTGTTATACCACTTCAGGCCCGGCGAGGAAATGGGCTGACCTGCGCCAGCCCGACAGATTAGCTACGGACTGCACTGGCCTGCGGAATAACCTGTTCAGCGTTCAGCTCTGAGATCGGTTTATTCTTCAGCACCGTCCAGATCACTACCGCACCCAGCAGATCGAACACTGCCAGCGCAGCAAACAGCGGGCTGAAGCCCAGCGTATCGGCCAGCGCACCGACGACCAGCGCAAACATAGTGCTGGCGGTCCAGGCAGCCATGCCGGTTAAGCCGTTAGCCGTCGCCACCTCGTTGCGGCCAAATACGTCAGATGACAGGGTGATCAGCGCACCGGACAGCGCCTGATGCGCAAAGCCGCCGACGCACAGCAGCCCGATAGCGACATAGGGGCTGGTGAAGAGGCCAATGGTGCCGGGTGCGATCATCAATACCGCGCCCAGGGTCACGACCAGCTTACGGGAAACGATCAGGTTAACGCCGAACCAGCGCTGAAACAGCGGCGGCAGATAGCCTCCCAGAATGCAGCCAAAATCCGCGAACAGCATCGGCATCCAGGCAAACAGCGCGATCTCTTTAAGATTGAAGCCGTAAACCTTGAACATGAAGAGCGGAATCCAGGCGTTAAACGTTCCCCAGGCCGGTTCTGCCAGAAAGCGCGGCAGCGCAATGCCCCAGAACTGGCGGTTACGGATGATCTCCAGCGCCGACATTTTGCGGGTGTTACCGGTCTGATGCTGCGCTTCCTGACCGGAAATAATGTAATTCCGCTCTTCGTCGCTGAGTTTGGTCTGCTGTTTGGGATGCTTGTAAAAAATCAGCCAGCAGAGCGCCCAGGCCATGCTCAGTACGCCGGTGATGATAAAGGCCATCTGCCAGCTGTGCGCCACGATCGCCCAGACCACCAGCGGCGGAGCCAGCATCGCGCCGATAGAGGAACCGACGTTAAAGTAGCCGACCGCCACCGACCGCTCTCTGGCCGGAAACCATTCGCTGCTCGCTTTCAGGCCCGCCGGGATCATCGCAGCTTCTGCTGCACCGACCGCGCCCCGTGCCAGTGCGAAGCCACCCCAGCTGCCCGCCATCGCGGTGGCGGCGCAGAAGATTGCCCACAGCACTGCAAACATCGCATAGCCGATTTTGGTGCCGAGCAGATCCAGCACATACCCGGCGACCGGCTGCATCAGCGTGTAGCAGGCTGAGTAAGCTGCCACTATGTAGGAGTACTGCTGCGTGGTGATATGCAGCTCTGTCTGTAATGTCGGGGCGGCCACGGCGATCGTGTTGCGGGTCAGGTACCCCAGCACGGTGCCGAGCGTCACCAGCCCTATCATATACCAGCGTAACCCTTTGATCTTACGCATCCTCTACCTCTTCCAGTTCTGTATGCGGTCTTGCCGCTGTTGTTATCTGGAGCGGGACAGCTCGTGATGCAGTTTTGCTCACGCCCGCAGGTTCTGTCACAGCAACCCTGTTTTGACCTTGCCATTTGTCTGTCGTCAGCGATCTCACGACAGAGCGAGAGCCTAACTTGTTATACAACTTTAAAAGTTGAGAGCTATCACAAAAACCCTTTCTGCACTGTGGGATACTGGAAACCTGCGTAATGACAGCCATTTAGCGCGCTACCGGCGACAAAAACGTCCATAACGGTCGCCCGGCAACGCTGTTTATGTGAGCAGGATCGCAAACAAATCGGTAACACACCAGAATTGGTATGATAACTTTGAGCCATTGGTGGTTCAGTAGATGAGGATGCTTGTATGTCACGTTTCATGACCGAGGATTTTTTGCTGGAGAGTGAATTCGCCCGTCGTCTCTATCACGACTATGCGAAAGATCAGCCGATTTTCGACTATCACTGCCATTTACCTCCGCAGCAGATTGCCGAAAATTATCGCTTCGCCAATCTCTATGATATCTGGCTGAAAGGCGACCACTACAAATGGCGGGCGATGCGTGCCAACGGTGTGGCTGAGGCGTTCATTACCGGAGACGCCAGCGACCGCGAAAAATTTGATGCCTGGGCGCGCACCGTGCCCCACACGATTGGTAACCCGCTCTATCACTGGACCCACCTCGAACTGCGCCGGCCTTTCGGCATCACTGATACGCTGCTTTCAGAAAAAACGGCTGACAGCATCTGGGATCGCTGCAATGCGCTGCTGGCGCAGGAGAGCTTCACCACGCGCGGCATCATGCAGCAGATGAACGTGAAGATGGTCGGCACCACCGATGATCCTCTGGACGATCTGCGGCATCACCGTGCGATGGCAGACGATGCCAGCTTCAGCGTCCGGGTGCTGCCGAGCTGGCGACCGGATAAAGCGTTTAACATTGAAGCGGAAACCTTCCTGCCGTGGATTGCATCGCTGGAGCAACTGACGGACATCAGTGTGCAGCGCTTCGACGATCTGCGCCGCGCACTGTATCAGCGGCTGGATCACTTCGCCGCGCACGGCTGCAGGATTTCGGATCACGCGCTGGACGTGGTCTGTTATGCCGAGGCGGATGACGCCACGCTGGATGCCATTCTGGCGCGTCGTCGCAGCGGTGCCGCGCCCGACCCACAGGAAACAGCACAGTTTAAAACCGCAGTGCTGGTCTGGCTGGGCAGCGAATATGCCCGTCGCGGCTGGGTGCAGCAGTATCACATCGGCGCACTGCGCAACACCAATCCGCGCCAGTTTCAGCTGCTGGGGCCGGATGTGGGCTTCGACTCCATCAACGACCAGCCGCTGGCAGAGCCACTGGCGCGCCTGCTGGGTGCCCAGAACCGGGATAACGCGCTGCCCAAAACCATTCTCTACTGCCTGAATCCGCGCGATAACGAAGTGCTGGCCACCATGGCAGGCAATTTCCAGGGCGAAGGTCAGGCGGGCAAGATGCAGTTCGGCTCAGCCTGGTGGTTTAACGATCAGCTGGATGGCATGCAGCGTCAGATGACGCAGCTGGCGCAGATCGGCCTGCTGAGTCGCTTTGTCGGAATGCTGACCGACAGCCGCAGTTTCCTCTCCTACACCCGCCACGAATATTTCCGCCGGTTGCTGTGCCAGATGATTGGCCAGTGGGTCGAGCGGGGCGAGGCACCGGCCGACGAGGCGCTGTTAGGTCAGATGGTCCGCAACATCTGCTTCGACAATGCCCGTGATTACTTCGGCATCGAGCTGGGAGCCTGATGATGAAAAGGCTGAACCGCCACGACTTTCCGGGTGCGGTCTACCGCGACCGGATCATCCAGTTCGGTGAAGGCAACTTTCTGCGTGCCTTTATCGACTGGCAAATTGACTGGCTGAATGAACATCAGGGCGTTGATGCCGGGATCGTGGTGGTGCGGCCGCGCAACCGTGAGGTCAGCGACAGCCTGAATCAGCAGGATGGTCTCTACACCACGCTGATCCGGGGACTGAACGATCGAGGCGAGCCGATCAGCGAAACCCGGCTGATCCGCAGCCTCAATCGCGAGATCCAGCCCTGGCAGCAGCATGACGCGTTTATGGCGCTGGCCCGCAATCCCGATCTGCGTATGGTCTTCTCCAACACCACCGAAGCGGGGATCACGTTCAGCGAGACGGATCGGCTCTCTGACGCCCCTGCCGGCAGTTTTCCCGGCAAACTGACACAGCTGCTTTGGGCGCGCTATACCCACTTCAGCGGCGCCAGCGACCGGGGCTGGCTGGTGGTGCCGTGCGAGCTGATAGACCACAACGGCGACACGCTGCGCGAACTTGTGCTCCGCTACGCCGACCTCTGGCATCTGCCATCAGAATTTAAAATCTGGGTTAATCAGCACTGTGCCTTCTACAACACCCTGGTAGATCGTATCGTGACCGGTTTTCCGGCGGAGAGTGAGCAGCTGCAAAGCGAGCTGGGCTATGAAGATCGCTATCTGGTGGCAGGCGAAGTCTACTACCAGTTTGTGATTCAGGGGCCATCGGCGCTGTTCAGTGAACTGAAACTGGCGGCGCTGTCGCCGCAGGTCCGGCATGTGGATGATATCGCGCCTTATAAAGCACAGAAGGTCGCCATCCTTAATGGTGCGCATACCGCGATGGTGCCGGTGGCGTTTCAGGCTGGTATTGAGAGCGTTGGTGAGGCGATGGCCGATCCGGCGATCGCCGGATTTGTGGATCGGCTACTGCGCCACGAGGTGATCCCGACGCTGGATCTGCCGCCAGAGGAACTGCACAGGTTTGCCGATGCCGTCGTGCGCCGCTTCCGCAATCCTTTTATTCGACACGCGCTGCTGTCGATTGCCCTGAATGGCATGACCAAATTCCGCACCCGACTGCTGACGCCGCTGCTTGCTGCCCATCAGCAAACCGGCACATGGCCGACGCACATGACCTTTGCACTGGCGGCGCTGATCGCTTTCTATCGCGGCGAGTCAGCCGGAAAATCGTGGCCGCTGCAGGATGAGCCGCACTGGCTGGCCTTTTACGCTGAAGCCTGGAAAGCCTGTGAGGCCGACCCGCATTCGCTGCCGCAACTGGTGCAGGGCGTGCTCGGCAACACGCAGCACTGGGGCCAGGATTTAACCTGTCAGCCCGGTCTGGCTGAACAGGTCACTCAACACCTGCAAAACATCGTCGCCCACGGAATGCGTGAGGCGCTGAGCCAACTGAGATAACGCTATGCAAGATGCGATTAAAATTGATCCCCGCGACAATGTCGCGGTGGCGTTACGTGACTTAGAGGTGGGTGCCACCGTCGAGCTGCCGTCACAAAGTGTGGTACTGCAGCAGGCGGTAGGGCGCGGGCATAAATTTGCTCTGCATCCGGTCGCGCAGGATGCGCTGATTATCAAATATGGGCTGCCGATTGCCCATGCGACTCAGCCGGTCGTTGCCGGAGAGCTGATCCATTCGCAGAACGCCCGCACCAATCTCAGCGACCTGGACGACTACGCCTGGCAGCCCGATTTTGTGACGCTGCCGCCACAGCCGGGCGATCGCGAGGTGCAGATCTACCGTCGCGCCAGCGGCGAGGTCGGTATCCGCAATGAGCTGTGGATCCTGCCTACCGTCGGCTGCGTCAACGGTATTGCGCGCCATATCCTGCAACGCTTCCTGAAAGAGACGCAGCAGGCAGAAGGGACAGACGGCGTGTTTCTGTTCAGCCACACCTTTGGCTGCTCACAGCTGGGGCAGGATCACGAAAATACCCGCACGATGCTGCAGAATATGGTGCGCCATCCCAATGCGGGCGCGGTGCTGGTGATTGGCCTGGGCTGCGAAAACAATCAGGTCGATGCGTTTCGCGACACGCTTGGCGCGTTTGAACGCGACCGGGTGGCGTTTATGGTGTGCCAGCAGCATGACGACGAAGTTGAGGCCGGAGTCGAGCGCCTGCATGCGCTCTATCAGAAAATGCGCCACGACCGTCGCGAACCCGGCAGGCTCAGCGAGCTGAAGTTTGGTCTGGAGTGTGGCGGCTCGGATGGCTTATCCGGCATTACCGCTAATCCGCTGCTGGGCCGTTTCTCCGATCAGATGATCGCCAACGGCGGCACCACCGTACTGACCGAAGTGCCGGAGATGTTTGGCGCAGAGCAGATTCTGATGAGCCGCTGTCGCGACGAGGCGACCTTCCGCAAAACGGTGGCGATGATCAACGATTTCAAACAGTACTTTATCGATCACCAGCAGCCGATCTACGAGAATCCGTCACCGGGCAACAAGGCGGGCGGCATCACCACGCTGGAGGAGAAGTCGCTGGGCTGTACCCAGAAAGCGGGGCAGAGCCAGGTGGTCGATGTGCTGAAGTATGGCGAGCGGTTAAAAACGCCGGGGCTGAATCTGCTGAGTGCGCCGGGCAACGATGCCGTCGCCACCAGTGCGCTGGCGGGCGCCGGATGCCACATGGTGCTGTTCAGTACCGGACGCGGTACACCCTATGGCGGTTTTGTACCGACGGTGAAGCTGGCAACCAATACACCGCTGGCAGAGAAGAAGCCGCACTGGATCGACTTTAATGCCGGCCGATTGATCGAGGGAATGAGTATGGAGGCGATGCTGGAAGATTTTGTCGACCACATCGTTGCGATTGCCAGCGGTGAGCTGACCAACAATGAGAAGAACGATTTCCGCGAACTGGCGATTTTCAAAAGCGGTGTGACGCTCTGATTAGCCGGGCAAAAATGGCAACTCTGGCGTTGCCATCATCGTCGGTTAATTCTGTGCCCGTCGCGGGTGGCGGAGGCCGATCGCAACGTCGCTTAAAGCATCCCTGCTCGCTCAGCCCGCGCCTTCCCTGGCGCGGGACGCTTTACTCTTCGGACGCCGCCACCCGCTCTTTGAGCGGTTGCGCTATCTGAAAAATTAAGCCCGGCTGGTTTCGCGCTCTGCTTCTGACTGACAGACGGCGGCAGTAAACAGAATATCGGTCGAGGAGTTCAGCGCGGTTTCCGCCGAATCCTGCAGGACGCCGATAATAAAGCCCACCGCGACTACCTGCATCGCCAGGTCATTCGGGATGCCGAACATGTTGCAGGCCACCGGGATCAGCAGCAGTGAACCACCTGCCACCCCGGATGCGCCACAGGCACAGAGTGACGCCACCAGACTCAGCAGAATCGCCGTCGGCACATCGATGCTGATGCCCAGCGTATGCACGGCCGCCAGCGTCAGCACGGTGATGGTGATTGAGGCTCCCGCCATACTGATGGTTGCGCCCAGCGGAATCGACACTGAATAGGTATCCTCATCCAGGCCAAGACGTTTTGCCAGCGCCATATTCACCGGAATGTTGGCGGCAGAGCTGCGGGTAAAGAAGGCGGTGACGCCGCTTTCACGCAGGCAGGTAAAGACCAGCGGATAGGGATTACGACGGATTTTCCAGAACACCAGCATCGGGTTGACCACCAGCGCCATCAGCAGCATACAGCCCAGTAACAGCGCCAGCAGATGGGCATATTGCCACAGCGCGCCAAAGCCGGTTGACGCCAGAATCGACGCCACCAGACCGAAAATCCCGATTGGTGCGCAGCGGATGACGCAGCGCACCAGCCAGGTGACGGCCTCCGAAGCATCATTCAGCACCGCGCGGGTCGTGTCACTGCTGTGACGGAACGCCAGCCCCAGGCCAACGGCCCAGACCAGAATACCGATATAGTTAGCCTGCATCAGGGCAGTAATCGGGTTCGATACCATGCTCATCAGCAGTCCGCGCAATACTTCCGTGATCCCGGAAGGCGGCACGATCTCTGTGCTGCCCACCGCCAGCGTCAGCGTCTGCGGCACCAGATGGCTGAAGGCCACCGCAACGATCGCCGCGAAAAAGGTGCTCAGCAGGTAGAGCATAATAATCGGCCGGATGTTGGTTTTCTGGCCCTGCTGGTGGCTGGCGATCGAGGCGATCACCAGCATCAGAACCAGCACCGGCGCAACCGCTTTCAGCGCACTGACAAACAGTTCACCCAGCAGACCCACCGCCAGCGCGGCATCGTGTGAAATCCAGGCGAGCGCCACACCGGCGATCAGCCCAATCATGATTTGCTTCACCAGGCTTCCGGCGAGCAGCGTGCCCAGACGTGAGGAGAGAGTTTTCTGCATAATATTTTCTATATTTTGTCGCGGATGTAGTTTCAGGCGCGATGTTTTGCATCGGCTAAAACGGTTTGCCCGGCGGAGTATAAGGAAAAGATTGGACGAGAAAAGAGAAAATTCTGTCGCTGTGGCGGAGGTCGGGTTTTTATTATGCTGGATAGTGGAAGTGTGACAGAGGGATGAAATGTCGCGGCAGGGCGCCGCAAAATAAAACAGGGGCATCCGCTGCCCCCGCAGGTAATTATGGTGAGATCCGTTTCTGGTCTCTTTTGCGGTTGACCCAGGCATTAATCAGCAGGGTTGAGGCCAGAATCACGCCAACCACACTCAGTGAGATACCGACCGGAATATGGTAGAGGTCGACAATCAGCATCTTGAAGCCGATAAACACCAGCACAATCGCCAGACCATATTTCAGCATCGAGAAGCGTTCCGCCACGTTTGCCAGCAGGAAGTACATGGCACGCAGGCCCAGAATCGCGAACAGGTTTGACGTCAGCACGATAAACGGGTCGGTCGTCACGGCAAAGATCGCCGGGATACTGTCGACCGCAAAGATCACGTCGCTGAGTTCCACCATGATCAGCACCAGCAGCAGCGGCGTCGCAAACAGCACGCCGTTTTTGCGGGTAAAGAACTTCTCGCCGTCGAGATCGTCGGTCATACGTAAATGGCTGCGCAGCCAGCGCACCACCGGTTTGTCACCCACCGCACTGTCATCCTCTTTCGCCAGCGCCATCTTCACGCCGGTAAACAGCAGGAAGGCACCAAACACATAGAGGATCCAGCTGAACTGCGTTACCAGCCAGCTTCCGGCAAATATCATGATGGTACGCAGCACGATGGCACCCAGCACGCCGTAGATCAGCACGCGCCGCTGCAGGTTGGCCGGAATCGAGAAGTAGCTGAAGAGCATCAGCCAGACGAAGACGTTATCCACCGCCAGCGCCTTCTCCAGTACGTAGCCGGTCAGGAACGCCAGCGTCTGCGTATTGGCGACCTCACGGCCTGCGCTGCCCTCCAGATACCACCAGAAGGCGGCGCTGAACAGCAGAGAGACGGAAACCCAGATAAGCGACCAGACAGCCGCCTGTTTGAAAGACATGGTCTGCGCGCCACGGCGTCCCTGCAGCAGCAGGTCGATAGCCAGCATGATCAGCACCACAACCGCAAAGCTGCCCCAGAGAAGAGGCGTACCCACAGTCTGCATAGTCGTATCCTGTCTTAAAATAAAAAAACGGCTGAAGTCAGAAGACATCAGCCGCTTATTTTTCTGTAAGCAAACCTCGCCTTCCGGCAAGGTCTCACTTACAACACAGAAATCGATTCCGGGTTGCCTGATGACCGGATGCTTTCGCAACGTAGTGACGATCAATCAGCTTACAAGTTACTCCCCTTTGCAGGAGAGTACGTTACGGTTTCGCTACTCAGGAAGCAATCGTTCTCAGTCATATTTAGAAATATTTACACAGCGGCGCGATCCGCCGGGAAGATCACCCCGGTCTGGCGGCGGATCTCCGTCAGCAGCGCCGCCGTGGTGCGCGACACCGCCAGCCCAGGGTGCTCCACCTGACGCTGCGCAACCAGCCGGGCAAAGTCGGCGGCTTCATAGTACATCGTGTTGCTCTGTTGCGGCTCACTCAGCACCTTCTTCTCCCCGCCGCGCGGCGCAA
This sequence comes from Pantoea sp. Ep11b, assembly GCF_040783975.1. Taxonomy (NCBI): domain Bacteria; kingdom Pseudomonadati; phylum Pseudomonadota; class Gammaproteobacteria; order Enterobacterales; family Erwiniaceae; genus Pantoea; species Pantoea sp. Ep11b. Next base: position 3,783,319 of record NZ_CP160631.1, on the reverse strand, counting down.
AGATCAGCTGCTGGCACTCCGCTAACTTTTCGATCACCAGCGCGCCCGCTTCCCCCTGAATCTCGCTGGGCAGGCTTGAGTCGCTCACCTTGGAGTGCAGAATCGTCACGTCGAACTCACCGTAGCTCAGCACCACGACGCCATGAGCATCCACGCCGCTTTCCAGCAGCGTTGCGCTGGCCTGCACGCGCGCGGGCGCACCCCACAACGTCACCGCCGCGGCCAGGCAGTAATAGCCAATATCCATTACGGATCCATTCGACCAGCGCGGATCAAAGGTATTCGGGTGCTCACCGTTGAGATAGCGCGGATAGCGTGAGGAGTACTGGCAGTAACTCAGCAGCGCTTTTCGCAGCTTACCGACATCCGGCAGCGCCTGCCGGAGCCGCTGGAAGTTGGGCAGGCTGGCGGTTTTGAATGCCTCAAATAGCACGACCTGATGTTCACGGGCGCAGGCGATCATCTGCTCCACCTCTGCCAGATTCGACGCCAGCGGCTTTTCGCAAATGACATGCTTGCCGTGTGACATAAACAGCCGCGCCTGCTGACAGTGCAGGGCATTGGGGCTGGCCAGATAGACCGCTTCGATTTCCGGGCAGGCGGCCAGGGCGTCCAGCGAGGTAAAGGTCTGCTGGCAGGGATAATCGGCAACAAACGCGTCGGCCTGTGACTGGCTGCGTGAATAAACCGCGTGCAGTGTCATCGCGCCGGTTTCATGAGCGGCATCAATAAACTGGCGCGTAATCCAGTTTGTTCCCACAATGGCAAAACGAATCACGTCATCTCTCCGGCAGCAGTAAAACGGCAGAGTAACATCTCTTCCACGCTGCGCAAGGGTGCCGGACGGGCAGAGATTGATCCTGCGATCTGCATTCCACTACTATGCGGACGCGACGATTTTCAGGCAGCAACAGGGAGCGCAGGTGAAAGCAAATAAGCACGCATTAAACTGGACCACACTCTTGATCGCCATTCCGGTCGGCTGCGCGGCATCGCTGGTCACGCTGGCGTTTCGCGGCGTCATTGAGCTGATCAACCATCTGCTGTTTGCCCGCAGCGGTGAGATTACCGAGTCCCTTGCGCTCTGGCCGTGGATCTTCTGGCCGCTGCTGGTGGGCGCAGGTGGCGTGCTGGCCGGCTTTTTTCTGCGTTATGCGGTCGCCCTCGAACAGCAGCAGACGATAAAAACCGATTACCTGGAAGTGATCAACGCCCGGCTCGATGCGGTGCCTACCCGGACCTCGCTGTTTCGCGCCCTGTCGTCGATAGCCAGTATCGGCAGCGGTGCGTCGATAGGTAAAGAGGGGCCGATGGTGCAGCTGTCGGCGCTCTGCGGCAGTGCGATTGGCCGTCTGTTACCTGCATCGCTGAACCTGAAAAACAGCGACGTGGTTGCGATGGCGGCAGCAGCGGGCCTCTCATCGGTCTATCACGCACCGCTGGCCTCGGCGATTTTCGTGGCGGAGATCGCCTTCGGCATCTCGGCACTGCAGCGGCTGATCCCGCTGATTATCGCCTCCGCCACGGCAGTAATGATGATGTGGACGCTGGGCTTCCGCAACGCGCTCTATCCGCTGGCGGAGGCTGATTTCACCATGGACCTCAGCACGCTGCTGATGACGGTGGTGATTGGTCTGAGCGCCGGTCTGGCGGGCTGGATCGTCATCAAAAGCATCGCCCGCAGCAGACTGCTCTTCAGCCGGATCGCCTCGCTGCCGCTGCGGCTGGGCGCAGGCGGATTCGCCGTCGGCCTGCTGGCGCTGATCTCCACCGATATTCTCGGTAACGGCTATGAGGTGATCGTCAAAGTGATGGCGGGTGACTATCTGCTGCCGGGGCTGCTGTTACTGCTGGTGCTGAAAACGCTCGCCACCAGCCTGTCGGTGGGGTCGAATGCAGTAGGCGGACTTTTTACCCCGTCGCTGCTGATTGGCGCGCTGCTGGGGGTGACGCTCGCTACCGTCGGCGCGGCGCTGCATCTGCCACTCGGCAATGTGCTGCTCTATGCCGCCATCGGCATGGCGGCGGTGCTGGCAGCGGTCAGCCAGGCCCCGCTGATGGCGATGCTGATGGTGCTGGAGATGACGCTCAACAGCAGCCTGCTGTTTCCGCTGATGATCGCCACGGTGCTGGCGTCGATGGTGGTCTATCGCCTGCAGTCTGCCAGTACCTATCCGGTAGTGAGCCATCACTTCAGCCGGTCAGAAGCGAAATATGATTTCGATAATATGCGCATTGCCGAGCTGATTATTCCGGGAGCGGCGCTGCAGCCGGAAGAGTCGGTAGGGCAGGCGCTGGCGGTCAGTTCGCTGAAGCGTGAACGCTACGTCTATGTGATAAACGCGGCAGGTGCTTTTCTCGGCGTGGTGTCGATCCACGAGATCTCGCGCCGGGTGCTGGCGCAGGAGATCACCCTCGACTCACCGGTACAGTGCGTGATGGACCAGGATTTCCCGGTGGCCTATCAGAATCAGAGTATGCGCGAGGGGTGGGAAGCCTTTGCGGCCGTCACGCTGGAGCGGCTGCCGGTGCTCAATAATCCTGAAGAGCGACGCTTTCTGGGGGCGCTGACCAAAACCAGCCTGATCCAGAAAGCGCAGGAGTTTCTTTAAGCGGCGTTGCCGCGCATCGCCTGGTCGGTCATCCAGAGGCGCGCATCAAATTCGAGCTGGTGATAGTCGGGTTCCATGTGGCAGCAGAGCTGATAGAACGCTTTGTCGTGATCCTTCTCTTTCAGGTGCGCCAGCTCATGCACTACGATCATCCGCAGAAACGGCTCCGGCGCGAGGCGGAAAAAGGTGGAGATGCGGATCTCCGCTTTCGCCCTGAGCTTACCGCCCTGAACCCGTGAAATGGCGGTGTGCAGACCCAGCGCGTGCTTCATCACTTTGATTTTGTTATCCCACATCACTTTGCTGATTGGCGGGGCGTTGCGCATATAACGGTTCTTCAGCGCCTGGGTATAGTCATACAGCGCCTTGTCGCTCATGACATCGTGGGTGTCGGGGTAGCGTTCCTGCAAAAACGCACCTAAGCGCTGGTGGGCTATCAGCGTCTGAACCTGCTCAAGCAGCGGGGCAGGATAACCCTGAAGGTAGATCAGTTGGGACATTAGGGATTCCAGGCGAAAAAGAGTATACTGCGCGCCCTTTTTATCGGGGCGAAAATTAATCAAAGTGTACCACGCCGGAGAATTCATGAGCCAACTTGAACTGAACGATCGCACACTGATCCTGCATCGTTTCCCGCAGATGCGTGACGAAAGTCCATTACAAGCCTGGGACGCGGCTGATGAATACCTGTTGCAGCAGGCGCTGCCAGAGGGACCGGTGCTGGTGTTCAACGACAGTTTCGGGGCATTAACCTGTGCACTGAATCCGCGCACCGTCTGGCACGTCAGTGACTCCTGGCTGAGCCAGCAGGCTGCCCGTCAGAACCTGAAATTCAACGATATGGATGACAGCGACGTTCACTTTGTGGATAGCCTGGCCGAACTGCCTGCGGCCCCGGCGGCGGTGCTGATCAAAGTCCCGAAAACCCTGGCGCTGCTGGAGCATCAGCTGCGGGCTATTCGCGAGGTCGTCACTCCCGATACGGTGATCCTGGCGGCGGCGCGAGCCAAAGAGATCCATAACTCGACCCTGCAGCTGTTCGAACAGATCATCGGTGAAACCCGCACCTCGCTGGCGTGGAAAAAAGCGCGCCTGATCTTCAGCCAGTTCACCCGGCCCGCATTGCGCGAGGCAAAGCCGACGCTGGCCTGGCCGCTGGATGGCACCCCGTATCAGATCCATAACTACGCCAACGTGTTCTCACGCGCTTCGCTGGATATCGGCGCACGACTGTTTATACAGCATCTGCCGGAGAACATTGAGGGCGAGATTGTCGATCTGGGCTGCGGTAACGGCGTGGTGGGGCTGATGGCGCTGGCGCAGAACCCACAGGCGGACGTGCATTTTCTGGATGAGTCCTACATGGCGGTCGCCTCCAGCCAGTTGAACGTGGAGCTGAACCGTCCGGAAGATCTGGATCGCTGCCAGTTTCGGGTAAACAACGTGCTGAGCGGCTATCCGTCAGATCGGCTGCATGCGGTGCTCTGCAATCCGCCTTTCCATCAGCAGCACGCGGTCACCGACCATCTGGCCTGGCAGATGTTCCGCGATGCGAAACGCACGCTGCAGTATGGCGGCGAACTGCGCATCGTCGGCAACCGTCACCTGGATTATCACCACAAGCTGAAGAAGATGTTTGGTAACTGCACGCTGATCGCCTCCAACCAGAAGTTTGTGGTGCTGCGTGCGGTGAAGATGCGTTAATCAGATTGCCAGGGCCAGCCGGGTCGCCTGCGCAATGGCGCGGCGCGCATCCAGCTCCTGCGCCACGTCGGCCCCGCCGATGACGGTTACGTTCTGGCCTCTGGCGCGCAGCGCGGCTTCCAGTTCGCGCTGCGGCTCCTGTCCGGCGCAGATAATCACATTATCCACCGCCAACAGCAGGGTTTCCCCATTGCGCCTCAGATGCAAACCGTCATCATCAATCCCCAGATACTCCACACCGCCCCACATCTCAACCCCGCGCGCCTGCAGGCTGGCCCGATGGATCCAGCCGGTGGTTTTTGCCAGCCCGGCGCCCGGTTTACCTGAACGCCGCTGCAGCAGCCAGATCTGCCGCAGCGCGGCGGGCGGCTCGGGCTTCACGATGCCGCCACGCTGCGTCAGACTGTGGTCGATGCCCCATTCCGCATAAAACGAGGTCAGATCCTCATCATGCGAAGGCTGCGACAGATACTCCGCCACATCAAAACCGATGCCACCTGCGCCGATAATCGCCACCCGCTTGCCCACCGGGCGCCTGTCGCGCAGCACCTCCAGGTAGCTCAGCACGCTGGGATGATCGATGCCCGGAATGGCGGGGATGCGTGGCTGGATGCCGGTCGCCAGCACCACCTCATCGGCGTCACTCAGCCGATCCGCATCGACCCGACAGCCGGTCTTTACCGTCACGCCTGCGGCCGCCAGCTGATAGCGAAAATAGCGCAGCGTTTCACTGAACTCCGCTTTGCCGGGGATCTGCCGGGCAAGAATAAACTGTCCGCCAATCTCCGGTGCGGCTTCATAGAGCGTCACCTCATGGCCGCGCTGCGCTGCCTGTAGCGCAAACGCCATCCCGGCCGGGCCGCCACCGACTACCGCCAGCCTGCGCGGTGCGGCGCTGGCCACGACGGGCATCAGCGACTCATGGCAGGCGCGGGGATTGACCAGACAGGAGGTGATCTTACCGGCGAAGACCTGATCCAGGCAGGCCTGGTTGCAGGCGATACAGGTATTGATGCCGTCCGGTTCGCCGCGCTCCGCTTTGCTGACAAAGGCGGGATCGGCGAGAAAAGGGCGCGCCATTGACACCATGTCGGCGCAGCCCGACTGCAACAGCGACTCGGCGACCGCGGGGTGGTTGATGCGGTTGGTGGCGATGACCGGCACGGAAACATGGGCGCGCAGCCGCTGCGTCACCCAGGCAAAGGCCGCGCGCGGCACGCAGGTGGCGATGGTCGGGATGCGCGCTTCGTGCCAGCCGATGCCGGTGTTGAACAGCGTGACGCCACACTGTTCCAGCTCGCGAGCCAGCTGCAGCGTCTCCTCCAGCGTGCTGCCCTCTTCGATCAGGTCGAGCATCGACAGGCGGAAAATAATGATAAAGGCATCACCGGTTGCGGCGCGCACGGCACGGGTGATCGCCAGCGCGAACTGCATCCGCTGCTGAAAGTCGCCGCCCCAGCGATCGCTGCGCTGGTTGGTGTGCTTCACCAGAAACTGATTAATCAGGTAGCCTTCGGACCCCATAATCTCCACGCCATCGTAGCCCGCCTGCTGCGCCAGCCGGGCGCAGCGTGCAAAGTCATCGATGGTCTGTTCAATTGCCGCCTCGCTCATCGCCTGTGGCGTAAAGGGGTTAATCGGGGCCTGACAGGCGGAGGGGGCAACCAGATCGGGCTGATAGCTGTAGCGACCGGTATGCAGGATCTGCAGCGCGATTTTACCCTGATGCTGATGCACTGCCTCGGTGATCTGCCGGTGCCAGTCACACTGGGATTCGTCGGTAAGCATGGCGCCATGCGCCGTGGTGACGCCCTGAGCATTGGGCGCAATGCCGCCGGTGACGATCAGCGCGACACCCTCGCGCGCCCGCTCGCCGTAGAACGCTGCCAGCCGGGCGGCACCCTCGGGATGCTCTTCCAGACCGGTGTGCATCGAGCCCATCAGAAAACGGTTTTTCAGGCGGGTAAAGCCCAGATCCAGAGGCGTAAACAGCGCAGGGTAGGCGGCATTCGCAGGCATAAGCGTGACTCAGTGTAAAGTGGTCGGATGAGTTAACTCTAGCCGCTTCCCGGTTAAAAAAAAGTGAAAAAATGTCAGGGTGTGAGTGAAATCAAAAACAGCGGCAGGCGGTGAGCCGGTCAGGGTCACAGAGACGGGCCTTCCGCCTGCGTGCGGTCAGCCCGATAGCGCCAGCACCGTTATCGCGCCGCATCGTCCGGTGAGGGGCGCTGGCGGATCCACGAATAGCGTGAGCGATAGCCGCTGCCAGAGTGGGTATTAAAGCGGTAGCTGGAGCCGCTCTCTGCCATGCAGTAGGTACAGACATTCACGTTGTCGATCTGCGAGGCTGGCACACCTGCCTCCACCAGCAACTGTGTCGCCAGCGCAGGCAGATCGAACCAGACGCCCTGCTGCCGGGCAGTGGCCTGCGGACGCTGCGCCAGCGGATTGACCGGCTGGTGCTGATGCCAGCGCAGCCCGCGGGTGAAGGCCGGATCCTGCGCGATCGCCGTCAGCTGCGGTTCAGCCAGCTCGTAGCAGCAGGGCCCCATTGCCGGGCCGATCGCCACCACCAGATTCTGAGGTGTGCAGCCCTGTTCACACAGTTTTTCCACGGCGCGGGTCAGGACGCCCGCCAGCGTGCCCTTGAGTCCGGCATGCACTGCGGCCACGATCCGCGTTTCACGATCCGCAAACAGAACGGGCAGGCAATCCGCCGTGTAAACGGCGACCGGACGCGTTCCGCTGGCGATCACCCCATCTGACTCGCAGCTTTTGGGAGGAATGTTCTCACTGTCATTGACCACGGTCGCGCTGTGGCGCTGATGACCATAGGCGGCATCGGCGGGCGGCGGCTCACCGGCGGGCTGAAACGCGTAATCGAGCCACGTCAGCGCGTCGAGCAACGGCGAGTGCGGGTTCACGGCCATAAGAATCTCCTGTTATAACAGCATGCGTTGGGCTGCCCACAGCTTACGTTAACTGCTACATTTTTGAAGCTTCTCCCAAGCCCTTTCTCACATTAAGGATGAAATGATGAAAACCTCCGCAACACTCGCTGCATCCGGTCTGGTCGCGCTGTTACTGACCGGCTGTGCTCCCTCGGCACAGCAGACCGCGCAGCAGCAGCTGGGCCAGCAATCGGTGCTGGCGGCCAACTGGTTCCAGCAGTCTGGTGAATATCAGGCGCTGACCTGGCAGGCTTTTAATATTGCACGCATGGCTTTTGATCAGGCGCCCTCGCTGACCGGCAAACCTAAAGCGGTCATTGTCGATCTGGATGAGACCATGCTGGATAACAGCGCCTATAGCGCGTGGCAGGCGAAGAACGGTCAGCCGTTCAGCAGCAAAACCTGGTCAGCCTGGACGCAGGCGCGGCAGGCGAAAGCGGTGCCCGGCGCCGTTGAGTTCGCCCGTCATGTCACCCAAAACGGCGGCACGCTGTTCTATGTCTCGAACCGCGACCAGAAAGATTACGCCGCCACTGTCGCCAATATGCAGCAGCTCGGTTTCCCTGAGGTCAGCGAAAAAACAGTGCGTCTGAATAGCGACAGCTCCAACAAACAGGCACGTTTCGATGCCATTAAACATGCCGGCTATAACGTGGTGCTCTACGTAGGGGATAACCTCAACGATTTCGGTGGGGCCACCTGGCATCAGGGGAATCAGCAGCGGCGCGATTTCGTCAACCTTAACCATCAGCGCTTTGGTACGCAGTTCATTGTGCTGCCGAACCCGCTCTACGGTGACTGGGAGAGCGGCATGGCGGAAAACTACAACAAGCTGACCCCGGAACAGCAGCTGTCGGTGCGGGAGTCGCGCCTGCAGAGCTGGAACGGTAAATAATTCGTCAAGAAAAAGAGCCTGAGCGTTCAGGCTCTGATAATTTCCGGCCCTGATTTACTAACTTCCGTCACTATATCCGTGCAAATTAAATTAATTATCTCCCGCTTTATTCTTAACTCAAATCAGGTGGATTAAACTGGCTCCCTTCAATCAGGCTGGTGAATTGTGCTAATGGTTAATTTTTTAATTAAGAGCAATCCTAATAAAAGTCCGGCTGATTTTTAGAATAAACAATATCCCCTGAGTTACTGCTTGTATTTATTTGTCAGCACTAACTTTACTTATTAATCTGTTATTATTTAAATTAATGATTTAAATGATAAAAATACCAATGATTTATATTTCATCCAGAATCGTGTGCTGAATTAAATTTACTTTTAACTGACTCTTGTTGACGTCTTACTGACAAACGAAGCGATGTTAATGCGCTGTGAAATATTGCTCGTGCATTGATAATGGTTAACGTCTATAACCTTTTTCTGTGACTCAGTTCTTATTTACCTGGCGGCTTACCCTTTACCGGTCAGCCGAAACACTTTGTGGTCAGCCAGGATGCGACATCCCGGTAGTAGAGAGAGATGATTGTGACGACACTTAAACCCTTATTAGCGAAAAATCGCAGTTGGGCCTTACAGCGCCGCCAGCGCAATCCGGACTATTTTAAAAAATTCCTTCATCAGCAAAAACCGCACTCACTCTGGATAGGCTGCTCTGACAGCCGCGTTCCTGCCGAAGTCCTGACCGGCTCCCAGCCTGGCGAACTCTTTGTCCACCGCAACATCGCCAACATGGTGATTGAAGAGGATGACAATTTACTCAGCGTCCTGCAGTACGCCCTCTTTTTTCTCGGCGTGAAACGCATTGTTCTTAGCGGCCACTACGGCTGCGGCGGGGTGGAGGCCGCGCTGAATCTGCCGGGCAGCGTGCTGGACGGCCAGGAGAGTGCGCTGGCTAGGCGCATCAGCAGGCTGCGTCAGGATATTGAGACAGAGCTGGCAGAGAACCCGTCGCCGCAGGCCGAAACGGCTGAACGGCTCGACCGGCTGGTTGAAGCGAACGTCAAAGCGCAGTTCGCCAGACTGGTGAACGCCGGACCGGTCCGGCAAATCTGGCAATCGGGCCAGGAACTGGCGGTGTTTGGTTGTGTATATGACCTGCGATCCGGCCATCTTAAAGAGCTGATCCATCAATCTGCAGAGGAGCCTTCCTTATGAACCTCGATACCCTGCGCCGCGACATCCCGGCGGGTCTGGTGGTTTTCCTGGTCGCCTTACCACTCTGCCTGGGGATTGCCCAGGCGAGTGGATTGCCGCCGTTTGCCGGTCTGCTGACGGGTGTGATTGGCGGACTGGTGGTCACGTCGCTGAGTCCCTCCCGGTTTGCCGTCAGCGGTCCGGCGGCGGGTCTGGTCACTATCGTCGTCGCCTCAATGGCATCGCTGGGCAGCTTCTCCGCCTTTCTCACTGCGCTGATCATTGCCGGGGCGCTGCAGTGCCTGTTCGGGCTACTGCGCGCCGGGCGCTTTATTTCGCTGGTGCCAGGCAGCGTCATCAAGGGGATGCTGGCGGCGATTGGTCTGCTGCTGATCATGCAGCAGATCCCGGTGGCGTTTGGTGCGGCAGGCGATGCGGAACTGGTGTCGCTGGTGACGGGTGAGATGACCTTTTCACTGCCCGCGATAGCCGTGGCGGGGGCGGGCCTGGCTATCCTCTGCCTCTGGACCACCGGGCCGATCAAACGGATCAAAGCGCTGGCCTGGATCCCCGGTCCGCTGATAGCCGTACTGTCCGGCTGCCTGGCGACGGTCGTCGGTGGGCGACTCTTTCCTGACCTCGCCAGCGGTCTGGCGCGCATTTCGCTGCCTGCCTTCGACAGCGTTTCTGCGCTGATGGCCGGACTGGAGACGCCCGACTGGATGGCCTGGCAGAATCCGCAGGTCTGGGTGGTGGCCGTTACCCTGGCGCTGGTCGCCAGCCTGGAAACACTGCTGAGCCAGGAGGCGCTGAAAAAGTTACGTCCGCAGACGCCTGCGCCGTCGCCTAACAAAGAGATGTTTGCGCAGGGGATTGGTAATCTGACCGCCGGATTGCTGGGTGCCATGCCGATCACGGCAGTGATTGTGCGCAGTTCGGTCAACGTCAGCGCAGGCGCGCAGACGAAGCTGTCGATTTTCATTCACGGCCTGCTGCTGCTGATTTGCGGTATGTGGTTCAGCGAGATGCTGAACGCTATCCCGCTGGCCAGCCTGGCCGCCGTGCTGCTCTACACCGGCTATAAACTGGCGACGCCGCGTCTCTTTGTTGAGCAGTTCCGGATGGGCCCGCAGCAGTACGTACCGTTTCTGGCGACGATCGTCGGGATCATCACGCTGGGTATGCTGGCCGGCATCGGGATCGGGATCGCCACGCAGATCCTCTGCAGCATCTATAAGAGCCATCGCAACGCGCTGCAGCTTACCCGTTACGACGACCACTATGTACTGCGCTTTCAGCAGAACCTGACCTTTATGCACAATCCAAAGCTGCAGGGATTGCTGGATGAGATCCCGGAGAACAGCGTGGTCATCGTGGATAACGATAATGCAGAATATATCGATCCCGACGTCAGAGCGGTGCTTAAAGATTTCGGCGATAATGCCGATAAAAGGGGTATCCGCCTGAGTCAATGGCCGGTGGCTGTAAAATAGCGTTAAGCGCAAAGACAGGGTGTCATAACAGCAAAAATCGGATATCCCGGATATCCGATTTTTTTGTATGCAGGGCATAATAAGCCCCCATTTGCTGGCGTCATCGGGTATCAGTCACCTCCCGGATTGACCCATTAAGTGGTGTTTTATCGCAGGATGATACAGCGGGTCCCCAGGATGTAATTATTCTGACACCACGCGCCTGTTCAGGCTGATGTGGAAACGCCTCTTTGCAACAAGGTCCGGAAGTATGCGTATAGAGCTGTTTGAAGAGCACAACGCTAAGAAGAATGCCTTTTCGCTGTTTTTAATCACGCTGCTATTCTGCTTTATTGGCGGACACCTGCGCTTTCCGCAGGAGCTGTCGCTATTCTGGCCGGTCAACGCGATCATCACCGGCATCATCGTTCGCCATCCCTTTCTGCATCAGACCCGCTATTACCTCGCCAGCTTTGCCGCGATGGTGTTTAACGACACCGTTTTTTCGGGCTGGGCGCTGACCGCGTTTACGCTCAACCTGGCGAATCTGCTGTTTGTGCTGGTGGCGGTACTGCTGCTGGTGAAACATCTTCAGCACAATTCCGGCAGCGAACGTATTACCAGCGTACTGCGCATTTTTCCGGCCTGTCTGCTGGCGGCCCTGGCCTGTGCCAGCTGGGGAGCACTGGCTCAGCAGGCCGACTTTGATACCGGACTGGCGACAGCATGGGGTGAGTGGTTCAGCGAGCAGTTCTCTACCGGGCTGATGCTGCTGCCTTTTCTGCTGACGCGCGACTGGTCGTCGCTGTCGCCCCGGCAGTTCAGGGAGCTAGGCAAACTCTTCCCTGTCATCGCGGTGGTCCTGTCGCTGATCATCGGCGCGATGATGGGCGGGGCGGGCAGCCTGACCTTTCCGGTTCCGGCGCTGGTCTGGTGCGCCGTTGTGCTGCCGATGCCGCTGACCAGCCTGGTGATCCTGCTGACCGGTATTACTGAGATTATCCTGGTGTCACACGGGCTGATGAATATTCAGGGTGATGACAATCTGCTGCCAGTCAGCCATCTCACCTCGGCACGACTCGGCGTGGCGACTATCGCGATCAGTCCGCTGATCGTGGCTGCAAGCATGGACGCGATCCGCCAGCTGAATGAGCGGCTGGCGCTGCGGGCAAACTACGATTTCCTGACCCGACTGCTGTCGCGTTCGGGTCTCTATGAAAGCCTGCATGCCGAGCCGATTAACCCGGCGCGCACGGCAGGCGTGATCCTGATTGATGTCGACTACTTCAAAACGATTAACGACAATTTTGGCCATGATGCGGGCGACAGCGTGCTGGAAGAGATCGCCCGCCGGATGCAGCGCGTCGTGGGCAAAGCGGGACGCATCTGCCGTTTTGGCGGCGAAGAGTTTGTGGTGATACTGTTCGATCAGAATCCGGACAAGCTCTACTTTCTGGCAGAGGCGATCCGGCAGAAGATGGCGAAAGAGAAGTTCTGGCTGCAGGGTAGTAAGGTGACGGTGACCATCAGCCTGGGGCTGGCGCACGGCCGGGCGGGCAGGGCGGCAGAGTGGCATCGCGTCATCAACCGGCTGATCTCCGCCGCAGACAAAAATCTCTACCTGTCGAAACGCAATGGCCGCAATCAGACCTCCCCGGTCGGCGAGCAGGCCATGACCAGCGACGTGGCATAACGCCACGCCGCCGGCTGGGATCAGCTGACGCTGCTTTTCAGGGTGCTGGCCTGCTGGTGACGTGCTATCGCCAGATCGATCAGGCGGCTGATCAGATCCTGATAGCTGAGTCCGGCCGCCTGCCAGAGTTTCGGGTACATACTGATGTTGGTGAAGCCGGGCAGGGTGTTCACCTCGTTGACGATAATCTCACCGTCGTCAGTCAGGAAGACATCGACGCGGGCCATGCCAAAGCACTCCAGCGCAGTGAAGGCCCGGATGGCGACGGCCTGAATGGCCTCGCTGGTCTGCGCGGAAATCGCCGCCGGAACGACCGTCTGTGCGCCGCTTTCAGAGATATATTTGGTGTCGTAAGAGTAAAAGGCGTCATGCACCACCACTTCACCGCACGGGCTGGCTTCAGGGGCGTCGTTACCCAGCACCGCACACTCGATCTCCCGGCCTTTGATGCCCTGTTCAATCAGCACCTTACGGTCAAAGGAGAAGGCCAGCGCCAGCGCCGCCTCAAATTCGTCAGGCGAGTTCACTTTGCTGACGCCTACCGATGAACCCTGGTTGGCCGGTTTGATAAACAGCGGCAGGCCCAGGCGGGCAATCACGGCCTCTGCGTCCAGCTGCGCGCGCTGCGCCTGCGTGACGCTCAGCCACGGCGCGACCTTCAGCCCGGCATCGCGTAACAGGCGCTTGGTAAAATCTTTATCCATGCTGACGGCGGACCCCAGCACATCGGAACCGACGAAGGGTAACGAAGCCATGCGCAGCAGACCCTGCAGGGAGCCATCTTCGCCCAGCGTGCCGTGAACAATCGGAAAGATGACATCGATTTGCGACAGTGGATGGGCATCGTGACGGGTGATGATCTGCTGCTGTGTCTGACCCGGCACCAGCGCCACCGCTTCGGCAGCAGAATTCAGCGCGATCAGCGCCGGATTCTCCGCGTTAAGTAAGAAGTCTGACGCATCGTTAAGGTGCCACTTTCCCTGCTTGTCGATGCCCAGCAGCACCACATCGAATCTGGTTTTATCGATCGCCTCAAGGATATTTTTGGCCGACTGCAACGACACCTCATGCTCAGCCGATTTCCCGCCAAACACGATCCCTACCCGCAACTTTGTCATCAATTTTGCCCACTGAAAAAATCAAAACCACAAGATAGCATGGGCTTTGCGCGGGAAAACAGGGCAGAGCGGCAGATAATTACGCCCGGTGGATTAGCCTTCGCTGCTGACCAGAAAACTGCCGTTCAGCTGCCACTGCTGCCGTTCGCGAACGCGGGTAACAGCGGCCGGCAGCCAGGTATTTATCGTCACTTTTGCGCGCAACGTCGTGCCTGACGCGGGCTGGCCCTCCTGCAGAAAACGGAGGGGATTATTGCCGCTAAAGGCCATTTCCGCCGCCTGCCTGCCGGCACTGTCGATCATGACCGGATGGCCGTCGAGGGTCACATCATGCAGGGTCAGCGTCGCGCGACCCTGCTCGCCAAACGCATAGCTCTCACTGTCTTTTCCCCGCGCGCTGAACGTCAGGGCCAGCGACGACGGACGATCGCAGATCACGGTAAGGTCAGCTTCACGCTCCTCACCCATGCGCAACTCTGTGGCGGCGAACGAGTTGCCGGGGCGTGAAAGCAGTTCGCCGCGAGTCACGTCGCCATAGTGGATCTGAGGGTCGCTAAGCTGAATCGCGCAGGTTGCACAGGCAGTGGTGGTTATAAACAGGCCACTGAGGGCCAGCAGCAGGATCAGAGCTGATTGCTGTTTCATGGGTCGCATCTCGCTGAAAGGGAAGCATAAAGGGTGCCGGGTTCGTTATACCAGGGCGTGACGATGTTCAGTGAACAGGACGCACCGTTGCGGCCCAGGCTGAACAGCGGCTCATCCGGCAAATCGTCGAAGAAGAGCGTGCCGTCTTCATTCACAAAGGCGACCAGAGTGCCTTTGCCATTCTTCACCGGCGCGCCCGGTGCCGGGCCTTCATCCGCCGGGAAGCTCACCAGTGCACGGCGCACAGTAAAGGCGGGGAGCACAACCGGCACAACCGCACCGCGATAAGGCGTGATATCCGCGATCCCGCTGATGACCTGGACATTTTCAGGCAGGCTCTGATTTTCGATCTGCACGCTATTCTTCTGCCAGGGCGTCCATGAAGCGATAGCGTAGCCCTGGCGATCGCTCCATACCGTTCCGCCCGGGGTACGTATCTTCACATCCGGCTGTGGGCTGTTGAGGGAAATAATGCCGAAGGTATCGCCCACCTTTCGCGGGGTAAAGGTCAGGCCGCCGCTGTGCAGCACTGCACCGCCGCGAGCGCCAAGATTGTAGCTGGTGCTGTTTTCATTACGCGATGCACCACCGCTCAGTTGGCTGTACTTCGTAGTCCAGGTCCCTGAACCGGCTATAGAGGCCGCTTCCTGCTGGCTCTTTTCACCGGACAGGCTCCAGGAAAATTTGTCATTCAGCGTGCTGTCAAAACCGATTCCTGCCCGGGTTTTACGATCATTGTTACTGACCCAGCTGCGCATGCTGCTGTTGCCCAGAGGAACGGAGAGGTTGAGATAAAAGTAGCGACTATCGCTGCGGCGCTCATCGAGTGAGAGCCGGTTTTTCTGGATACCGAGGTTCACATTGACGCTGCCAAAGGCGCGGCCCCAACTGAACATATAGCCCACATTTTCTGAACCTTGCCAGCTTTGAGAGAGGCTGCCGGAAAAAGAGAATACGCCAAGCTGAGGCTGGTTGTAGCTCACTCCAATAGCATACTGTGACTTCATCTGCCCCGTCTGCTCACTGGTCTTTTTCGAACTCCACGAGCTGCCCGGATCCATGTAGTCCCGGCTGCGGAAGCTGGCCGAAGAGGTGAGTGACAGTCGGGGAGTGACGCCCGCGCTGAGGCTGATCTGATGATTCAGACCCTGTTTTTTACGTTCACTCCCGACCGCATCCTGAGTCTGCGAGGCTATCTGCGTCACTGAGGTCATCAGGTGTTCAGTCAGGCGCAGCGTCGTGCGCCAGGAGGCGGCCTGATAGTTTTCGCTCAGCACGCCTCCGGCCGTCAGCGCCATAACGTGATTCTGAAAAAGCCCCGCCGAACCTACCACCAGTGGAAACCGATCGTCGGTTAACCGCAGGCGGCCCACGCCCAGAGAGGGGCCGGCATCTGCCAGCGCGAGCGTGGATTGGGCCTGAATATAAGGAATGGACTGTGTCTGACGATTGCCAGCCTGATCGTGGGTGATGACTTCAAAATCATCTGATGCGTTAATGGCCGGAATATCATCCAGCTTATTCATGCCCGCCGTGACCTGAAAGGTCTTCAGCAAAATGCCCCCCTGCCAGATTTCGGCCGTGCCTGCCTGAGGTACCAGCAGATCCAGTGAGACACTCCGGCCTCCGCCATTCTGTAAACCGCGTTCTGGCGTGAGTTGAGCACCCAGCAGGTTAATGCCGGGAAAGAGTGAGCCGCCTGCCGTGATTTCACCGATTTGTATCACTGAAGACCAGCCGGGGACAGAGCGTTGCGCATAACTATAGAGTCGGGTCAGTTGATGCTGCTCATCCAGACTGGCGTAGCTTTGCCCACTGCGAAAAATCCAGTTATTGATGTTCGCGCCCACCTCAGAGGTCAGTGCCTGGGAGGTATGGCTCGCGCCGGCACGCGGCTGATACTGATAGCGCTGGCCATCGTAGTTCACGATCAGGGCATTGCCGCCGCGAGAGTAGTGCAGGTCACTCAGCAGATCGCTGGCTGGCACATTAAGTTCGAGAGTGCTGCGATCGACCTTTTGCTCCATCAGGATGGGAGACTCTGTTGGAAAGTGCAGGCAGGCATCATGATCGACACGACGAAAGCGTTCAGGGTTGATGCCCAGCGCCTGCAGAAGTGTCTCTGACCAGCAGGGATTACCCGCCTCATCAAACGTCAGGATATGTACGCCTTTGCTCTGCCTGTTGACGACGATATTGACGGGCTGTTCACCAGGAAGAAAATGGCTGCCGGCATCAAGCAGCTCTGCCGCACTGGCATCGTAGCCCAGCGCTTTTAGCATCTCCTGGTCATAGCCGCCCGCCGCCAGCGTAGTAACCGGGGAGATAAACAGGCTGAGTAACAGAAATCTTTTCATCGTCTTCAGCAAGCAGCTTATAACTGTGCTTCATACGGCGTCGTTAATATCCCATAGCGGGTGACGGGGTGCAGCCGGACAGACTTGATCCCCCCGGAGACTGCAGGCAGGGGCAGAGTGATTTTTTCACCCGGCAGAATATAGGTTTTCTTCAGCTCCACTGTGGCGTTACCCGGCAGCAGGTCGACCTGCTTAGTGAGCCTGACGATATAGGGAGTAGGATTCTCAATGTTCAGCGACAAACCGCTGCGCTGGAATTTAAGGCCGGTCCAGGGGGTTGTATTTAAGGGCAAATTACCAGGGGAGATAATCACCGGGATATTCTGACCAATAAGAATGCGGGCACGATTTTTTTCGCCGTCATCCTGCGGGATAGAGACGAAATCAATGCGCTGCATTTTTTGTTTATCAAGCCTGATGCCATCTTTCAGTATCACCCGTATCTGCTGCTTTTTCCCCCCTTCAACTTTCACCAGTTGTGGCGTAATAATCAGTTTATTTTCCTTGTCTTCGGCGATGGTCTGCAGGCTGCTGTGCAGCAGAGCCGGACTATTGTCGGTATTAAGAACCGTAATAGTGGCTTCACGCGTCTCGTCGTTGAGAAACAGTACAGGCACCTCTGGTTTCATGCCCGCAGCCAGAACTGAATGTGAAATGAGAAATAACGAAGCAGCAAGAGAGAGAGATTTAAGCAATGTATATGCCTCCTGAAGAGATATCGCGAAGGCTATACAGCCTTCGCGATAATTAAATAAGGATTAAAGATAAACCACAGAAAAGGTAATATTTCCGTCAAGGTTTACTGCTTCACCTGAAGGGTAAAGGCTTGCTTTTTTCAGAAGCATTTGTGAAGAAATGGTATAGGTTGATTTGGTGTAAGCAGCTGGTGAGGTTGCATCAGCAGCAGACGCCAGACCGAAGTAACCATTTTTTTCCAAAATCTGATTGCTGCCTTCAACAATGGCCTGCGAGCTCCATGCGGATTTATCACTGCTGACAACAAGATTGCTATTAGCCTGACCATCGGATGTCGCTGCATTGATGCCGAGCAGCAGTACACCGATTTTTGACTGTGCGCTGTCAGTGCCTAAACCAAAAATATTACTATCCGCTAAATCCGTAATAGTGACTTTCATCGTATCATTCAATTCAGTGCCAGTCATGGCGCTGGAAGCACGGTTGTCAGTTGTCTGAATGGCAGTAGCCGCCGCTGCGTCGCAATCGACATTCAGGGTAACGTTACCACCCGCTTTAGGGTTTACATCATCTGTAAGCGTTGACGCAGCAATGTTTCCAAATGAAATAGAGGGTGAGCTCAGAGAAACATCGCAGGTGGCAGGCGTAATTGTGCCTGTCACTGTGAGGGTTGCTGATTCAGCAGCCTGTCCGGCAAAGCTGACAGATGCCAGAGTACTTGCAATAACGGTACTTAAAAGTAATTTACGCATAATATTTCTCAATTAAATGATGGTAATAGTGATTTTATCGAACTCTTTTTTTTGTTAATCAACGCGCAATATAGTGTAAATAAAGGTGCGTGAAACAGTTTCTCCTTATTTACAAAGGCCGGATTGAGTGTTGATTGATTTTTTCTGAATCAATTTATTAATCCAGAGTCAATAGGCTAACATATTCGTTTATTAATGGTTAAGTTAGCTGGGCGGCAAAGTTATTTTTATTCTGGGCAGTGTGTTATAAAAGAGCCCTGTTTTTTTACTTATCAGAAAAAAGCGGTTCAATAATATAATGCGCAGGTTAAAATAGCGGCGATATGAGAGGGATATTGCAGCGTTTTTAGCGGGAAATGTGTTGCCTGTGCGATCGGCCTGTTTATTATTGACACGAAAACGGCAGGAAAAGTTGTTTTTTTGACAAAAAATCTGATGGCAGCGATTTCCTGATTTCTGACGGCTTTCTTACGACTGTGCTCAGGCCATTCTCACAGCCTGAAAAGGAGCATAACTACGCTTGCGGCAGCCGAACCCTGTTTGAGCTGATGGAAGATGCTTTCCACTCCCTCCCAGCTACGTTCAGGATCCTGAATGCCATTCTGTAAACTTAAATAAAATCTGAATCGTTTCCAGCCTGACACCGTCGGAAAGCGCCATGGCAACATGGACAGCCGGTTTGCGGCCCGCATCATCAGTTTTGCCGACTATCTGGTAAGCAGTCGCAGCGAGAATGGTCAGCCGGAATAGAACATTATCTCTTCTCTGGTTGATGAAGAAATGCTTTGTAGTATCAACTCTGATTATCAAGGCTAAATCCTGAAAGGTGCCGGGATGCTGACCTCGCAGTCCCTGACCTCGGCGGTGGTGGACGTCTCCGGCGCCAGCGTCAGCAGCTTTGTCAACAGAGGCACTATTCAGGCGGCGGGCGCGGCCTATGACGCCCTGCGCGTGGCGGCCGGCAGCTACCTCAACTTCACCAACGCGCGCGGCGGCCACATCACCGGACGGGTCGGGCTTGCGGACGGCAACAACAGCGTCACGCTGGAGGGCAGCAGCACGGCGGACGACGTCACGACCGGCAGCGGCAGTGACAACTTTTACCTGAGCGGCATCCGCCCGTCCGACACCGGGCTGTTCCGTTCGCTGCAGGCGGGCGCGGGTGCGGACACGCTGAACCTCAGTGACTCCGTCCTGACGGTCACCGACCCGGCAACCCTGACGGGCTTTGAGGCGGTGGCGCTGTCGCGCGGCTCTGAGCTTACGCTTGACGGTACGCTGCTGCCGCTCGGTGACGCACGGAACGACGCGGCGGGCACCGGGTACACCCTCAGCGGCGACAGCACGCTGCGGATCCGCAGCGCGGGCGATACGGCCTTTAACAGCTTCCTGCGCGGCGCAGGAACCGTTGCGGCAGACGCGGCAGGCGGCACCTTTGACTTCACCGCAAACAACGCCGCCATGGCGGGCCGGGACTTTACGGGTACCCTGGCGCTGACGGATGCCACCTTCGCGCTGGGCGGCCTGAACGCGCAGGCGCTGGCCGCTGCCCGTCTTCTGGCGGGCGCGGGCAGCACCGTGAGCGTGGCGGACGGCGTGCAGCGTACCGGCGGGCTCGCCTTTGACGGCGGCACCGTGGCCTTCAATACCGGTACGCCAGGCGAAAGCGCGGCGAAAAGCAGCGTGCAGACCGCGAACCTGCTGGACCTGAGCGGCCGCGGCACGGTGCAGGTGAATGCCGGCACCGTGGACAATGCGCCGGTGCTGCCACCGGATGCGCTGCCGCTGATGGCACAGGACGACGCGAACACCCTGCTGAAGCTGGCGGGCAGCGACGGCGCGGTCACCGGCAGCGGCGGCAGCCTGGTGCTGAAGGACCAGAACGGCAGCGTCATCAGCGACGCGCTGCACACGCAGGTGGCGCAGAACGGCCTGTCCGTGGCGGACGCCACCTACGACTACCGCCTGACCGGCGGTGCGGCTCAGGACGGGCTCTACGTAAACTACGGCCTCACGGCGCTGAACCTGCTGAGCGCCGGCAGCGACGCGCTGGTGCTGGACGCGCGCGGGCTGACCGGCAGCGCGGCGGACCTGAGCGCCGCGCTCAGCGGCCGCGGTGACCTGGCGATTGACACCGGCGCGGGCCAGACCGTGTCGCTCTCAAACGCCGGCAACAGCTACACCGGGCGCACGGACGTGCGCAGCGGCACGCTGCAGATGGGCAATGATAACGTGCTCGGGCAGACGTCTGAGCTGTCGCTGGCCGCAGGCACGGCTTTTGATATGAACGGCCACACTCAGACGGTGGGCATGCTGAACACCGCAGCAGGTTCACTCACTGACCTGAACGGCGGCAGCCTGACGGTGAGTCAGGGCGGCACAGCGGAGGGCCGCCTGCGGGGCGCAGGCGCACTGAGCGTAACCGGCGGCACGCTGACGGTAAAAGGCAGCAACGCCGGACTTACTGCCACCACCTCCATTGCGGGCGGCGCGGCGGCAGAGCTTGACGACGTTCAGGGACTGGGCTCGGGCGGCATCGTCAGCGACGGCCTGCTGGCCCTGAAACGCGCGGCCGGCGGGCTGATTAATCAGCTGAGCGGCCGCGGTAAGGTGGCGCTCAGTGACGGCAGCGACGTGGTGCTGACGGGCGATAACCGCGACTTCGGCGGAGAGTTCACTGTCGCGGAGGGCAGCACGCTCACCGCCACCGGCGCAGACAGCCTGGGCACGGCCGCCGTGGCTAATCAGGGGCAGCTTAAGCTGAACGGTGCTGCCGGCTGGCTGCTGGAAAACAGCATCACGGGCAGCGGCGCGCTGGCCCAGAACGGCAGCGGCGTGGTGACCTTAAGCAATCCGGCGGCGCAGTACACCGGCAGCACCGCGGTGAACGCGGGCGGACTGCAGCTCGGTACCGCCGGGCAGGCGGTGACGCTGGCCTCTGGCAGCACGGACGTGGCAGCAGGTGCGGTGTTTGGCGGCTTCGGCGGCACGGCAGGCGACGTAAACAATGCCGGCACCCTGCAGCTGGGCACCCTGGGTCCGGCACCGCGCGCGGTGGCCGGAGCCACGGACTTCACTGTCGGCGGCGACCTCACCAGCAGCGGCACGCTGATGGTAGCGCAGCCGGGCGCGGCGGGCAGCCTGCTGCACGTGAAGGGCGACTATACCGGCAGCGGCGGGCGCCTGGTGCTGAACACCGCACTCGGCGGTGACGGCTCGCTCACCGACCGCCTGCTGGTTGACGGTGATACCCGTGGCAGCACCGCGGTGGCGGTAAACAACGCCGGCGGCAGCGGTGCCAGCACCATTGACGGTATTGAGGTCATCACGGTCCGCGGTAAGTCAGAGGGCGAGTTCACCCAGGAAGGGCGCATCGTGGCCGGTGCTTATGAGTATCATCTGGCCCGCGGCAACGCGGAAAACAGCGCGAACTGGTACCTGCGCAACACCGTGAAAGAGGATGGCGGCGAAAGCGGTAACGGTGGCGGCGGCACGCCGGGAGAGAACGATGACGACGTCGTGCGCGTCTACCGTCCGGAGGCGGGCGCCTACGCGGCGAACCTGGCGGCGGCAAACACCCTGTTCAGCACGCGCCTGCACGACCGGCTCGGCGAAACGCACTATACGGACGCCGTCACCGGCGAGCAGAAGGTGACCAGCATGTGGCTGCGCAACACCGGCGGGCATACGCGCTTCTCTGACAGCAGCGGCCAGCAGAAAACGCAGGCCAACCGCTACGTGATGCAGCTCGGCGGCGACGTGGCGCAGTGGAGCTCTGACGGCGCAGATCGGTATCACCTGGGCGTGATGGCCGGCTACGCAAACCAGCACAGCAGCACGCAGAACCGCGTCAGCGGGCAGTCGGCGAAGGGCAGCATCCGCGGCTACAGCGCGGCCCTCTACGGCACCTGGCTGCAGGACAACGCGGAGAAGACCGGCGCGTACGTGGACACCTGGGCGCAGTACAGCTGGTTTGACAACAGCGTGCAGGGCGACTCGCTGGCACCGGAGTCTTATAAGTCAAAAGGCATCACGGCCTCAGTGGAGAGCGGCTACACCTGGAAACTCGGCGAAAAGAACGCGCGTGAAAGCTACTACGTTCAGCCGAAGGCACAGGTGACATGGTCGGGCGTGAAGGCAGGCGACATCCGTGAGGGGAACGGCACGCGGGTCAGCGGCACGGGCGAGGGCAGTGTGCAGACGCGCCTCGGCGTGCGGGCCTTCATCAAGGGCCACAGCGCCATTGATGAGGGCAAAGATCGCACCTTCCAGACCTTTGCAGAGGTGAACTGGATAGCGAACACCAAACCCTACGGCGTGAAGCTGAACGGCGTGGACGTGCGCCAGAAAGGGACGCGCAACCTGGGCGAGCTCAAGCTCGGCGTGGAGGGGCAGCTGAAGCCCGGCGTGAACCTCTGGGGCAACGTGGCGCAGCAGATGGGCGGCAGCGGCTACTCGGACACCGGCGCGATGGTGGGCCTGAAGGTGAGTTTCTGACATAACACTCAGAACCAGAAGGCGCCTGCGGGCGCCTTTTTTATGGTGTTTTTTCACCCTGAAACTTACTGTCGTTGCTGTTGTTTAGCAGACTGTGGCTGACCGCCGCAGCCTGAACCGAATGATTGCCGGAAAGAGCCGCGTCCGTGATGAGCGAAAAGCGGACATTACTGACATCATCAGGGAAATTAATGGGAAGCAGGTCAATGCGCTTCTTGTACAAAAAAGTCTTAACAAGACTAAAGCGCACAACATTTTATCTCAAAAAATCATAAGTTTAATAGGTGTTTAGAATAAGGTATTACTGAGCTGATTAAACTTCGGGCAGGCTTTCCTTGCTCTGTTACACTCAAGACAGGTGTGATTTCATAATTTCAGCAAGGGCAGGGTTGCTACTAAAAAAACAGACATCAGTGATGAGCGTGCAAATGCAGTACTATTTATCCGCAGCGACGGACATCTACGGTTATGTAACAGGAAGGTTAGTATGTCCGGTAGTGAAGAAGAAAAGGTCAATATCATTATTGGCGAAGCCACATTTACGCTGCTTGAGAACGACGATTACGTCGGCGCGCGCGCCCTGGTCCGACAATTGACACAGATGCTTGAGATTGAAACTGAGGCAGACCGTCGTCAATCTATTAAAGAAGCAATCCGGCAGATCAGCAGGCTTATCACTGCAGCCATCTATTCCGATAAATGTTGTACTGAAATAAAAAGTTTATCGCGCACTATTTCTGGCCAGAGTAGCATGGTGTACTGGTAGTTTTTGGAATATTCAATGCACCGGGTATATCCCGCCTCACCAGTTCAATGCACCCGCTGACGCAGCGTCTGAATTGCTCTTATGCTGGTTTCCCGCACCTGGTTGTCAATGGTGCTCTTGCTCAGAAGCTCTAGTGCACTTATCAGATCATCCTTCCGTGCCATGGCTTTCTGGCTGAGCAGCCTGCGAATAATGCTACCAATGAGCTCTAATGCTTTTTTATTGTCATCATCGCCCGAATCCATAACTCCTCCGATGAACGAAGCAGCTGTAAATATAGCACCATGTTATGTGGGCGAGGTAACTTTGCCAGCAGCGGGGAAGCTGATAACTTCATAAACCTTAAGAGCCGGTAATAGAGTGTTTCTAACAGCGGCTCAAACCATTTTTCCCCGTGAACAAGCATACCTGGATGTGAGCAACGTCAGCTTATGGCACAAAGCGGTCTGCGAGCAGGCAAAGGTCCGCTAAGAGCGAGGAGCGGACGCCCGGTGTCCGCTAATGTGAACTAGCCAGGTTACTTAAACCGTCTTCCTGCCTCATCAGTCACCTTTTCTCCATCCTCTTTGGTGAAAGAACCTTTCTGACCTTCAGGGAGAATATCCAGCACAATTTCTGAGGGACGGCAAAGTCGTGTCCCTAACGGTGATACTACTACCGGCCTGTTAATCAGGATCGGGTGCTGAAGCATAAAATCGATCAATTGCGCATCAGAAAATTTATCTTCATCCAGACCCAATTGCTCATAAGGCTCAACATTCCTACGCAGTAATGCACGTACAGAAATCCCCATTTCTGAAATCAGCCTGGTAAGCTCTTCTCGTGTCGGTGGCGTATCGAGATAATAAATAATTGTTGGTTCGGTGCCGCTATTATGGATCATCTCCAGCGTGTTACGTGAAGTACCACAGGCCGGGTTGTGATAGATAGTAATGTTGCTCATATCAGTATCTCATTACAAAGTGATAGAGAGCCGCCATACCAGCGCGGCCAGAGTGACGAACAGCACCGGCAGGGTCATAATTATGCCTGTCCGGAAGTAATATCCCCAGGTAATGCTCATGTTTTTCTGTGCCAGTACATGCAGCCACAGCAGGGTTGCCAGACTCCCGATTGGGGTAATTTTGGGACCTAAATCGCAGCCAATCACATTGGCGTAAATCATTGCTTCTCTGACGACGCCAGTCGCAGTACTCCCGTCAATGGACAGCGCACCAATCAGCACCGTCGGCATATTGTTCATCACCGACGACATGAAGGCAGTCAGGAAGCCTGTGCCGAACGTGGCGGCCCATAAACCGTTGTCTGCCAGCATATTGAGTACGGCAGAAAGATACTCAGTGAGTCCGGCATTACGCAGGCCATAGACGACCAGATACATACCCAGCGAGAAAATCACGATCTGCCAGGGCGCACCACGAAGCACTTTCCCGGTATTAATGGCCTGGCCCCTCTTTGCCACCACGAACAGCACCGCTGCGCCAACTGCTGCTATAGCGCTGACAGGGATCCCCAGCGGCTCAAGAACAAAGAAACCGACCAGCAGGAACAGCAGAACAATCCAGCCAGCCCCGAACGTCGCAGGATCCTTAATCGCACTGCCAGGAGTCTTCAGCAGTGAGACGTCATATCTGGCAGGGATATCGCGGCGGAAGAAGAGATGCAGCATGACCAGCGTGGCAGCAATGGCTGCCAGATTCACAGGAACCATCACCGAGGCGTACTGCGTAAAGCCCAGGCCAAAGAAATCCGCCGAGACAATATTTACCAGGTTAGAGACAATCAGCGGCAGGCTGGCGGTATCAGCGATGAATCCTGCAGCCATGACAAATGCCAGTGTCGTTCCCTGGCTGAACCCCAGAGCGAGCAGCATCGCAATCACAATCGGTGTCAGTATCAGTGCTGCACCGTCGTTAGCAAACAGCGCAGCAACAGCAGCGCCAAGCAGCACTATCCACGTAAACAACAGGCGACCGCGCCCGTTACCCCAGCGGGAAACATGCAGTGCGGCCCATTCAAAGAAACCAGACTCATCGAGCAGCAGGCTGATGACGATTACCGCAATGAACGCCGCTGTTGCATTCCAGACGATATTCCAGACGACAGGGATATCTTCAAAGTGGATGACTCCCGTTCCCAGCGCCAGCGCGGCTCCGATACTTGCGCTCCAGCCAATGCTGAGGCCTCTGGGCTGCCAGATGACCAGGACCAGCGTGAGTATAAAGATACTTCCTGCCAGAAACATTTTCAGACTCCTTTATATATGCTTATGTGTATGTGATTAAGCTTGTCAGCAAGAAGTACATGCGGATTTTTCCAGTCGTTCACGCACATCATCGCGCAGGCAGTGCCATGCCGTCGTTATCGTCTCGCCGGCCCATGCAGGCATGTGCGGTGAGAGACGATAGTGAATCCATTTCCCTTCCCGGCGGTCCAGTACCAGTTCAGCCTCACGCAGGATAGCCATGTGACGGGAAACTTTAGGCTGTGATTCAGTGGTAGCCGCACATATATCGCATACGCACAGTTCGCCCGACTCCCGGAGAAGCATGACAATTGCGAGCCGGGTTTCATCCGACAGGATTTTAAAAAGCTGAACAGGCTGTAGCATTTATTACTCCGTTCTCTTTAGAATACATATATGTTAAATCATATGTGTTTATTTTGAAATCACCAGAGCCACCCGAAGGAGAAAAAATGGAGCACTTTCCTGCCCTGAACGCTGATTGCTTCGATCAGCATATTGCTGAACGTCTGCAGCTCCATGAGCCGCCACGCATTCTGATTCTGTATGGCTCGGTAAGAGAGCGTTCTTACAGTCGTTTTACAGCAGAAGAAGCAGGTCGCCTGCTGGAGGCGATGGGAGCGGAAGTCAGACTGTTTAACCCTTCAGGTTTACCCCTGCCGGACGACGCCCCGGATACGCACCCAAAAGTCACCGAGTTGCGCGGGTTGGTCAGGTGGTGTGACGGGATGGTGTGGAGTTCCCCGGAGCGGCATGGGGCAATGAGTGCCGTGATGAAGGCACAAATCGACTGGATTCCCTTAAGCGAAGGAGCCATTCGCCCATCCCAGGGAAAAACTCTGGCGGTCATGCAGGTGTGCGGCGGTTCGCAATCTTTCAACGCCGTGAACCAGATGCGAATTCTGGGACGCTGGATGCGGATGTTTACGATCCCCAACCAGTCTTCAGTTGCCAAAGCATGGCAGGAATTTGATGAGAACGGGAGAATGAAACCCTCGTCCTGGTACGATCGTATCGTCGATGTCGCCGAAGAGTTGTTTAAAATTACCCTCATACTGAAGGGACAGACCGGTTACCTTGCCGATCGCTACAGTGAACGAAAAGAGAGCCATGAGGAGCTTTCATCCCGCGTTAATCAAGACAAAATATGACGTTCCTGTTTTCATGAGTTCATGCTGTGTGAACTCAACAACGTCCGCTTCTGGCACAAAGCGGACTTTCAACCGGGTACATCTTCTGAGAGCGAATAGTGGAATTTTGCAAGGAATCACTGACACCATAATGTTTTAATCAACGGGCAGTAGGTCTGTGAACTTCGCCTCAGAGTTTTTCACTACCAACAGCTTACTGCCTTATGTAGACGCACAGTCGTATGCAAAGCCGGGCATTTCATCATCAAGCGCCTGTAGTGCTAACTGCCGCTCATTTCCAGAGCGGTTCACTAAGTTAAAACACAAGGTGTATGTCTTTTCCACGCCAGCCAAAGCATGTGCATTTTATATACGAAAGCTGATGTTAGCGTTTTCAAATTCTGATCATTGCATTGTTTACCGTTCAACGCTTTTGATCATTATCCAGTGATCAGAATTCATGATCATATTCTTCAGCGACAGCCTTGAACAATCACATCCAGGGTTTAATCAACATTGGGTCAAAAAGCCCAATGGGAAAGTTAAACAGATACTGGCGGGCGGCTTTCTCTATAGGGGCAGCCAGACGTTTTTCCAGCGCCTCAATTTTTCCTTTTAGTGCCACGTTTTCAGCTTTCAAATCCAGTGTATCTTGTTCAAACATCAGTGCTTCTGGCCTTGCAGTATCAAGCGGAACTCCAGGCGTGTC
The DNA here is from genome assembly GCF_040783975.1 of Pantoea sp. Ep11b. Taxonomy (NCBI): domain Bacteria; kingdom Pseudomonadati; phylum Pseudomonadota; class Gammaproteobacteria; order Enterobacterales; family Erwiniaceae; genus Pantoea; species Pantoea sp. Ep11b. The sequence goes on along the minus strand of NZ_CP160631.1, from coordinate 3,755,884 downwards.
AGCAATTTCTGTCCGCAGAAAACCATAATCAGCCAGCTTATCAATATTCATGACCTCATCACTTACCGCCCGCAGTGCCGCCTCGGCATTAGGATAATAGTCAGGAGCACCAATGTTTGGCGCGCCATGTTTATCCAGGAGCTGGTATGGGGCAACGGGTGGAGTGTCATACCAGCTTTCATATCTGAACCAATAAAGCGAAGGTTGATGCTCTGAACGTCGATACTTTTTCAGCGTTAAAAGGCACAGGGCGTTGTAGCTCTGATCTGGATAACGCTGTTTGAGCTGTTCAAAAAGAGCTTTAACACTGATGTAGCGTTCTGTATCTGACCGGCGCGCAAGTTGCTCATTACGCAGTTGCTGAATGGAATCATCGAAACTCATAACTTGTTTTTGACCTGCAATCCTGGGATGGTTCAGATAAGGCTGTCTTAATGATTGAATCAGGATGGCTGTCAGGCTTTTCGAAAAAGGAAATCAGGTTTCTGGCACCGGCCAGGCAGACATTTAAACCCACACTACTTACGTCACCCAGCCATTCACTTACGTCCCCCACTACATCACCTGATTCGCGCCCAAAGAAAAAGGAGTCAGACGATTTCTCATCTAACTCCTTGTTTTATTTGGTGGCCCCTGCTGGGTTTGAACCAGCGACCAAGCGATTATGAGAACCATAATGTATGGCGTCTTTATGAGCTTTCATAGTAAAATCAGTCGATTATTAAGTAAGTGTAAGGCTATTTAGGGCTTTGTTCCTTACCTAGTGCGACACATTTGCGACACTTTCTGGCAGTTCGAATTTGGGTTTGAGCCTTGAAATTCTGAGTTTACTAAATCCTGTGCACTGGTTCGCCTTACATTCCAATGCTGAACATACGGCAGTAATCCATTTAACTTCAGCCCCCAATGAGTTTCGCAACATTCCCGTATCGTAACGATATTCCAATGCTTCTCTAACTTTTGTCCAGTTAGATACTGGCAGTTCAAGCCATTTATCCACAAAAAATTCTGGAGCTATTTCTGTTAATACAGGTATCTGAGAATATATACCTAGTTTATTACTGTCGCGTGATATTTTTATTTTAAAATAATCGATATTATTTTCTAGATCATAAATTAGCTCACCTGCTATCGAGGGATATTCATTCAAAAGGGCGGTTTTTTTTGATTCATTCAAGTGTTCTTTTATTTCATTGAATTCGGTTTTGTATTCTTCTCTTACCCAATATCCATAACCATGAGAATGGTCATCGTATGAATAACTTTCCCTTAAGTTTTTATCTTCTGGTGTAAGCCTTCCACATCTTAAGAGGGTGTTAATGTAATCTTTAGTTTCTTGAAGAATGATTGAGGGGGTGCTATTTATTTCCCCTGAAATAGCCATCAGGCATTTCATCGAAAATGTATGCAAAATGTCCCCATCATCAGTTATTGAAAAACTTTTTTCTTCTTCTTGTAATTTTTTTATTGTTTCTGCAATGGTATGATCATCTAACTCATCGAAGTTTATTAATATTTTCCAGCTTGGAAATTCTTTTGGTAATGAAAAATAAAGGCTGTCGTTCAAGTGATTAATTATCTTTCTTTTGTCAAAATAACCATTGCATATCGTATCTACTAAAATTTCGTCACTGACAATAGTACTTTCAAACTCGACTTTGAATGCCTCTGATTTAAAGCGAGCTTTCATTTTTTCATAACTAGACAGTTCTACATCTTTTTTCTCTCGAAGAGAATTGGCGAATGAAAGTACTCTATTATTCATATCCTCTTTTTTGATCACTCCCGAACGAAAGCTAATAGAGAATGCACTGAAAACAGTAAATAATTTTTTGATGGATTCTTTATGTTTTAGGTGTTCAGCGTTAAGGCAGTCATATAATCTCAGGCAATCATTCAAAACATGCTTAAGTATACGTAAAGATTGGCATTTTGAAGCAATAAAAACATCTTGGATATAAGGAAGGATTTCTCTTGCGGCTGCTGGGGAGCCGCAGTTTGAGGCGAAAAAATGCAAAGTATTAACTATGTCAGGTGTTACTTGTAATATTTGGCCAAAAACTTTTTCTTTAGTTTCATTGAATTTTTCATTAACTTTTTCATCGTGTGCAATGACGATTACTTTACATAAGTGGTGCTCTACATATTTATTAACGACGCCTAGTATTTCATTTATATCTACGTCTGCCCTCTCTAGATCGTCAAAAACGATAACTTTATCGTTTGCTACTTCTTCTTTAATTAGTGCATCGGAGATCCCAGATAAAATATTACCTGCACCAAAGGTTAATGCTTCAGAGCCATCTAAAGATTCCTTGAGCCAGCTTGTAAAACCTTTTGCTTTTGCTTTCAAAGGAAACATTGACAGAAAAACAGAAGAGTAAATTTCTTTTTGGCTGGTAAGACCAAAAAGGCTGACATAGTACATATTTTCTTGAAATAATTCTTTTATTTTATGTGTTTTACCTGACCCCCACTCACCTCGAACTAAAACAGCAAATCCCGGTTTTTCGAGAGCGTTGTAAAAATTTAAATATTCATCTACTGGATTATTGGTCTGTGCCATTTATATAGCCTTATTAGATAATGGATTAAATTTTAATGTATCTTCAAGATGGTCGGGGGAGAAATGAGCGTACCGCATTGTCATTTTTATATCAGTGTGCCCAAGAATTCTCTGTAAAACTAATATATTACCTCCTTTCATCATGAAGTGGCTTGAAAAAGTATGCCTTAAAACATGAGTCATCTGGCCTGATGGAAGTTCTATTCCTGCGCGTTTGAGGGCATTTTTAAAAGCATAATAGCAAGGGGTGAAGAGATTTCCATTTTTTTTGGGAAGGGTTTCAATAAATGAAGATTCTACAGGAATGGTTCGGTTTCTTTTACCTTTCGTTTTTACGAATGTTATCTTCCCTTCGGAAATTTGCGAGCGCTTCAATGTTTCCGCTTCACTCCAACGGGCACCAGTTAAAAGGAAAATTTTTACAATGCACTCTAAATCTTTAGCTGAGCTATTTCGACATTCTTCTAAAAGCAATTCAATTTGGTCTTGTGTTAAGTAAGCCATTTCACTTTCTTCAGTTCGAAATTGTCTTACATTTTCTAAAGGGTTTGGTGGAGACCACTCACCTAAGCGCTTTAACTCGTTAAATACTGCTAAAAAATAGGCTTGTTCAAGATTCATAGTTCTGGGCGAAACTTTGCTGATACGTTTAGTTCGAGCAAATTGGCCATCTAATCTTTTTGCTCTGTAAGCAGTAAAAAGTTGAGCATTAAACTCAGTAGCTAATGGTGATCCCATGCACTCGACAGCCCATAGCATTGTTGTTTTACGCTTCAAACCATCACGTAATGTAACGCCATGGCGCTCAAACCATAAATACACAAGATCAGAAAGGCTGCGGCGATCTTTTCCATCTCCTAACCAAGGAGAGTCTTCTAATTGCTGGAGAGTATAATTTTCAAAAGCAAGCGCCTCGCCTTTAGTTGCAAACTTTTTGCGAACACGCTTACCTTGTTTGCCATCGCTGCGGTTAACTGAATAGAAATCAGCAACCCAATCACCAGAGGGAAGTTTTCTTACTGTCATGATTATTTAATCGTGAGAACAACTCGACCAATGACATTGATCTCATCAATGCCACAATCAAATGCCATGCCTACACCGCTTACACGTACTTTCTTTACTGGTATACGAGTTAAAGTTCGCACGCCTACTTTACCCTCAATCTCAACCAACCACTGATCATCGTAAATCTCAGAAAATTGGCGATCAATAATATACTGGGTAATGCCATCCAAAATGCATGTCGGATCTGTAGGAACAGGTTTGCCTTGCAAGAACGTGACTTTATCAAGCATAAAAATCCCTGCGTCATAAAGGTGGCCATCGACAATTTTTTGTCTAGGCATCTTTAGAACGTCCAATTCCTCACTATCGAACTTCTTCCCATTTCCAGTAGCTAACCATTCAAGGCTTGCTCCTGTTTCTGCAATGCATCGCACAACAATATCCGCAGGAAAACCCCCGCGTTTGTATCTGCCTGAAAGGCTGCTGGCTGCCATGCCCAGATGCTCAGCAAGCATCATTTTTGATGTAAAGCCGTACGCAGTGATCACCCGATCTAAGACGGGACCGCTTGCCATTTCAAAGTCAATTGTGGATTTGCGCATTACGAATTTGACTATCTATTTTGCGAAGTAATATTTGACACTTCGTAAAATGCGAATTGGTCTTGCTCCTGTATTCGTTATATACCAATTATTGCCCCACATTGCCGTGTGGCGGCTCAACGGGAGTTTGCCTTATGCGTCCTAACATTACAATCGTCATTCCAGAACCATACCTTCCTCTGGAAGAGTATTGCCGCCGTACGGGTACTAACAAAGAAACCGCTCGCAACTTAATCGAATACGGAAAGCTACCAATTAAGCCAAAGGGTAAACAAAAGAAAGGCTTAGTTGAAGTCAACATGGCTGCTTTGACTGTCATGGCCTTGAGCGAATGTGATATTTCTCTTCAAGCGTAATCCAGGCTATCAATTCGTAAGGTGCGAATCATGTACGATTATAAAGTTTCAGTACGAAACTATCTTGATGATGCCTGCCGCCAGTTTTCACTGGCACATAACGTCACTGAATTGGCTAAAAAAGTAGGAATGCAACCGGCCACACTGCGTAACAAGCTGAATCCGGACCAGTCGCACCAACTGACATTACCTGAACTGCTGGCGATCATCGATCTCACCGAAGACCCAACCATTCTGGATGGTTTTCTGCGGCAGATTAATTGCCAGCCTTCAGTGCCGGTCAACAACGCCAGACCTGAAAACATGCAGTTTTGTGCATTAACTGCTGTGGCCAGTGTCGGGGTAATCGCTGGGGAAGCGGTTTCAACGGAAAAGATGACCGTTGCACGCCGTAATCAGATTCTTAACAGAGCCAGTGATGCTATTCGCAGCCTGTCTTTACTCGTCTATTCCGTTGAAAGTCGTTTTCAAACCGTGCCGGTGTTCGCCAACTGAAAAGAGCGAAGGATATTTCAGTGCTTTTCAGTTACGCGGATCAAGAATGGATCTCATAAAAATCATAAATGATTGGATTTAAAGTAAATTATTTTTTTTGGTCACTTTATGGATCTCAAGCGAATCTCTATAAGGTGTTTGTGACTAATGTGCAAAGCCAGAGAGGCCGGGTGCTGCAGAGGTTTTAGGACATTTCATAAAACTGAAAAGCTTAGCAATCCAAATACTGTTTAAATAAGCAGTATTCTTATTGTATAAAGTATGCGATTACAAGGGTTGCTATGCAATAAAGGAAAGGTCATAGATTATTCAACACTCATGTTTGTATCAAAGTTATGCATTGGAAAATATAGTGGTATATGAATATAATTTGGGATAATGATGCAGTTGAATAGCGTTTTAACTGCATCATTATCTTTAGTGGTGGTAATATCTAATCTTTAGACATTTCGTTGACAATACCCTTTAAAAATTTAACGTCCACTTGCAACATCTCTACTTCAATATCTAATTTTTCAATCTCTTCATATAAATCACCTACTAAAGTGGGTGAGTGAGCTGCATCTTTTTTCATTAAAATTTCAATTTTGTCCATTTGATCATAGACGTTGAGTATTTTAGTGGAAAGCTCTCTGTGAAATAGATTGCAATGGGACTCAGGATAAAGAGCCAGCATCTTATCTCTATTTTTTATTAAATGCATCGAAATAATATTTGCTTCAGAAGAGATTTCTTTAGCTAAAGCAAAAACTCTATTTGTTCTATTTATAAGTCGCTTCGCTGCTTTCTCATGGAAATATGTAGAGGATGGGGTGCCAATAGTATTTTCATTTTGCCTTAATGTAACTCGAACCAAATTATTTAGTGATTCATCTTTACCATCAAAACTTTCAAACCCCTCACTGATGAAATCAGTATTTGGTTTGTTATTATCGATATAAGTTAGTTCCTCTACTTCCTTTAGGGACGAATCTTGGATGTTTATATTCTTCAGATAGCTTTTGGCTTCATGTAAAAACGTTAACTGACTTATTGCCTTGAAGTTTTTTATTCCTGCCTCTTTGCATATCTCTGTTTTTAATGACTCTAAAACTCCATGCGTTTTACCTGAATGAACAAACCACCAATCTTTTTTACTATCATCACAAACAAAAATCACATTATTAATATTATCTGACTTTGCTCTTTCGATAATTTCTTTCCATAGGTAAAGATCTCCGTATTTATCTTGGAATTCGACATTCGAAAAGTATGAAACGTCTTTTTTATTACTCTCGTCCATAAAGCCCGGAGGTTGCTTAATTGCATAACGTTTTGCACCCTCCTCATTAATGGCATTTATTTTTTCTTGGCTAGGCATCACACCGACCTTATCTAATATGATGCTATCAATTTGGTCGCGAATTGAATCATGAGTGGAGATGGTTTTTTTACTTTGTATGCGCGGTTCAATTTTTTCTTCAATATATTTTTTTATGGGGTTTTTGATTTCTTCTTGAAGTTTTTTAATTTCGTCGCTTAAAGATGTATAAAGATGCTTTTGTATTCCGCTCGATGAAAGGATGTTTTGCATGTAAATCTTTTCAAGTTCTGATTGAATTTTGTCCAGGCTTTTTATGCTGTCTTCTATAACTTTCCTTCTGTTTCTTTGATACTCAAAGCCAACATGAAAAGGAATCCATGTTCGATTTGAAATCTCACGCATAACACTAATAATATCGTCTCGGGTTTGTTCTTCACATCGATAGAGATTTAATAAACAGTTTGTGTCAAAAACAAACATTGTGGATTCATCTAACCAGATGCTTCTAAGCATATCTTCATTAATACTGTAAAAACCACCAAAAGTTGATCTCATATTTTATTTCCTTGCACGAGCGCTTTGAATTTAAGACTGATATGTAATCATCTCAATAAGGATAGCGGCCAGACTATGGGCCTGATTTAACTTTTTAGACTCTATCATAAACAGACGCTGCTTCGGATTCTACCGGCCGCAGCCTGATTTTTCATGCGACACTTTTGCGACACTCATTTAGCAGATAACAAAAAAGCCACTCAGTTGAGTGGCTTAATTCAATGATTTTAAAGCTAAAATTTGGTGGCCCCTGCTGGGTTTGAACCAGCGACCAAGCGATTATGAGTCGCCTGCTCTAACCACTGAGCTAAGGGGCCAGCGGAGCGGGGATTATAAAGTATCTCTTCAGGCCGATCCAGCACTCAGCCGCCGGTTGCTGAAATAATCAGCACTGATTTACCTGCTGATTTTTATGATAAATCTGACGAGTTGCGTGAGCGAAGTTTCAAAATCGCATCGTTCAGGATGCTCTGCGCCGTTAAGGAAACCTCAGGTTGCGGGTGCCGCTAAGATGCCCGCATGAATGTTTCTCTTCTGAAGATGAGTTTGCCAGGCCCGGCACAGCTGTTATCCCCAATCGCTGCTCCACCAAAAAATCGTCAGGCTGGAATGCCCACAGGTGTAATAATTACTATCTTAATCAGTGATTACACAGCAGAGAGGGCAGGACGACATATGGAGCAGCAGGGCAGTAAAGCGCATCATTATCGTGTGCGCAGGAGATCTGAAGCGAGCCTGGACGCGACAGGCCCTGTGCCGATGAAAAACAGCCAGTCTGTTTATGGCCGTATCCAGACGGCTTCGGCCCCACAGGATAAACATGCACTCTCACGAGCCTGTTTGGAACAGTCGTCCGGTCTGATGAGTTGTAATGTGCCAAAGCTTCGCATACTCATGGTGGCAGCATGATCGAGCATGACATCCGCGATATCATCGCCCCGGACCTCGATGTGCTGTTCTGTGGCATCAATCCGGGCCAGTCGACCGCCCATCAGGGCTTTCACTTTGCGCATCCCGGCAATCGCTTCTGGAAAGTGATCCATCTGGCAGGATTTACCCGGCAGCAGCTGAAACCGGAAGAGGAGCAGCGTCTGACGGAAACCGGCTGCGGAATTACCATGCTGGTGGAGCGCCCCACGGTGCAGGCAAGCGAGTTGGCGGCGGATGAGCTGCGCGAAGGCGGTCAGCGTCTGACGGAAAAGGTGCTGAACTATCAGCCTGCCGCGCTGGCGATCCTGGGCAAAGAGGCTTTTCGTCGTGCCTTTAAACTGAACAGGGTCGAATGGGGCAAACAGCCAGCAGGCATGGGGAAAACGCAGGTATGGGTGTTGCCGAACCCCAGCGGACTGAATCGCGCTTCACTGGAGGAGATGGTGGCAGCGTATCGCCAGCTTTATGTGGCACTGCATCCGGTAAATCACTGAGTCTGTGCAGGGCAGGGAGAGACGGTAACAGACGGGCATAAAAAACCCCGGCGAACCGGGGTTTTCAGGACTTAATCGTCGAGGAAGCTGCGCAGCACTTCCGAACGGCTCGGATGGCGCAGTTTACGCAGGGCTTTCGCTTCAATCTGACGGATACGCTCACGCGTCACGTCAAACTGTTTGCCCACTTCTTCCAGCGTATGGTCGGTGTTCATATCGATACCAAAACGCATGCGCAGCACTTTCGCTTCACGCGCGGTCAGGCCAGCCAGCACATCGTGGGTTGCAGAACGCAGGCTCTCTGAGGTAGCAGAATCCAGCGGCAGCTCCAGCGTGGTGTCTTCGATAAAATCGCCCAGATGTGAATCTTCATCATCACCAATCGGCGTCTCCATAGAGATCGGCTCTTTCGCGATTTTCAGCACCTTGCGGATTTTATCTTCCGGCATCAGCATGCGCTCAGCCAGCTCTTCCGGCGTCGGTTCGCGGCCCATCTCCTGCAGCATCTGGCGCGAAATACGGTTGAGCTTGTTGATGGTCTCAATCATATGCACCGGAATACGGATGGTACGCGCCTGGTCGGCGATAGAGCGGGTAATCGCCTGACGGATCCACCAGGTTGCATAGGTCGAGAACTTGTAACCACGGCGATATTCAAACTTATCGACCGCCTTCATCAGACCGATGTTACCTTCCTGAATCAGGTCGAGGAACTGCAGACCGCGGTTGGTATATTTCTTCGCAATCGAAATAACCAGACGCAGGTTCGCTTCCACCATCTCTTTCTTGGCGCGACGCGCTTTGGCTTCACCGATCGACATGCGACGGTTGATATCTTTCACCTGCTCGATGGTCAGGCCGGTCTCTTCTTCGACCTGCGCCAGCTTCTGCAGGGAACGCATCACGTCATCCTGCACTTCCAGCAGTTTTTCAGACCACGGCTTGTTCATCGCCAGCGCAGCTTTGAACCAGCTCTCGTTGGTTTCGTTACCGGTAAACAGGGTGATGAAGTTCTTCTTCGGCATTTTGCACAGCTCAATACAGAGCTTCATGATCAGACGTTCCTGAGTACGGACACGTTCCATCATGTTACGCATGCTGCCAACCAGGTAGTCGAACTGCTTCGGTACCAGGCGGAACTGTTTAAAGACGTCAGAGAGGTTCTGGATCTCGGCGATGGCGGCGGCGTGGCTGCGGCCTTTGCTCTTGATGACGCTGCGGGTGGTTTCGTACTGCTTACGCAGGTCAGAGAACTTCTCACGCGCCAGCTCCGGGTCGATGGAGTTATCATCTTCGGAGTTGTCGTCATCCTCATCATCATCATCTTCGTCGTCATTACGATCGGCTTCAGAGAGTTCAGAGCCCACATGCGTTGCGGTAGGGGCCAGATCTTCTTCTGCGTTAGGATCGACGAAGCCGGTGATCAGATCGGAGAGGCGTGATTCGCCTGCTTCGACTTTGTCATACTGATCCAGCAGATAGGTAATCGCTTCAGGGTATTCGGCAACGGAACACTGAACCTGGTTGATACCATCTTCGATACGCTTCGCGATGTCGATTTCGCCTTCGCGCGTCAGCAGTTCCACGGTACCCATTTCACGCATGTACATGCGCACCGGGTCAGTCGTGCGCCCGATTTCAGATTCAACGCTGGATAATACCTGAGCGGCAGCTTCCGCGGCATCTTCGTCAGTATCGGAGCTGTTTTCATTCAGCATCAGATCGTCAGCATCCGGGGCTTCTTCAACCACCTGAATACCCATGTCGTTAATCATCTGGATGATGTCTTCGATCTGATCTGAGTCGACGATATCTTCCGGCAGATGGTCATTGACCTCAGCATAGGTCAGATAGCCTTGCTCCTTACCACGGGTGACAAGAAGCTTGAGCTGTGACTGCGGGTTTTGCTCCATAAGACGGTATCCACACTTCTGTTAAATTAGATTGGTGTCGGTCGGCAGCGCGCCAACAATAGCAGTGAAGGCGTTTAATTCTTGCCGCTGCCTTCGTCGCGGCGTGGGCTATGCCCAACAATAATCGGCACTTAAGCCGCTTGTATAAATTTTTGGTGGTACGGGCCTGGCTTACTCGCCATTCTGCTTCCCGGCAGTGCTCGCTCTCCTCACATACTTCCGTACGCTCCGGGAGCTGCGCGCTGGCGGTAACCAGACTGGCTTCGACGCCGACGGCCATTGAAATTTGTGCTGACGGCCTGGCTTAACGCTCCCGGCCTTAAAACAGCCACGCCGCCCATCTTCAGCGCGGGCAGCGTGCTAAAACTTATTTTCTGGCAAACGCCTGGCTGAGTGTCCAGAGCTCACGGCGCTCATCGGCGGTAAGCCCCTGAATGCGTTCACGCGCGATCAGAAACTCCAGTCGCTCTTCAAGCGCAGAATCGTAGATGCTGGCCAGCGAGTCCTGAAACACCGCTTCGGCTTCCTCATCTACTATCATGTGGTTCCAGATCGCCAGCGTTTCAAGCGTCTGACTAAAATTTGTCCCGCGATATAACTCTAGTAGCTGCCCGGTGGTCAATCCAGGATTCTCGTTACAACGCCCCACCAACTCGATAAAGAGCGGTAGTCCGGGCATTTTCGACTCCGACAGGCCATCCAGCGAGGGCACCATCGAGGCCAGCTGCGGATTCTGTACCAGCAGGGCGATAAGCACGCGCATGGTGGTACGTTTAAGCGGTGGCGCGACCTGCGCGGCGCCGCTGGCAGCCTGCTTTGGCATCAGCTTTTCAAGCTGATTGTCATCGAGGATCCCCAGCTTATTTCCCAGCTCCTGACGCATATAAATACGCAGGGTTTCACCAGGGATCTGCGTAATCAGCGGCAAAGCCAGCGTGCTCAGGCGCGCTTTTCCATCGCGTGAGCTCAGATCCACCTGCGGCAGCAGGCTATCAAATAAAAACGAAGAGAGCGGCATCGCCTGCTCCATCCTCGCTTCGAAGGCGGCTTTACCCTCTTTACGCACCAGCGTATCGGGGTCTTCACCATCGGGTAAAAACATAAAGCGTAGCTGACGACCATCATTCATGTAAGGCAATGCGGTCTCAAGTGCGCGCCATGCGGCTTCGCGTCCAGCCCGGTCGCCGTCGTAACAGCAGATGACCGTATCGGTGCTGCGAAACAGCAACTGAATGTGTTCAGCGGTGGTTGAGGTGCCTAATGACGCGACAGCGTAATCTATGCCGTACTGCGCCAGCGCAACCACGTCCATGTATCCCTCGACCACAAGCAGGCGGGCAGGTTCAGGATGGCTCTTGACTGCTTCATAGAGGCCATAGAGCTGGCGGCCTTTATGGAAAATCGGTGTTTCCGGCGAGTTCAGATACTTCGGTGTTTCGTTACTCAGAACCCGACCGCCAAAACCGATAACGCGGCCACGCTTATCGCGAATCGGAAACATGATGCGATCGCGAAACCGGTCATAGGTCCGGCCTTTATCATTGCTGACCAGCATGCCCGCTTCCATCAATGACTCGCGATCTTCCGACTGCTTACCGAAACGCCTGAGAACGTTATCCCAGCCGGCGGGTGCGTAACCGATAGCGAAATGATTGATGACGTCGGCGCTCAGGCCACGACGGTCTAAATAGTCGCGTGCGGGCTGTGCACTGGACTGCTGCAGACCCTGCTGATAAAACCCGTTCAGGTTCTCCATCAGCTGGTACAGGCTCTGGCGCTGATGGCGTTCCATCTGGCTGGGCCCGCTGCCTGCTTCGTAAGGCACGTCTAAACCGTGGGAAGTGGCTAACTCTTCAATTGTTTCAACAAACTCCAGTCGGTCGAAGTTCATTAAAAAGTCGATAGCGTTACCGTGGGCACCACAGCCGAAACAGTGATAGAACTGCTTTTCGCCGTTTACGGTGAAGGAGGGCGTTTTTTCATTATGGAAAGGACAGCACGCATGGAAATTCTTACCCTGCTTTTTCAGCTTAACGCGGGCATCGATAAGATCCACGATATCCGTGCGGGCAAGTAAATCGTTGATAAATACGCGTGGAATTCGTCCAGCCATACGCCCCAGATTTTCAGCTCATAAACGGCAACAAGCCGCGCTTCCTTTCGGAAAGCACGGCCTTTTACTTGACTCTGTCTGCGTGAATCACGCAATGGAGGCGAACCTCCGGAACGACTTAGTACAGACGAGTGCGGCGTGCGTTTTCGCGAGCCAGTTTCTTGGCGTGACGCTTAACTGCTGACGCTTTAGCGCGCTTACGTTCGGTAGTCGGTTTTTCATAGAACTCACGACGACGAACTTCAGCCAGAACGCCTGCTTTCTCGCAAGAACGTTTGAAGCGACGCAGTGCTACGTCAAATGGCTCGTTTTCACGTACTTTAATTACCGGCATGTAACTCTCACCTCGATAAAATTCGGTTTTGCTGCTGACTGCGGCGCCAGCACATTTCAAAATGGTGCAGCATTTTACTCCAACTCACGTCGGTTTGTAAAGCACCATGGATAATTTGAAACCAACAGGAGCGTTTGCCTGTGCGGCTGCCGGTTTTTCCAGGGGCGGGAGTATAGCGCACTCTTTAGCCGACAGAAAATGACTTTTTACGCCGGATGCCTGCGCTGCTCATCCCATTGCTGTGATAAACTGCGCGCCGCAAGAATGAGGTGATGCAATGCGAATTCTGGGTATTGAAACGTCGTGCGATGAAACCGGCATCGCAATCTATGACGATGAGGCCGGATTACTGGCAAACCAACTCTACAGCCAGGTAAAACTGCATGCCGACTACGGCGGTGTGGTGCCGGAACTGGCCTCACGGGATCATGTGCGGAAAACCGTGCCTCTGATTCAGGCGGCGCTGAAAGAGGCGAATCTGACGCCGCAACAGATTGACGCGGTGGCGTACACCGCCGGGCCGGGCCTGGTCGGTGCGCTGCTGGTTGGCGCAACCATCGGCCGTGCGCTGGCGTTTGCCTGGAAAGTGCCTGCCGTGCCGGTTCACCATATGGAAGGCCACCTGCTGGCACCGATGCTGGAAGAGAATCCACCGGCATTTCCGTTTGTGGCACTGCTGGTGTCGGGTGGACATACACAGCTGATCAGCGTCACCGGCGTCGGTGAATATGAACTGCTGGGCGAATCGATCGATGATGCCGCCGGTGAAGCCTTCGACAAAACGGCGAAGCTGCTGGGCCTGGATTATCCGGGCGGGCCGATGCTGTCGAAGATGGCGCAGCAGGGTACGGCAGGGCGCTTTACCTTCCCGCGCCCGATGACCGACCGTCCGGGGCTGGATTTCAGCTTCTCCGGCCTGAAAACCTTTGCCGCCAATACCATCCGCGCCAATCCTGACGACGAGCAGACCCGCGCAGACATCGCCCGCGCCTTTGAAGATGCGGTGGTGGATACGCTGTCGATCAAGTGTAAGCGGGCGCTGGATCAGACCGGCTTTAAGCGTCTGGTGATTGCAGGTGGCGTCAGCGCCAACCGCACCCTGCGTGAGCAGATGGCGGTCATGATGCAGAAGCGTGGCGGTGAAGTCTTCTACGCCCGCCCGGAGTTCTGTACCGATAACGGTGCGATGATCGCGTATGCGGGCATGGTGCGGTTAAAAGGCGGCACGCGCGGCGAGCTGAGCGTCAGTGTACGACCACGCTGGCCGCTGGCGGAACTGCCCGCCATCTGAAGAGCGGGTTTCAAAAAAACTGGCCACAACGGATAAGCGCAACGCGCAGGAAACCGGGTCAGAAGAGAAAGGAAGCGCCTGGCGAAAAACGTCAGGCGTTTTCATATAACGCCCTGTGCTGGCCCGGTTACGGGCAACGCTCAGGGATGAAGTGCGCGGTTTTTATCTCCTGCCGATCTGCCCCGGCACCCCGGGCTGTCACGGTCACGAACCACCGCTCATCTGCAACCTTACGGCTGCGATTTCTTCTTACGCTTCCAGATCTTGCCTTCCTGTCCCCGCCACAGCCGCTGAATATTGTCGTGATGACGCAGCAGGATCAGGCAGGAGAGCATAGAAACCGGGAAGGTGAACTGCGGTTTGAACCACCAGACATAGAAGGGTGCGATCAGCGCGCTGACAATCGCGCCCAGCGAAGAGTAACCACTCAGTAACACCGTCAGCAGCCAGGTACCGGTTACCAGGCCGGTCAGGTCCCAGCCAATCGGCGCAATGGCCCCGAATGCCGTCGCCACTCCTTTGCCACCGCGGAAGTGAAAGAACACCGGGTAGATGTGACCCAGACAGGCGGCAATCGCCGTCAGACCAAGATAAAACGGTGTCACATGCAGCAGATACGCCAGCCAGACCGGCACCATCCCTTTCAGCACATCAAACACCAGTACGCTGGCGGCGGCGCCTTTGCCGCCCAGACGCAGGACGTTGGTTGCCCCCGGATTGCCGGAACCCTGTGTGCGGGGATCGGGCAGGCCTGCGAGTTTGCAGATCAGAATCGCACTGGAAATCGAGCCGCAAAGATACGCGAAAATAATCATACCAAGCGCGAAAGCACTCATAACACCGTACCGTTCCCTTTAGGGTCGTTTTGATCTCATCAACCGTGGATAATACGCATAATCCGCCGGAAGTGGTATCCGGCTCAGCCAAAAACAGAGACTCTCATCATGGATATCGTATTTATAGAACAACTCACGGTGTTCACCACCATTGGCGTTTACGACTGGGAACAGGGCATACAGCAGAAACTGGTGCTCGATGTCGAAATGGCCTGGGATAACCGCCTGGCGGCCCGCAGCGACGACGTCAGCGACTGTCTCAGCTATGCCGATGTCGCGTCGGCGATCCTGACCCATCTGAACGGCAGCCGTTTTGCGCTGGTAGAGCGTGTGGCTGAAGAAATCGCGGATCTGTTGATGAACCGTTTCAGTTCGCCCGGCGTGCGTATAAAGGTCAGCAAACCGGGCGCGGTGGCCCAGGCGGCGCAGGTTGGCGTGCGAATTGAGCGCGGGACTATTCCTAAATAATCTGGATGTGATTGCCATCACAATGAAACCAAACCAAATTACTGTCTGTCATAGCGTGAGCCGTTTCGTTACAGCAGGCGAAAAAGGGCAGGACCTTAAGGTTTAATTCAGGCTGGGCGCGGCATATTTAAGGCGATAGCAAAGGGCTACCGCCTTTTTAATGGTTTTGAAACAGATAGAGGGAACATTTGATGGCAGATATTCATCAGCTTTGGGTTGCTGCAATCCTGGGCATTGTGGAAGGGCTGACCGAGTTTTTACCGGTCTCTTCCACCGGCCACATGATTATAGTGGGTCACCTGCTGGGCTTTGAGGGTGAAAAAGCCGAGACCTTTGAGGTAGTAATCCAGTTAGGTTCGATTCTGGCCGTCGTGGTGATGTTCTGGCGTCGTCTGTTTGGCCTGATCGGTATCCATTTTGGTGAAGTCAGACACGAGGGTGTGGGCACCGGACGTCTGTCGCTGATCCACATCCTGCTGGGTATGATTCCGGCGGTGGTGATCGGGCTGGTACTGCATGATCAGATTAAAACGCTGTTTAACCCGATCAACGTGATGTATGCCCTGGTGGTCGGCGGTGTGCTGCTGCTGGCTGCGGAATTCCTCAAGCCTAAACAGCCGAAAGCGGTAGGCGTTGATGACATTACTTATCGTCAGGCGTTCATGATTGGCTGTTTCCAGTGCCTGGCGCTGTGGCCGGGCTTCTCCCGCTCCGGTGCCACTATCTCCGGCGGGATGCTGATGGGCGTGAGCCGCTATGCCGCGTCCGAGTTCTCCTTCATCCTGGCGGTGCCGATGATGATGGGGGCAACCGTACTGGATCTCTATAAGAGCATCGGTTTCCTGACGATGGCTGATTTCCCGATGTTCGCGGTAGGCTTTGTGACGGCGTTTATCGTGGCGATGATCGCGATTAAAGTCTTCCTTGAGCTGATCAAACGCATCTCCTTTGTCTCGTTCGCCATCTACCGCTTTATCGTGGCGGCTGCGGTTTACGCCCTCTTCATGTAAACCTCAGGGCAGCCTGCTAGTCAGGTTGCCCGCTCGCCAGACCCTGCGCGACGGCCGCTATGCGCCGTCGCGTTAACTCTTCCCGAACGTCCGCCCCTTTGAATCCCGCTTCGATCACCGCTTTCGTCGGCACCGCCTGGGCCAGTGCAAACGCACGACGCAGATAATCTCCCTGCGGATAGGCCATGCTCTCCAGCCCGGCGCGTCCGCGCGCATCCGCTTCGCTGGTCAGCGCCATCTGCTCCACACGCTGCGGCTTGCGCCAGGCATCAATCCGGTCGAACAGTCCCACCAGTGACGCCGGCGATTGCCGTTCAATGGTGTGGACGATGTCGTGAAACTCGGTGACGATCAGCGCCAGGTCACGCATCGCATTCGGCACGCGGAGGCGCTGGCAGAGCGCCGCGACCAGCGGCACGCCCGCCAGACCGTGGCCGTGATGGCTGGGCCACAGTTCGGGCGGCGTCAGCGCCTTGCCGACATCATGGAACAGTGTGGCGAAGCGCACATCAATCTCATCGGAGAGGGCGGCGGCCATCGCCAGCGTCATCAGCGTGTGCACGCCGGTGTCGATCTCCGGATGCCAGCGGATCGGCGCAGGAACGCCAAACAGGTTATCCAGCTCCGGGAAGAGGACCTTCAGCGCACCGCAGTCCCGCAGCACCTGAAAATAGACCTGCGGATTGCGACTGCCGAGCGCCTTTTCCGTCTCTTTCCAGACTCGCTCTGCGGTAAGATTCGACAGCTCGCCGCTCTCTGCCATCTGCTGCATCAGCCGCTGGGTTTCCGGGGCGATACGAAAGTTAAGGTGGGCAAAGCGCGCGGCAAAGCGTGCCACCCGCAGCACCCGCAGCGGATCTTCGCTGAAGGCGTCAGAAACGTGACGCAGCAGGCGCAGAGTAATATCGCGCTGGCCATGATAGGGGTCGACCAGCGCGCCCTGTTCATCCTGTGCGATCGCATTGATGGTCAGATCGCGGCGCTGCAGGTCCTGCTCCAGCGTCACGTCGGGCGCAGACCAGGTCACAAATCCGGTGTAGCCTTTCCCGTTTTTCCGCTCCGTTCGCGCCAGCGCATACTCTTCGCGGCTTTTGGGATGCAGGAAAACGGGAAAATCGCGACCGACCTGTTGATAACCCTGCTCAAGCATGGCCTCGGGCGTGGATCCCGTCACCACCCAGTCTTTGTCTGTCACAGGCAGATTCAGCAGCGCATCTCGCACCGCACCGCCAACTAAAAAGGTCTTCACGCAAAACTCCAGAGAAAGAGAAATGACCTGCACGCCGGGCGTGTCCTGCGCCTGAAATCAGCAATGCATCTCATTTCATTGTTGCACAGATTCCCCGGATTGCAGACATGCCAAAAAGGGGATCAGTCGATCCCCTGTGTTAATCCGGTGAAAGGGTGTCAGTTCATCCAGCGATCGCTTTTCTTGCGGCGCGGCAGCATATGCGGCAGCAGCAGGCCCAGCAGAAGACCTACGCCGAGCACGCCGCCGCCATACATAAACCACTGCATAATGATGGTGCGCTGCTTGTCATCCAGCTGAACGTTCGCCGCGCTGACTTTCTTCTGCGCCACGATCAGCTCATTTTTCAGCTTCTGGTTTTCGCCTTTCAGCCCATTGATGACGCCATCGCTGCTGGCGACTTTGTTCTGCATTTCTGCGGTGCGCTGGTTCCAGCTGTTGTCGATGTTATCCAGTTTTGCCGTCAGATCTTTCACCTGCTGCTCAAGCTGAGGCACACGGGTGCGCAGGCTCGGACTGGCGCTGAGCTGTGACAGCGGGATCCAGGTGGTGCGGCCTTCTGAATCACGGATCTGGCCATAATGCGTGTCATTGTTGGTCTGCAACAGCTGCACCTCTTCCCCGGCATTCAGCTTACCGAGCAGGCGAAACTGGTCGCCAGGTCCACTGCGGACCCAGGTCGAGAGTTCATCAGAAACGTAACGTTTTTCGTCGGCATGGGCAGGTGCAAGGGTGCTGAGGGCCAGCAAAGTGAGTCCGGCAAGTGTGATTTTTTTCATTCGATTTCGTTTGGCTTAGTCTGACTAAAATTTACCGGCACAGTCTGGAGAGGCCTCACATAAATCTGAATGAGAACTATCCTGGTCTCATCAGAGTGCGAAAAGGTCTGCGAAAGAACAAAGAAAGCAGAGACAGCGCGGCTTCTGTGCATTAATCTTCGCCTGATAACCCCCTGCCATCCGGGCGGCAGCGTAACTAACCCGCTGATAATCGCCTGAAATATGCAGGAAACACCCTCTTTAGTGCCAGCAGCGTAGTGAATAAAAAATTATGACCATCGAAATCGAACTAAAGTTCATTGCAACATCACAGGCAGCCGGGAAACTGGCTGAACGACTCTCCACGTTGCCGCACCAGCATCAGGCTGCACGCGAGCTGACTAACATCTATTTCGAAACCGATGATAACCAGCTGCGGCGCTGGGATATGGGATTACGCATCCGTGGCGTCGATCAGCGTTATGAGATGACGCTGAAAGCGGCGGGCCAGACGCTCGGCGGACTGCATCAGCGCCCGGAATATAATGTTGAGCTCAGCGAGCCGGTGCTGGACATCGCGCACCTGCCCGGGGCGATCTGGCCAGAGGGCACCGATGTCGCGGCGCTGCAGCAGCGTCTGCAGCCGCTGTTCACGACCCATTTTCAGCGCGAAGTCTGGCTGGTCACCACCGGCAACAGTGAAATCGAAGTCGCCTTTGATCAGGGCGAGGTGACGGCGGGCGAGCTGAGCGAACCGCTGTGTGAGATCGAACTGGAGCTGAAACGCGGCGAACGCCAGGATCTGCTGGCATTTGCTCAGGAGCTGGTGGCGCTGGGTGGTCTGCGCATGGGCAGCCTGAGCAAGGCCGCCCGTGGCTATCAGCTGGCGCAGGGCAATCCGCCACGTCAGAGAGTGGCGTTTCCGCTGCTGAAAGCGGGAGCCAAAGCCACCATCGAGCAGGGCATGATCGCCGCAATGTCAGCCGGTCTCCAGCACTGGCAGTATCATGAAGAGGTCTGGCTGCGCGGGAATGCGGCGGCGCAGGATGCGGTACGTGAAGCCCTGGACCTGCTGCGTCAGGCGTTCAGCCTGTTTGGCGCGCTGGTGCCACGCAAAGCCAGCAGCGCGCTGCGTCAGCAGCTGACCACACTGGAAGAGACGCTGGTTAACGAAGAGCAGGAAGCAGCCTCGTTCTGCTTATGCTCCCTGTCGGTGGAGACGCAGCTGGCGCTGACGCACTGGCTGGCTGAATCGCAGTGGCGTCAGTGGGTCGACGCCAAAGGCGAGGCCAAGCTGCAGGGATCGTTCAAACGCTTCAGCGATATCATGCTCAGTCGCGTTAATGCCGATCTGCGTGAGACCTTCGTTACGGTCAGACAGCCAAACGAATATCAGGATAAAGCTACCCGGCTGGCGCGTCAGCTGCTGACGGTGCATCTGCTGGCCGGATCCTATCCCACCGAAACCGTGATGGCCTGGCTCGAACCCTGGCAGCAGCTCCTTTCCGCCATCCACGAGAAGCAGTCATCTGGTTTAGCCTGGCTGGCGACACAGGCGCTGAAACAGTCACCATTCTGGCTCACCAGCGGCGCTGGCCGCTGACGGGCATCCGTTTTGCCATCTAAGGAGGGAGTTATGTTGTCAGCACTTCCCGCGTTGCTTCGCGACCAGGCTGAAAAGGCCGCCCGGCTGCTTGGTGTTCCACTGAATTCGCTCAGCCCTGAACAGGCCGCCGGGCTGGCGTTCAGCGATTTTGTTCTGGAAAACCTGCAACAACATCCCGACTGGTGGCAGACGATGCGGGACCAGCCGCCTCAGCCCGACGAATGGCAGCACTATTCCGGGTGGCTGAATGAGGCCCTGAGCGGTATCGACAGCGAAGCGAGTCTGATGCGGGAGCTGCGGCTGTTCCGCCGCCGGATGCTGGTGCGCATCGCGTGGATGCAGGCGCTGCGGCACGCGACCACCGAACAGAGTCTGCAGCAGCTCAGCCTGTTAGCCGAAGTGCTGATTAGCCGGGCGCGCGACTGGGTCTGGCAGGCGTGCTGTCAGGACTTTGGCACGCCCTGCAATGCAGAGGGGGAGCCGCAGCCGATGCTGATCCTGGGCATGGGCAAGCTGGGTGGGGGGAACTCAACTTCTCGTCTGACATCGACCTGATTTTTGCCTGGCCGGAGAATGGCACCACGCGCGGCGGACGGCGTGAGCTGGACAATGCTCAGTTTTTCACCCGCATGGGCCAGCGGCTGATCAGGGTGCTGGATCAGCCCACGATGGATGGTTTTGTCTATCGGGTGGATATGCGGCTGCGGCCGTTCGGCGACAGCGGCCCGCTGGTGATGAGCTTTGCCGCGCTGGAAGATTACTATCAGGAGCAGGGTCGTGACTGGGAGCGCTACGCGATGGTGAAGGCGCGCCTGATGGGGGACGATCACGACCGCTGGAGTCTGGAGCTGCAGCAGATGCTGCGGCCCTTTGTTTATCGCCGCTATATCGACTTCAGCGTGATCCAGTCGCTGCGTAATATGAAAGGGATGATCAGCCGTGAAGTGCGGCGACGGGGACTGAAAAACAATATCAAACTGGGCGCGGGCGGCATCCGTGAAACCGAGTTTATCGTGCAGGTCTTCCAGCTGATCCGTGGTGGACGTGAGCGTTCACTTCAGTTGCGTGCGCTGCTGCCGACGCTGGAGGCGATCAAAACCCTGGCGCTGCTGCCCGCAGAACAGGTCGATGCGCTGCGGGAAGCCTATCTCTTCCTGCGGCGGCTGGAAAATCTGCTGCAAAGTCTGGGTGACGAACAGACGCAGACCCTGCCAGAAGATGAACTGCATCGCGCACGGCTGGCGTGGGCGATGGAGTGCCCCGACTGGGCGGCGCTGATGACAGAGCTCGACAGCCAGATGGCGGCGGTGCGGGCCATCTTTGATGAGCTGATTGGCGAAGACACGCCCGATATCGACGATCAGCGTGAGCTGGCAGAGTTTCAGGTGCTGTGGCAGGACCAGCTGGAGGATAACGAACTGGCCCCGCTGGTGCCGCAGTTCAGCGACGAAAACCGTCAGACGCTGCACCAGACGCTGGAGGCGTTTCGTCAGGATATCAACCGGCGCACCATCGGACCGCGTGGCCGTCAGGCGCTGGATCAGCTGATGCCGCGCCTGCTGAGCGAAGTCTGTCCGCGTGACGATGCGGCGGTGACGCTCAGCCGCCTGACCCCGCTGCTGCTGGGCGTGCTGACCCGCAGTACCTATCTGGAGCTGCTGACCGAATATCACGGTGCGCTGCGCCATCTGATTCGCCTGTGCGCCGCCTCCCCGATGGTCGCCAGCCAGCTGGCCCGCTACCCGCTGCTGCTGGATGAACTGCTCGATCCGGCCACGCTCTATCAGCCCACCGCCACCGATGCCTATCGCGATGAGCTGCGGCAGTATCTGCTGCGCATCCCCACCGAGGATGAAGAACAGCAGCTGGAAGCGGTAAGGCAGTTTAAGCAGGCGCAGCATCTGCGTATCGCGGCTGCCGACATCGCCGGCACGCTGCCGGTGATGAAAGTCAGCGATCACCTCACCTGGCTGGCGGAAGCGATTATCGAATCCGTGGTGCGCCAGGCGTGGCATATGATGGTGCAGCGCTACGGTCGTCCTTCTCATCTGATCAATGAACATGAGCGCGGATTCGCGGTGCTGGGCTACGGAAAGCTGGGAGGCTGGGAGCTGGGCTACAGTTCCGACCTCGATCTGGTCTTCCTGCACGACTGTCCGGCCGATGCCTTCACCGACGGGGAGCGCAGCATCGATGGCCGTCAGTTCTATCTGCGCCTCGCCCAGCGCATCATGCATCTGTTCAGTACCCGCACCTCGTCCGGGATTCTTTATGAGGTTGATGCGCGGCTGCGTCCTTCCGGCGCGGCGGGCATGCTGGTCAGTACCTTTGAGGCGTTTGAGGAGTATCAGCGCAGTGAAGCCTGGACCTGGGAGCATCAGGCGCTAGTCCGCGCGCGCGTGGTCTTTGGCGAAGCGGCACTGAGCGAGCGCTTCAACGCGATTCGTCTGGCGATCCTGTCGCTGCCGCGTGCCGCCGGGATCCTGCAGACCGAAGTGCGCGAGATGCGAGAAAAGATGCGCGCTCACCTCAGCAACAAACACAAAGGGCGCTGGGATATTAAAGCCGACGAAGGCGGCATCACGGATATTGAATTCATCGCCCAATATCTTGTCTTACGCTACGCCGCCGATCAGCCAGCGCTGACGCGCTGGTCTGATAACGTGCGCATTTTCGAGCTGATGGCGAAGTTTCAAAAAATGCCTGCCGATGAGGCGCAGGCCCTGACGCAGGCGTATGTGACGTTGCGCGACGCACTGCATCATCGCGCCCTGCAGGAGCTGCCTGGCCACGTTGAGCCAGAGGCGTTTGCAGCGGAGCGGCAGACGGTGCTGAACAGCTGGCAACGCTGGCTGGCCGCGCCGTCTTCTATCCTGGCGTGATGCTGATAGCACCATTCGCAACTGTGCTATCATCCGCGCACTATTTTTAATGCAGTCTGGAGTGTCTGGAATGAAAGTGACTCTGCCCGCGTTCGGCCAAGCCTCAGTGCTGGTTGTTGGCGATGTAATGTTGGATCGTTACTGGTATGGCCCAACCAGCCGTATCTCCCCTGAAGCACCGGTTCCGGTGGTGAAGGTGGACACGGTGGAAGAGCGTCCTGGCGGGGCGGCAAACGTGGCGATGAACATTGCAGCACTCGGTGCCGCGTCACGCCTGATTGGCCTGACCGGTGAAGATGATGCGGCGCGCGTGCTGAGTAACACGCTGAAAGACGTTAACGTTCACTGTGACTTCGTCGCGGTAAAAAGCCATCCGACGATCACCAAACTGCGCGTACTCTCCCGCAATCAGCAGCTGATCCGCCTCGATTTTGAAGAGGGTTTCGAACAGGTTGATCCGGAGCCGATTCATCAGAAGATGCGTGAGTCTCTGGCGGCAGCGGGTGCGCTGGTGCTCTCCGATTATGCCAAAGGCGCACTGAGCAGCGTGCAGACCATGATTACCCTGGCACGCGAAGCGAAGGTGCCGGTCCTGATCGACCCGAAAGGCACCGATTTCGCCCGCTACCGTGGCGCGACGCTGCTGACGCCGAACCTCTCTGAGTTTGAAGCCGTCGTCGGCAAGTGCAAAAGCGAAGAGGAGATCGTGGCGCGCGGGATGCAGCTGATTGCTGATTTCGACCTCGCCGCGCTGCTGGTCACCCGTTCCGAAAATGGCATGACGCTGCTGCAGCCAGGCAAAGCACCTCTGCATCTGCCGACGCAGGCGCAGGAAGTGTATGACGTGACCGGTGCCGGCGATACGGTGATTGGCGTGCTGGCAGCAGCGCTGGCGGCGGGTGACTCGCTGGAAGAGGCCTGTTTCCTTGCCAATGCCGCCGCCGGTGTGGTGGTGGGTAAACTGGGTACGTCGACCGTCAGCACCGTCGAGCTGGAGAATGCGATCCATGCCCGTCCGGAGCAGGGCTTTGGCATCATGACAGAAGCGCAGCTGAAAGCCGCCGTCGAGATGGCCCGCCGCCGTGGCGAGAAAGTGGTGATGACCAATGGCGTTTTCGACATCCTGCACGCCGGGCATGTCTCCTACCTCGCCAACGCCCGCAAGCTGGGCGATCGGCTGATCGTCGCGGTCAACAGCGATGCCTCGACAAAACGTCTGAAAGGGGAGAGTCGCCCGGTCAATCCACAGGAAAACCGGATGATCGTGCTCGGCGCGCTGGAGGCGGTCGACTGGGTTGTGGTGTTTGAAGAGGACACCCCGCAGCGCCTGATTGCCTCCATTCTGCCGGACCTGCTGGTAAAAGGCGGGGATTACAAGCCGGAAGATATCGCTGGCAGCAAAGAAGTGTGGGCAAATGGCGGTGATGTGCAGGTACTGAACTTTGAAGACGGTATCTCCACCACCAACATTATCAAAACCATTCGCGGCAGTTGAAGCAACGACTGAGCGGGAGCCGCCAGGCTCCCGCCTGAGCACTTATTCTGACTTGTTTTCCGGCACAGGTTTTACCACGTCGGCAACCGGTGGCGGAGAGACCGCAGGTGAGGTCGCTACCGCAGCCGCCGGGGTCACAGGGGTGGCTGTAGCGGCCGGAGCGGCTGCCGCTGGCGGCGTACCGGCTGAGGAGCCCTGGCTTTCCAGCTGAGCCAGGCGCTGCTCCAGCGCCGCCAGCTTCTCCCGCGTACGCAGCAAGACCTGGGTCTGCACATCAAACTCTTCACGGTTGACCAGATCCATTCGGGTCAGCTGCGCCTGAAGAACCTGACGAATTTTCTTTTCGACATCATCCCCAAACTCACGCACACCTTTAGGCATCGCGTCGTGAACCTGACGGGCAAGTTGTTCAATTTTTTTCGTGTCGATCATGATGATTTCCTGGTTACGGGGAGCTGTGTCAGCGTGTTTACCAACGTAATAAGTGTTAAGTGTAATGCCAGAAATGAAAAGGATAAACCTCAAATCCGTAACGCAGAAAATGCAAAAGCAATTGCGCTATTGACGATTGCCGCTTCAGACATTCAGCGTTATAGTTGAACTGCTTATTCTCAGGGCGGGGCGCAATTCCCCACCGGCGGTAAATCAGCTTCGGCTGAAAGCCCGCGAGCGCTTTATCTCGCTGAAAAGAGGGGTAAAGGTCAGCAGATCCGGTGTAATTCCGGGGCCGACGGTTACAGTCCGGATGGGAGAGGGTAACGACATCTGTCGGACAATTGTGTCTGCTTCACGTTATTGCCACGTCTTTTTGACGTCACTCCTAAGCACGCCCTGATTCTGGTAACCCATACATATTAAGGTTTTTATTACCATGAATCAGACGCTACTTTCTGAATTTGGCACGCCTGAACAGCGTGTAGAACGTGCTATCGCCGCCCTGCGTGAGGGACGCGGTGTGATGGTACTCGACGATGAAAATCGTGAAAACGAAGGCGACATGATCTTCGCCGCAGAAACCATGACCGTTGAACAGATGGCACTGACGATTCGTCATGGCAGCGGCATCGTCTGCCTTTGCCTGACGGAAGAGCGTCGCCAGCAGCTTGATCTGCCGATGATGGTGGAGAACAACACCAGCTCCTTTGGCACCGGCTTCACTGTGACCATCGAAGCGGCAGAGGGCGTCACGACCGGCGTTTCCGCGCAGGATCGCATCACCACCATCCGCACGGCGATTGCCGATGATGCAAAGCCGGCCGATCTGCATCGTCCTGGTCACGTCTTCCCGCTGCGCGCCAGCGAAGGTGGGGTCCTGACCCGTGGCGGCCACACAGAAGCGACCATCGATCTGGTCACGCTTGCAGGCTTTAAGCCCGCCGGTGTCCTGTGTGAACTGACTAACGATGACGGCACCATGGCGCATGCGCCTGAAGCGATTGCGTTTGCCCGTCAGCATGAGATGCCGGTCGTTACGATCGAAGATCTGATCGCCTGGCGTCGCACGCACGAAACACGCCACGCCAGCTGATTACCCGGCTGCAATAAAACAGGCCTGCGGGCCTGTTTTTGTTTCTGCAGCACACGCCTGTCGCGCTTTCCTCCTCTTCCTGCTGTCCGACGCCTGGTTAACAACATCGCGCTTTTCATTCAAATTTCCTGACGATCTTCATCATGCTTATCCGCGTGATCCCGGCATAAATGCGCGTATCGTAGTGAGCATAAAACAACCGGATTCCGGAGTTCACGAATGAGTCAGTTACGTATGCCAGCGCTGTTTTTGGGTCACGGCAACCCGATGAATGCTCTTGAAGAGAACCGTTACACCACCGCGTGGCGTCAGGCTGGTGACACGCTGCCACGCCCGCGCGCGATTATTGCGGTTTCGGCGCACTGGTATACGCGCGGCACCGCCGTCACCGCCATGGCGCAGCCGAAAACCATTCATGATTTCGGGGGATTTCCCCAGGCGCTGTTTGATACGCGCTATCCGGCACCCGGATCGCCGGCGCTGGCGCAGCAGCTGGTGGAACAGTTAGCGCCGGTGGCGGTGAAGCTGGATCATGAATGGGGACTGGATCATGGCACCTGGGGCGTCCTGATAAAGATGTATCCGGATGCCGATATTCCGGTGGTGCAGCTCAGTATCGATGGTACCCAACCCGCCGCATGGCATTTTGAGATGGGGCGAAAACTGGCTGCGCTGCGCGATCAGGGCGTAATGATTGTCGCCAGCGGCAACGTGGTGCACAACCTGCGAAAAGCGCACTGGAACGGCAGCAAAGATATCTATCCCTGGGCCAGCGGCTTTGAACAGTTCGTTCGCGATAACCTGGCGGTGCAAAGCGATGCCGCGTCACATCCGCTGGTGAACTTTATGGATCATCCTGACGCCGCGCTCTCGAGCCCGACGCCTGAGCACTATCTGCCGCTGCTCTATGTGCTGGGCGCACGTCAGCCGGATGACGCCATTACCATCCCGGTTGACGGGATAGAGATGGGGGCCATCAGCATGCTGTCGGTTCAGGTCGGTTAAGCAGAGAATCGTGAGCAGGGACAGAAGCGGAAAACGCCCTGCGGCCTGAAGAGCACGCCTGGCGTTTCTGAACCACATCGCACGCGTACCCACCCAGGGCTGAGTAGGCGCGGGCAGGCGTGCCTGAGTTTCTCGGCTTTCCGGGCTGCCGGCACCAGCCCGTATTTACGTTAATCGTGGTGCGTCAGCCGATAAAGGCGTGCGGATAGAAGCGGGAGAGATCCTGTGTGATCAGATCGCGATCCTCACGCAGACCAATACCCGCCGGTTGATCGTCAATCAGCCAGCTGCCGATCAGCGTATAACTGTCGCCAAATTTTGGCAGCGGATGGAACTGCTGGACGATCATTCCCTCTTCGCCATAAGGCCCCTCCACCCGGGCGATCTCCTGACCGTTTTCCACGATGCGGATATTAGCGCCTTCACGGGAAAACAGCGGCTTGACCACATATTTCTCCATCGGCGGAACCTCATCTTCCGCAAACCAGGCGGGCAGCAGGTTAGGGTGATTCGGGAACATCTCCCACAGCATCGGCAGCAAGGCTTTGTTCGAGATAATGCTCTTCCAGGCCGGTTCCAGCCAGCGCACGCCAGCATCTCCCAGCTTGGTTGAGAACATCTCGCGCAGCATGAATTCCCACGGATAGAGCTTGAACAGGTTACTGATCACCTGATCCTGAGCGTCGGTAAATTCCCCTTTTTCACCCAGGCCAATCTCATCGATGTAGAGAAACTCACCCGGCAGTCCCGCTTCGCTGGCGCAATCCTGAAGGTACTGCACGGTTCCGCGATCTTCATCGGTGTCGCGGCAGCAGGCGAAGTGCAGGAGGTTAAACCCGTGCTGCTGATGTAAGTCGGCAAAGCGCTCGATCAGCTTCTCCTGCAGGCTGTTAAACTGGTCGCTGCCTGCGGGTAACTGACCCGCGTTGAGCTGATCTTCCAGCCAGAGCCACTGGAAGAAAGCCGCTTCATACAGCGAGGTCGGCGTATCGGCATTGTTTTCCAGCAGTTTGACCTCGCCTTTTCCATCCCAGGCGAGATCGAGGCGCGAGTAGAGCGAAGGCTGGCGCTGACGCCATGAATCGCGCACAAAGTCCCAGGTATGCTTAGGAATGCGGAATTTCATCAGCAGCGCCTCGCTGTTGACCACTTTCTCCACCACCTGCAGGCACATCTGATGCAGTTCAGCGGTCACCTCTTCCAGATGTTCGATCTGCGCCAGCGTGAACTGGTAATAGGCATCTTCACACCAGTAGGGTTCACCATGCATGGTGTGAAAGCGGAAACCGAACTCGGTAGCTTTTTCGCGCCAGCCGGGGCGTTCTGAAATGGCAATGCGTTCCATCGGGGCGTCAGCCTCCCATTGAGCGGCTGGAGGTGCCGGTGGCGCTGCTGCGCTGCATGCTGTTCTGCTTCGCAACGGTTTCACCGAAGCCACCGCGGGTGATGGTCGAGGTGGTTGCCGGTTTCGGGGCCAGCGCCGTTTTCGGTACGGTCATGCTTTTACCCGACGTCGCCGGGCCATAGTTGCGGCCGGACGCATCCACAAACTGACCGTTGGCCGGGCTGCGGGCCGTTTTAGGCGAGAACAGCGGCTGCTGCGCAAAGCCAGAACCACCGCCCATCATACGGCCCATCATGTAACCGGCCATGAGCGGCATCCAGAAGCTGCCGCCACTCTGCTGAGATTCTGCATTAGTGGTGCCCACGCCCGCCTGAGCCGGCGTCTGCTGGCACTGATTCTCACCAAATTCCGCGACGCAGTCTTCACGCGTGGCATATTTTGGCGCGGTGCGTTCGGCCTCTTTTTTGGCCTCATTGAAGGCGGTGGTGCACTGTGCGCTCTGGCCCGGATTGGCTTTGGAACAGTCATCCGCGTTCTGGTACATCGACACCGTTTCATCGTTCTGTTCGCAGCCGGCCAGCATAAAGACAGCCGAAACAGCGAAAGCAACGGGCGTTAAATGGCGTGCCTGCCAGCTCTTACGAAAAGCGGCATAGCGAATAGATTTTGTGCGTTTCATTATGATTATCCTGTGCCCAAAGGTAGGGCATAGAATAGGGGATGGGGGGGTAAAATTGAAGCTGAAGGCCTGATGCAGCAGGGATCTTTACTTAGTTATACGTTCAGCAGAGAGGCGGGCCGCAAAGCAGCCCGCCTGCTGATTAATTACCGAAAGGATTACCGCTGCTGCGACGTGCCGCCTCCGGCGAGCTGGTTGCCACAGGGCCATTATCCACGCGTGCGGTCTGCTGCGCGTTTTCCGGCGCCACCGTTTCCGGTGAGGTAGGGATCTCTTTACCCAGCTGGCTGTTCAGTTTCTGCAGGCTCTGCTCATTGAGCGTACCCAGCGCATAACTGATATTCAGCTGGTTGATCAGGTAGCTGTAACGCGCGTCAGAGAGTTGCTGCTTGGCGTTATAGAGCACGGTTGTGGCATCCAGCACATCAACGATAGTACGTGTACCCACCTGATAGCCCGCTTCTGACGCATCCAGAGAGCTTTGTGCAGAGACCACGGCCTGTTTATAAGCATTGATACTGCTGATGGAGGCGTTGACGTTGTTAAACGACTGGCGTACGTTCTGAACCGCTGAACGGTGCGCACTTTCCAGCTGCTCACTGGCGCTGACAAAATTATACTGCGCCTGTTTCACCTGCGAGGTCACGGTGCCGCCGCTGTAAAGAGGCAGAGAGAAGCTCAGGCCAACCTGATTTGAACCGGTGATCGCGTCCGTCGAACCTGAACTCTGGTTCGCACGGCTGCCGCCATATTTGCTGTTCGACAGATTGGTTGAGGCCTTCAGATCCAGCGTAGGCATATGGCCGCTTTCAGCGTAGCGGATCTGCTCGCGCGCTAAGTCCTGGCTCAGACGCGCAGAGAGCAGCGACAGGTTACGGTTCTCGGCTTGCTTAAGCAGAGCGTTGACCGCGTCCGGCTTCTCGGTTTTGAAGCGATCGATGTTCAGCGAAGCCAGTGACAGGTAGTTCATGCCGGTGATCTGACGTAACGTTTCCACGCTATTATCAAGATCGTTTCGCGCGGTCACTTCGTTCGCCAGCACGCTGTCATACTGTGCACGGGCGTTCTGGACGTCGGTGATGGCGACCAGACCCACGTTGAAACGCTGAGTGGTCTGATCCAGTTCGCGATAGATAGACTGTTTCTGCGCTTCAATGTAAGAGAGCGTATCAATGGCTTTCAGCACGTTGAAGTAGGCGGTGGCGGTTTTCTGGATCAGATCCTGCTGTGCCACCTGATAGGTAACATCCTGTATTCCGGCCGTTTTCTCCTGCACCGTCAGCGCACGCCATTTCGACATATCGAAAAGGGTCTGGGTTAATTGCAGTGTGCCGCTGGTGGTATCGGAATGCAGACCGCTGTTATCGCGATAACCGCTGCTATAGGTATAGTCTGCACCCAGGCCGAGCTGGGGTAACAATGAGCCGCGCGATTCGTTAATCTTCTCAAATGCAGAATCGCGATCGGCAGCGGCGCTGCGCAGATCCGGGTTGCTCAGACGCGCTTGCTGGTAAACCTGAAGCAGGTCTTCGGCCTGGCTGGCGAAGCTGAAACCGCCCAGGCTCAGCCCAATAAAAAATGGGAGCAGTTTTTTCATTTGCATTCCTTTTGTTGCAGCAAATTGCAGTGGGTGCGCTGCCGGGTAAGCCAAAAAATTATCGCCGATTCTAGCAGAGGGCAACTGTGAGATAAGTTGGCTGAACGTGCCTTCTCCCTCTAATTTACGTAAATAATTCATAAAGAACCACTTACATGGAGCACGGTGACAGGCTTTTTTCGCTCCATCCCACTCTGCACAAGGAACCTGATGATGTCGGAAGAAAAAAAATCCCCTGTGACTTTTACAAAAAACGATGTAGAAATTATTGCACGCGAAACCCTCTACGACGGTTTTTTTTCCATTGGGCGCTATCGCTTCCGCCACCGCCGGTTTAATGGCGAAATGAGCGGGGAGGTGCTGCGCGAAGTTTTTGAGCGCGGACATGCTGCCGTGCTGCTACCTTATGATCCCTTACGCGACGAAGTGGTGCTGATTGAACAGATCCGCATCCCGGCTTATGACAGCAGTGCGTCACCCTGGCTGCTGGAGATGGTCGCCGGTATCATTGAGCCAGGCGAAACGGTCGAGCAGGTGGCGCGTCGCGAAGCCGTCGAAGAGGCGGGATTAACGGTCGGCCGGATTAAGCCCATGCTGAGCTATCTGGCCAGCCCTGGCGGTACCAGCGAACGTCTGTCGGTGCTGATTGGGGAAGTGGATGCCAGCCAGGCAGAGGGATGCCATGGTCTGGAGGAAGAGAATGAGGATATTCTTGTCCATGTGGTGAGCCGCGAACAGGCTTACCGCTGGGTGGAAGAGGGGATAATCGACAATGCGGCGTCTGTCATCGCCCTGCAATGGCTGGCGTTGCACCATGAAAAACTACGCGAAGAGTGGATACAAAAATGAAACAGCGCTATACCCCTGACTTTCCCGAAATGATGCGGCTCTGCGAAACCAATTTCGCCCAGTTGCGCCGCCTGCTGCCGCGCAACGATGAGGCGGGCGCATCGGTGATCTATCAGGTGAGTGGCGCCCGTTACCAGCTGACGATTCAGGAGTCGACCCGCTACACCACCCTGGTGGAGATCCGCCAGGTTGCGCCTGCCGTCAGTTACTGGAGCCTGCCTTCAATGTCGGTCCGGCTCTATCACGATGCGATGGTCGCCGAAGTGTGTTCAACTCAACAGATCTATCGTTTCAAAGCGCGCTATGATTATCCTAATAAAAAACTGCATCAGCGCGATGAAAAACATCAGATAAACCAGTTTCTCGCAGACTGGCTGCGCTACTGCCTGGCGCATGGCGCGATGGCAGTTCCGGTCTGCTGATGCGTATAATGCGGTAAATGGCGTGGAGACGAAGGAAACGCTTTGGATAGCCTGCTAACTCTTTCTGCGGCGAACGGTTCCGGATTCAGGATTTTACAAATTACGGATACCCACCTGTTCGCGGGAAAACATGAATCGTTGCTTGGGGTAAACACCTGGTCGAGCTACAAAGCGGTACTGGATGCGATTATCGCGCAACAGCGTGACTACGACCTGATCATCGCCACCGGCGATCTCGCCCAGGATCACTCAGCCGAAGCCTATCAGCATTTTGCTGAGGGTATCTCACGTTTGCCCCGGCCCTGCGTCTGGCTGCCCGGCAATCATGATTTTCAGCCCGCGATGGTCGATACGCTGGCCGCCGCCCATATCAATGCCCATAAACAGGTTTTGCTGGGTGAGCAGTGGCAGATTGTCCTGCTCGACAGTCAGGTCCCGGGCGTACCGCATGGGATGCTGAGCGACTATCAGCTGGAGTGGCTCGACAATGCGCTGGGGCGCTTTCCGCAACGGCATACGCTGGTCCTGCTGCATCACCATCCGCTGGCTTCGGGCTGTACCTGGCTCGACCAGCACAGCCTGCGCAATTCCCATCAACTGGACGCCGTACTGCAGCGTTATCCGTTAGCCCGGACGCTGGTCTGCGGGCATATACATCAGGAGCTGGATCTGGCGTGGCAGGGCCGCCGGGTAGTGGCGACCCCTTCAACCTGCGTACAGTTCAAACCGCACTGCACCAGCTTTACTATCGACACCGAGGCACCGGGCTGGCGCTGGTTTACTCTCTATCCGGATGGCCGTCTTGATACCGAGGTCAACCGGCTCGACACCGACGCTTTTCGTCCTGATTTAGACTCAGAAGGATACTGACGCGTGGCGGCTTTGCTCTATCTGCACGGGTTCAACAGTTCGCCCCGGTCGGCGAAGGCAACGCAGTTCCGGCAATGGCTGGAGGCACAGCATCCGGCGATCGAGATGATCGTTCCCCAGTTGCCCACTTTCCCGGCCGATGCCGCCGCAATGCTGGAGGACCTGGTGCTGAGTCGCAGTGGTGAAACCCTGGGACTGGTCGGCTCGTCGCTGGGCGGCTACTACGCCACCTGGCTGTCGCAATGTTTTATGCTGCCAGCGGTGGTCGTCAATCCTGCGGTGCGGCCGTTCGAGTTGCTGACAGATTTCCTGGGCGAAAATCAGAATCCCTACACCGGCCAGCAATATGTGTTAGAGTCTCGCCACATTTACGATCTCAAAGTAATGCAGATTGAACCGCTGGAAGCGCCCGATTTACTCTGGCTGCTGCAACAGACCGGCGATGAAGTTCTCGATTACCGTCAGGCACTCGACTATTACAGCGCGTGCCGGCACACGGTGGAAGAGGGCGGAAATCATGCATTTACTGGATTCGAGCGCCATTTCCCGCAGATTCTGGACTTTCTTGGTCTGAATCATCCCTGAGTAACGCGGAAATCGCACCCCATTTTATCTTTCTAATCAGACATTTACGATGAGTCAATCGAACTATAACGCGGATGCCATTGAGGTCCTGACTGGCCTTGAGCCTGTTCGCCGTCGCCCGGGGATGTACACCGATACGACGCGGCCCAACCATTTGGGTCAGGAAGTGATTGATAACAGCGTCGATGAGGCGCTGGGCGGCCACGCGAAGCGGGTTGAAGTGATTCTGCACGCTGACCAGTCGCTGGAAGTTATTGATGATGGTCGCGGCATGCCGGTGGATATTCATCCGGAAGAGGGCGTGCCTGCGGTCGAACTGATCCTGTGTCGTCTGCACGCGGGCGGCAAATTCTCCAATAAAAACTATCAGTTCTCAGGCGGCCTGCACGGTGTCGGGATTTCTGTGGTTAACGCCCTGTCAAAACGTGTTGAAGTCACGGTGCGTCGTAACGGCGAAATCTATGACATGGCGTTTGAAAATGGCGACAAGGTGCAGGATCTTACCTTCACCGGCACTGTGGCGAAACGCAACACCGGCACCCGCGTCCATTTCTGGCCGGATGAGAGTTTCTTCGACAGCCCGCGCTTCTCTGTGTCGCGCCTCTCGCATCTGCTGAAAGCCAAAGCGGTACTCTGTCCGGGCGTGGAAATTGTCTTTAAAGACAAGCTGAACAATACCGAACAGACCTGGTGCTACCAGGATGGTCTGACCGACTATCTCTCGGAAGCCGTCAATGGCCTGCCAACGCTGCCGGAAAAACCTTTTGTCGGCAGCTTTGCCGGGGATGTGGAAGCGGTAGACTGGGCGCTGCTGTGGCTGCCGGAAGGTGGCGAGTTACTGACCGAAAGCTACGTTAACCTGATCCCGACGATGCAGGGCGGTACCCATGTTAACGGTCTGCGTCAGGGGCTGCTGGACGCGATGCGCGAGTTCTGCGAATACCGCAATATTCTGCCGCGTGGCGTAAAACTCTCTGCGGAAGATATCTGGGATCGCTGCGCCTATGTGCTGTCGGTGAAGATGCAGGATCCGCAGTTTGCCGGACAGACCAAAGAGCGTCTCTCTTCACGTCAGTGCGCCGCCTTTGTCTCTGGCGTGGTGAAAGATGCCTTCAGCCTGTGGCTGAACCAGAATATTCAGACTGCAGAACTGCTGGCGGAACTGGCCATCTCCAGCGCCCAGCGCCGTATGCGGGCCGCCAAAAAGGTGGTGCGTAAAAAGCTGACCAGCGGACCGGCTCTGCCGGGTAAGCTGGCGGACTGTACCGCGCAGGATCTGAATAAAACAGAACTCTTCCTGGTGGAAGGGGACTCCGCAGGTGGATCGGCCAAACAGGCGCGCGATCGCGAGTATCAGGCGATCATGCCGCTTAAAGGCAAGATCCTGAACACATGGGAAGTCTCGTCCGATGAAGTGCTGGCGTCGCAGGAGGTGCATGATATCTCGGTGGCGATCGGCATTGACCCGGACAGCGAAGATCTGTCACAGCTGCGCTACGGCAAAATCTGCATTCTGGCAGATGCGGACTCGGATGGTCTGCACATCGCCACGCTGCTCTGCGCGCTGTTCGTGAAACATTTCCGCTCGCTGGTGGTGGGTGGACACGTCTATGTCGCGATGCCGCCGCTCTACCGTATCGACCTCGGTAAAGAGGTCTACTACGCGCTGGATGAAGATGAGAAAGAGGGCGTGCTGGAGCAGCTGAAACGCAAGAAGGGCAAACCCAACGTCCAGCGTTTTAAAGGACTGGGCGAGATGAACCCGATGCAGCTGCGTGAAACCACGCTGGATCCAAACACCCGTCGCCTGGTGCAGCTGACGATCAGCGATGAAGATGTCGATCAGACGCTGCGCATCATGGATATGCTGCTGGCGAAAAAACGGTCCGAGGACCGGCGTAACTGGCTGCAGGAAAAAGGCGATACCGCCGATATCGAAGTGTAAAAAAACAGGACGCGCAAGCGTCCTGTTCGCTTTATGACGCCGGCATGATCTACCCGGAGCCTCTTTCGCCGCACCGGGCAGGTTTCAGTGAGCAGAGACAGTAACTATTGTGAAAATTACGCTGGAAGAGTTACGCGCCTGGGTCGCGGTGGTGGACAGCGGGTCGATTACGGCGGCTGCCGCCCAGCTGGCGCAGACCAGTTCGGGCATCAGTCGCGCTCTGTCGCGGCTGGAGAGCAAGCTGCAGACGACGCTGCTGCATCGTACCACCCGGCGGCTGGCGCTGACGGAAGAGGGTCAGGTATTTCTGACGCATGCGCGCCAGATCCTGGCCTCGGTTGAGCAGGCGGAAGAGCAGATCGCACAGCGACGGGAGGTTCCCTCCGGGCGGCTGCGGGTCAACGCCGCCACCCCCTTTATGCTGCATGTGATTGTGCCGCTGGTGGATGCGTTCCGCGCCCGCTATCCGCTGATCCAGCTTGAACTCAATACCGACGATATTCTGATCGATCTGCTGGAGCAGCAGACCGACATTGCCATTCGCATCGGCGAACTGCGCGACTCCACGCTGCATGCCCGGATGCTGGGCAGCAGTGCGATCCGGCTGATGGCCAGTCCGGCCTACCTGGCGAAAGCGGGCACCCCGCAGAGCATTGCGGATCTGGCCCGGCATCAGACCATCGGCTTCAGCTATCCCGACACCCTTAACGTCTGGCCCCTCTGGCAGTCGGAAGGCAATTTTATGCGCTTCAGACCGACGATCGCGGCCTCCAGCGGCGAAACCATCCGGCAGCTGGCGCTGGCGGGACAGGGGATCGCGCGCCTCTCTGACTTCGTCAGCCGGGAAGATTGCGTGGCAGGACGGCTGGTGCCGGTGCTCCCCGCTGAAACCCGCGATCTGCGGTTGCCGGTTCATGCCGTTTACTACCGCAACACCACGCTCTCTTCCCGTATCGCTTGCTTCCTGGACTTTCTCCGCAGCGAGATCGATCGGCGTCAGCTGCTCTGAACCGGGCAGTCAGAAAGAAAAAACCCCTGTCACAGGACAGGGGTTGAGTGATGCGGGTCAGGCCAGGTTTGCTTTCTGATCCTGCCTGCTCAGAGAGCAGCGTCAGGTTCAGCTGAGGCGTTGCTCTCAGTAACGCCTGGGTGTGAATCTGTCAGCCTTTGACCAGTGACGGGAGCATCAGTTATCAGCCTGTTAATCAGGCACTGGGCTCCAGTACCAGAATCTTCACATCCACTACGTCATCTTTAATGATGGCGCGATGCGCATCCATGTGCGGCATCTGCTGATGCTGCTCCAGATGGCGCAGGGTTTCCCACTGTTCCAGCATAAAAATGGAGTCTGGCGAGTTCTGCTTCCACGGCACCTGCGCCTGATGGTCCAGCAGCGCGTCATACTGATGGCAGCCCTCTTCCGCCAGGACCTGCGGGATCAGCTTTTTCACCGCATCCAGCACAGCCTGACGGCGACCGGGTTTAACACAAAGTTCAGCAACGACTGTTAACATTCGCGAATTCCTCTTTCATGGGAGAATAGGGAGTAGCCCCCCATCATCTTACGCAAAAACGCGGCTCAGATGGGTCCGATAAGCGGCGATATCGCGCGGCACGTCCGGTGCTTTAATCACATCGTTACAGATAAAGGTCGGCAGTGCTTCCATACCCAGGAA
Organism: Pantoea sp. Ep11b; assembly: GCF_040783975.1. Taxonomy (NCBI): domain Bacteria; kingdom Pseudomonadati; phylum Pseudomonadota; class Gammaproteobacteria; order Enterobacterales; family Erwiniaceae; genus Pantoea; species Pantoea sp. Ep11b. The sequence continues at coordinate 3,719,119 of NZ_CP160631.1, read as the reverse complement.
CTGGTTGGCTTTATGGAAGTGCAGATAGAGCCCGTCGACGCCGACGCCTTCAAAGAACTGTTCAGGATCGGTAAAGGCCTGCAGCGGCGCGTTCCAGGTCAGTGACAGCAAATACTTTTTGCCCTGTAACAGACCGCCGGAACCATACTTCTTCGCGGCATCGGCGCGGGTGCGGCCATCGCTGGCATAGAGTGAGCCGTGACCTTCCGTAAAGACTTCATCGATGTAACGCTTCACCGTCCAGGGTTCGCCCATCCACCAGCCGGGCATCTGATAAATCACAACGTCGCTGTCGAGATACTTCTGCACTTCGTCGGCGATGACATAGTCGCTGTCGGCAACCGTGACCGACACGTTATACCCCATGTCCCGCAGCTGGCTGGCGGCCACGTCGGTCAGGGTGTGGTTCAGTTCGCCTTTGGAGTGGGCAAAGGTTTTGCCGCCATCGATAATTAAAATGTTGCTCATGAATCGTCTGCCTCGTTTTCTGAATATGCGCTCAGCTTACGCGCGCAGAGGCCAGAGAAAAATGGGAGGATGATCACAACACTTTTGCTTTGGCAGCAATAATGCGCCGCTTTATGGCACCATCGACGGGCAAACTCACTCTGAAAAAATCAAAAATGAAAAAAATTATCTTCTCGTTGCTGCTGGTCAGCGGGGCTGTCCAGGCTCAGTCGCATCTCGATACTATTCTCACCACTAAAACGCTGAAGGTCTGCACCACCGGGGATTACAAACCCTACAGCTTTCTGCGGCCCGATGGTCAGTATGAAGGGCTGGATATCAGCATGGCGAATGCGCTGGCGACCTCGCTTGGCGCAAAAGTGGAGTGGGTGCCCACCAGCTGGAAAAGCCTGATGCCGGACTTTCTGGCAAAGCAGTGCGACATTGCCGTCGGGGGGATCTCCGTGACCCTGAAGCGTCAGCAGACCGCCTGGTTCGCCCAACCGCTGGACGTGGACGGCAAGATCCCGCTGGTGCGCTGCGCCGATAAAGCCCGTTATCAGACGATTGAGCAGCTGAACCGGCCCGGCGTGCGGCTGATTGAACCGGCTGGCGGCACCAACGAAGCCTTTGTACACAGCCATCTGCCTGACGCCACGCTGACGCTGTTCCACGATAACGTTACCATCTTCCAGCAGCTGGTGGATAACAAGGCGGACGTGATGATCACCGATGCCTCTGAGGCGCGTTACCAGCAGCAGCACTATCCGTCGCTGTGTGCGATCAACCCCGACAAACCGCTGCAGTATGGCGAGAAGGCGTACATGATCCCGCGGGACGACATCAGCTGGAAACTCTATGTCGATCAGTGGCTGCATCTCAGCACCGCCACCGGCGAATATGGCGGGATTGCCCGGCAGTGGATGGGAGCTAAGTCCTGAGTCACCGCCCGGGCGTGACGCGGCGTCAGCCGCGCTGAAGCGGGCGTTGCGTCGGCGGGTAAAATCCGGCTGGCGCAGGGCCTGATCTCCCGCGCTTCCCCTGTGACTAACACCAGCGAATAAGGTACTATCCTCGCCAAACCACCGCCGGGTGTCCCGCCGTTGTGGGCCACGATGTGAGGATGAGAAATTAATGAGCGAACTGACTCAGGATGGTGCAGAGCGTCTTGCCCTGCATACATTCACCGAGAATGCGTACCTGAAATATTCGATGTACGTCATTATGGACCGCGCGCTGCCTTATATTGGTGACGGATTAAAGCCGGTTCAGCGACGTATCGTCTACGCCATGTCCGAACTGGGGCTTAACGCCAGCGCAAAATTCAAAAAGTCGGCGCGTACCGTGGGTGACGTGCTGGGTAAATACCACCCGCACGGCGACAGCGCCTGCTATGAAGCGATGGTGCTGATGGCACAGCCGTTCTCCTACCGTTATCCGCTGGTCGACGGCCAGGGAAACTGGGGGGCACCGGACGATCCCAAGTCATTTGCGGCGATGCGTTACACTGAATCCCGTCTGTCAAAATATGCCGAGCTGCTGCTGGGTGAGCTGGGTCAGGGCACGGTCGACTATCAGCTGAACTTCGACGGCACCCTGCAGGAGCCGAAGATGCTGCCGGCGCGCCTGCCCAATATCCTGCTGAACGGCACTACGGGCATTGCCGTCGGGATGGCGACCGATATTCCGCCGCATAACCTGCGCGAAGTGGCGCAGGCGGCCATTGCGCTGATCGACTCCCCGAAAACCACGCTGGATCAGCTGCTCGATATCGTTCAGGGGCCGGATTACCCGACCGAGGCGGAGATCATTACGCCGCGTGACGAAATCCGCAAACTCTACCAGAGCGGTCGCGGCTCCATCCGTCAGCGCGCGGTCTGGAAAAAAGAGGAGGGCGAGGTTGTTATTACCGCGCTGCCTTATCAGGTGTCGGGCGCGCGCGTGCTGGAGCAGATTGCCAGCCAGATGCGCAATAAAAAGCTGCCGATGGTCGAGGATCTGCGCGATGAGTCGGATCATGAGAACCCGACCCGTCTGGTGATCGTCCCGCGCTCCAACCGCGTCGATCTCGATCAGGTGATGAATCATCTGTTTGCCACTACCGATCTGGAGAAGAGCTACCGCGTTAACCTCAACATGATCGGGCTGGACAACCGTCCGGCGGTGAAAAATCTGCATGAGATCCTGACCGAATGGCTGGTGTTCCGCCGTGAAACGGTCAAACGCCGGCTTAATTACCGGCTGGAACGCGTGCTGCGCCGCCTGCATATCCTTGAAGGTCTGCTGGTCGCGTTCCTGAATATCGATGAGGTTATCGAGATAATCCGGACAGAGGATGAGCCGAAGCCGGTGCTGATGTCGCGCTTTGGTATCAGCGAAACCCAGGCCGAATCGATCCTCGAACTGAAGTTGCGCCACCTGGCAAAACTGGAAGAGATGAAGATCCGCGGCGAGCAGGCGGATCTGGAAAAAGAGCGCGATCAGCTGCAGGCGACGCTGGCCTCTGAACGCAAGATGAATACCCTGCTGAAGAAAGAGCTGCAGGCTGACAGTGCCAGCTACGGCGACGATCGTCGCTCACCACTCTGCGAGCGCGAAGAAGCCAAAGCCCTGAGCGAAACAGAGCTGGTGCCGTCTGAACCGGTCACTATTGTGCTCTCCCAGATGGGCTGGGTGCGCAGCGCCAAGGGTCACGATATCGATCCGGCCGGGCTCAGTTACAAAGCGGGCGACAGCTATCTGGCGGCCGCACGCGGCAAGAGCAATCAGCCGGTGGCCTTTATCGACTCCACCGGCCGCAGCTACACGCTGGATCCGACCTCGCTGCCGTCGGCGCGCGGGCAGGGCGAGCCGCTGACCGGCAAGCTGACGCCACCGCCGGGCGCGGTAGTTGAACAGGTGCTGATGGAGCCGGACGACCAGCGTCTGCTGATGGCCTCCGATGCGGGTTACGGCTTTATCTGTACCTTCAGCGATCTGGTGTCGCGCAACCGTGCCGGTAAGGCGCTGCTGACGCTGCCGGAAAATGCCCGGGTGATGACCCCGATGGCGGTGCATCACGAAGATGACATGCTGCTGGCGATCACCCAGGCGGGACGGATGCTGATGTTCCCGGTCGGTGAGCTGCCGCAGATGTCGAAAGGCAAGGGCAACAAAATCATCTCGATCCCGTCGGCGGAAGCGGCTGCCGGTCAGGATAAACTGGCCTGGCTGATGATCCTGCCACCGGGCAGTGCCATCACGCTCCATGTCGGCAAACGTAAAATGTTGCTGCGCAGTGAAGAACTCCAGAAATTCCGCGCCGATCGCGGACGTCGCGGCACGCTGTTGCCGCGCGGCCTGCAAAAAATCGATCGTGTAGAACTGGATGCGCCCGCGCGTCCGGCAAGCCCGGATAGCGAAGCGTAAACTACCCGGCTGACCCTGCGTCAGCCGTGGCTCAATGAGGGAACTATGTTACTGATTCTGCGTACCATTATCGTCGTCATCTATTCGATCGCCATCTGTATCTTTGGCTCTGTCTGGTGTCTTTTCTCGCCGCGCGACCCGCGTCACGTCGCCCGGTTTGGTCATCTGTTTGGCAAACTGTCGACGGTGTTCGGCCTTAAAGTGGAGCTGCGCAAGCCGGAAGGCGCGGAGAAATATGGCAACGCGATCTACATTGCGAACCATCAGAACAACTATGACATGGTGACTGCGGCTAAAATTGTGCAGCCATCGACGGTGACGGTGGGTAAAAAGAGCCTGCTGTGGGTGCCGTTTTTCGGCCTGCTCTACTGGCTGACCGGTAACCTGCTGATCGACCGCGATGACCGCGCCAAAGCGCGTGGTACCATCGGCGAGCTGGTCGATCAGTTCAATCGCAAGCGCATCTCCATCTGGATGTTCCCGGAAGGGACGCGCAGCCGTGGCCGTGGCCTGCTGCCGTTTAAAACCGGTGCCTTCCATGCGGCGGTGGCGGCAGGGGTGCCGATCATTCCGATTGTGGTCTCTAACACCCACGGCAAGGTCAACCTGAACCGCCTGAAGAACGGGCTGGTGATCGTGGAGATGCTGCCACCGGTTGACGTAAAGGCGTTTGAATCCTCATCGGTGCGTAAGCTGGCTACCCACTGTCGCGAACTGATGGCGGCGAAGCTGGAAGAGCTGAACGCCGAAGTCGCAGAACGCGAAAAAAACGGAAAAATCTGACCGGCGACTCCTTCGCCGAACTATCCTGCATGGATGCCCACGGTGAGCCCGCGCTGGCTCGCCGTGAACGCAGCACAGCAAAAACAGATCAATAAAAACAGGGTCGGCGCTTAGCGCCACGCGTAAAGGGTCAGAAGTTTTATGTCTTTCAGCAGACGTCAGTTCATCCAGCTTTCTGCTGGCGTGGCGCTCAGCGCCACGGTTATGCCCCGTGCGGCCCAGGCCGCCTCATCCGCCAGCGGCGACACGCCGCTTCCCGTTCCGCCGCTGCTGGAGTCCCGTCGCGGCCAGCCGCTGTTTCTCACGATGCAGCGCAGTCACTGGTCGTTCAACGGCGATAACAACAAGGTGCCGGTCTGGGGCATTAACGGTCTCTACCTTGGCCCGACTGTGCGGGTCTACAGCGGTGATGACGTTAAACTTATCTACAGCAACAGGCTGAATGAGCCGGTTTCCATGACCGTCAGCGGCCTGCAACTGCCGGGCGCGCTGATGGGCGGCGCACCGCGAATGATGTCGGCGGGCGTGGACTGGTCGCCGGTGCTGCCGATCCGTCAGGCGGCCGCGACCTGCTGGTATCATGCGAACACCCCAAACCGCATGGCACCGCACATCTACAACGGTCTGGCAGGAATGTGGCTGGTGGAAGATGAGGTCAGCAAACAGCTGCCGCTGCCGAAGCACTACGGCGTGGATGACTTCCCGATCATCATTCAGGACAAACGCCTCGATAACTTTGCGACGCCGGTGTATGACCCGCCACAGGATGGCGGCTTCCTGGGTGACACGCTGCTGGTCAATGGCGTGCGCAATCCGTTCGTCGAGGTCTCGCGCGGCTGGGTTCGTCTGCGTCTGCTGAACGCGTCGAATGCGCGCCGCTACGAGATGGTGCTCAGCGACAACCGGCCGTTTATGGTGATTGCCAGCGACCAGGGTTATCTGCCTGCACCGGTGGCGGTGCAGCGTCTCTCTCTGGCACCGGGCGAACGCCGCGATGTACTGGTCGATATGTCGCAGGGCGACGAAGTCTCGATCACCGCAGGCACGGCGGCGGGCATTATGGATCGGCTGCGCGGCTTCTTTGAGCCCTCATCCATTCTGACCTCGACCCTGATCCTGACCCTGCGGCCCACCGGTCTGCTGCCGCTGGTGACTGATAATCTGCCGATGCGGCTGCTGGCCGATCAGATTCTGGATGGCACGGCGGTTCGCACGCGGGAGTTCCGTATCGGTGACAGCATGCCGGGCATCAACGGCGCGGTATGGGATATGAACCGCATCGACACCACGACCCAGCAGGGCACCTTCGAACGCTGGATCCTGCACGCTGACCGGCCCCAGTCGCTGCATATTCAGGGCGTGATGTTCCTGATCAAAAGCGTCAATGGCGCACAGCCGATGGGCGAAGATCGCGGCTGGAAAGATACGGTGTGGGTTGATGGCAGCGTGGAGCTGCTGGTGAGCTTCCCGCAGAGTTCGTCCGACCACTTCCCGTTCGTCTACTACAGTCAGACGCTGGAGCTGGCGGATCGCGGAACCGCAGGTCAACTGGTGGTTCAGCCCACTGCATAAGCGCGCGGTCAGGCCGGATAACCCGCCTGACCGCGTTTTTCACCCGCCGCCGGTGACCAGACGGCGGATATGATTACCCTGAAACTGCGTCTCAGTTAAAGGTTTCCGGGTCTGGCCCCAGACGGTTGCCGCTGTCCAGCTTCGCTATCTCACTCATTTCATGCTTATCCAGACGGAAATCGAAGACCTTAAAGTTCTCTTCGATACGCGCTGGCGTCACGGACTTCGGAATCACCACCAGGCCGCTGTCCAGATGCCAGCGGATCACGATCTGCGCCGGGGTTTTGCCATATTTCTTCGCCAGAGATTTGATGATCTCCTGATCGAATACCCCTTTACCGCCCTGAGCCAGCGGACTCCAGGATTCGGTCTGGATCTGATGCAGCGCGTTCCAGGCGTGCAGGGTGCGCTGCTGCAGCATCGGGTGCAGCTCAATCTGGTTCACGACCGGCGTCACGCCGGTTTCATCCAGCAGTCGCTTCAGGTGCGCCTCGTGGAAGTTACAGACGCCGATGCTTTTAGTCAGACCCTGCTGCTGCAGTTCAATCATCTTCTTCCAGGCGTCAACGTAGTGATCTTTTTCCGGGCACGGCCAGTGCATCAGATAGAGATCCACCTGCTCCAGTTTTAGTTTCTCCAGACTGGTTTCCATCGCCTGCTGAACGTTCTGCTGATCGTCGTTCCACAGTTTGGTGGTCACGAAAATCTCTTCACGCGGCACATCGGTCTCCTGCAGTGCCTGACCAATCGCCTCTTCGTTTTTGTAGGCGGCGGCGGTATCGATTGAGCGATAGCCGACCTCAAGCGCTTTCAGCACCGCATGGCGCGCATCTTCGATACTGGCCTGCCACACGCCGAGTCCCAGTTGCGGCATCATATTGCCATCGCGCAGTTTGATAATGGGCTGGTCTGCCATAGTTGCTCCTTTCCGTTGCGGTTAACCCGTGAGATTTCACTGTGCTTAAGTCTAGCCAACAATTGTCAGCCTGCTCAGCTCAGGCAACATCTGCCGCCCCGGGTTATGCCTGATCCCGTCAACTTCTTGCCTGATTCTCCAGACCGCTGGCGATTCAGGCACAGTCACGGCACACTGAATTTTTGTCCGAAAAGGAGTCACTATGGCGCACGATGCACTGTGTCACCGGCTGGCACAGCAGGTAGTTACCTTAATGACGCACGGTCATGACCGTCTCTGTCCGGTTGAAAATGTGTCGCTGATTTATGCGAACCAATATCGTCCCCGCACGCCGATGATGTATCAGCCCGGCATCGTGATCCTGTTTCAGGGCAGCAAAACCGGCTATCTCGGCAGCACTACCTTCCAGTATGACGCCAGCAAATACCTGATGCTGACGGTGCCGCTGCCGGTAGAGTGCGAAACCTGGGCCTCGCCGGATGTCCCGATTGCCGGGCTCTGTCTGAACGTCGATACCGCCAGCCTGCAGGATCTGCTGATTGAAATCGGTGATGACGACCAGTTCCAGCCGCAGCCGCTGACCTCCGGTATTCACTCGGCGTGGCTGACGGAACCGATGCTGTGTGCCGCCGAACGGCTGCTCGATGTCATGACTCAGCCGCGCGATGCGCGGGTACTGGGGCCGCACATCGTCCGGGAGATTATCTACTATGTGCTGACCGGCCCGATCGGCGGAGCGCTGCTCTCACTGGTCAGCAGACAGACGCAGTTCAGCCTGATTGCGCGTGCGCTGCGACGGATTGAGAATCACTATGCGGAAAACCTCAGCGTGGATGCGCTGGCGGCCGAGGTAAACATGAGCGTTTCCGCCTTTCACCATAACTTCAAGGCGGTCACGCAGACCTCGCCGTTGCAGTATCTCAAGCGCTATCGCCTGCATCAGGCGCGCCTGCTGATGCTGCATGACGGACTCAAGGCGAGCGCGGCGGCGGTGAGGGTTGGCTACGAAAGCCCGTCCCAGTTCTCGCGGGAATTTAAACGTTATTTTGGCGTGACGCCGGGGGAGGAGGTCAGCCGGGTCAGGCAGACGGTTGCGGATCCGTCCGCCTGAGCAGCGGCGGACCCGGAGGCAACGGGCGCGTCAGGCCCGTTTCTGCCGACGCTTCTTCCAGATGACCAGAATGCTGCCGGAGAGGCCAAGCACCAGCAGCACCATCGGCAGGACCATCAGGATTGCCATCACCTGATCTTCGTGGCGCTTGATAAACGGTACCTGGCTGATGCCATAGCCAAAGGCCACTACAATTCCGACCCACAGCACGCCGCTCAGCCAGTTAAACAGCTGGAAGCGACCATTCTGCAGGCCGGAAATCCCGGCCATGGTTGGCAGAATGGTGCGGACAAACGCGAGAAAACGGCCAACCAGCAGCGCCATCAGGCCATGTCGGTTGAACATATTCCAGGCGCGCTGGTGATACTGCGCGGGCAGATGCATCAGCCAGCTCTTTACCAGCCGGGTATTGCCCAGCCAGCGCCCCTGCAGATAACTCAGCCAGCAGCCCAGACTGGCGGCTGTCGTCAGGATCACCATCGTTGGCACAAAATCCATTACCCCTTTTGCCACCATCGCGCCTGCCAGCAGGAGCAGGCTGTCGCCTGGCAGAAACGAGGCGGGTAACAGACCATTTTCCAGAAACAGCGTCAGGAACATCACGCCGTACACCACCCACACCACATCCGGGTTCGCCAGCGCGGCAAAATCCTGATGCCAGAGCGCCTGGACTATCTCGTGTAAAACACCCATTAGCTATTCCATCACGTCACAAGGAACTATCCGTCGGCATCCAGATTACACAGTTAATGCACGAGTGACCTGAACGATGCGGGATAAATTTTAACAACAAAAATGCGATTGCCCGGCAGACTCTGCGGACAGCCGCCATCGGTTTAGCATCCGTTTACGCTTTGTTTAACTGACTCAGCGCGTCAGACGCGAAAATCCCGCCTCCAGGTCAGCCAGCAGGTCATCAACGTGCTCCAGGCCGATGTGCAGTCGAACCAGGGTTCCTGTGAAATCCACACCGCCCGCCGGACGAATAGCGGCCAGCTCTTCGGGCTGATTCGCCAGAATCAGCGACTCATAGCCACCCCAGGAGTAAGCCATGCTGAAATGATGGAAGTGGTCGAGATATTCCGCCAGCTGGGCGTCACTCAATCTTTCCTGCAGGATAAAGGAGAACAGGCCGCTGCTGCCGTTAAAATCGCGCTGCCAGAACGCATGCCCCTTGCTTTGCGCCAGCGCCGGATGGTTGACCCGCGCCACTTCCGGACGCGCCGCCAGCCACGTCGCCACCTGCAGGGCGCTCTCTTCATGCTGACGCAGACGGGTGCCCAGGGTGCGCAGACCGCGACTCGCCATGTAGGCGGTGTCGGCATCGACCATCTGACCCATCAGATAGGAGTTCTCGCGCAGCTGATCGATACAGCGTGCATTGGCTACGGCGGTGCCGATCATCGCATCGCTGTGGCCAATCAGATATTTGGTGCCGGCCTGAATGGAGATATCGACGCCGTGCGCCAGAGCATTAAATAAAATCCCGGCTGCCCAGGTATTGTCGAGCATGATGATCGCGTCGGGTGCGCGGGCGCGAACGGCCGCGACGATCGCCGGGATATCCTGCACTTCCATGGTGATGGAGGCGGGCGACTCAAGGAAAACCACCCGGGTGTTAGGCTGCACAAGCTCAGCGATTTCGCTGCCCATAGTGTGATCGAACCAGCCCGTCGACACCTGCATTTTCGCCAGAATCTTTGTGCAGAAGTCCTGCGTCGGTTCATAGACCGCGCCGCTCATCAGCACATGATCGCCAGCTTCCACAAAGGCCAGAATCGCGTTCGCCACCGCTGCCGCGCCACAGGGGTAGAGCACGCAGCCTGCGCCCCCTTCCAGCTCGGTCATCGCATCCTGCAGCGCAAAGTGGGTGAGGGTGCCCCGGCGGCCATAAAAGAGTTCGCCTTTTGCCCGGCCTGCGGTGGCGCGTTTTTTCTCCGCAACGCTATCGAAAACCAGCGAGGAGGCGCGCTGAATGACTGCATTCACCGAACCCTGGGTATAACGCTTACTGCGTCCTGCGCTAACGAGCGTGGTATCAATTTTTCTGGTGGTCATGAGTCGCCTTTGCCGCTTCTGACTAAGCCCTCACGTTATCATGAAACGACCAGCAGGGTTGAGACTCAATGGCGATTATCAGAGTGCGTCGCAGCATAAAAAAACGGGCCCGCGAACGGGCCGCTTTTATTGTGCTACATCACGCCCATCAGGTGGGGTAACCAGAGTGAAATGGCAGGGATATAGGTAATCAGCATCAGCACCAGGAACAGCATGCCGTAGAAGGGCAGCATCTCGCTGACCACCTGTTCAATCTTCTGCTTACTTACTGCGCTGGCCACAAACAGCACCGTGCCGACCGGCGGCGTAATCAGCCCGATCCCCAGGTTGGTCAGCATGATCATGCCGAAGTGAACCGGATCGATGCCCAGCGCGGTCGCTACCGGCAGCAGCACCGGGGTCAGGATCAGGATCAGCGGTGCCATATCCATCAGCGTTCCCACCACCAGCAACAGGATGTTGATGCACATCAGAATCACATATTTGTTATCGGAGAGGCTGGTGAAGGCTTCTGTAATCAGGGTCGGCAGCTGCATAAAGGTCATGACCGCCCCGAAGCCTGCCGCAAAGGCGATCAGCACCATAACGATGGTGACGGTTTTAATGGTGCGGAACAGCAGGATGTGCAGCTGCCGCCATTTGAAATCGCGGTAGATAAACATCGTCACAAAGAAGGCCCAGAGACAGGCGATGGCGGCAGATTCCGAGGCGGTAAAGATGCCGGAGAGGATGCCCCCCATGATGATCACCACGGTAAACAGCCCCCAGAACGCATCGAAGAAGATCTTCAGCGCCTGACGAAACGGGATCCGTTCACCTTTGGGGTAGCCGCGTTTACGGGCAAAGCCCAGACACATCACCATAAGGCAGGCCGCCAGCAGCAGGCCAGGGAAAATCCCGGCAACAAACAGGGAGGAAATAGTCACCATGCCGCCCGTCGCCAGTGAATAGATGACCGAGTTATGACTGGGGGGCGTCAGCACCGCCTGCACCGAGCCGCTGGCGGTGACGGCGGCGGCAAAATCCCGTGGATAGCCTTTCTCCTCCATCTGCGGGATCATCACCGAGCCAATCGAGGCGGTATCCGCCACCGATGAACCGGAGATCGCGCCAAAGAAGGTCGAGGCGACGATATTCACCAGGGAGAGCCCGCCGCGAATAAAGCCGACAAAGATATAGGCGAAGTTGACCAGCCGCCGGGCAATGCCGCCCTCTGCCATAATCGCGCCAGCCAGAATAAAGAACGGGATGGTCAGCAGCGAAAACTTGTTGATGCCGTTAGTCACCTGAATCACCACCGCCTCCAGCGGCAGATCGATCCACCACGCCCCGATAAAGGCGCTGAGGCCGACGGCGAAGGCGACCGGAAAGCCCACCATCAGCAATACCAGCAAACTGCCTATCAGAATCAATGCATCCATTTTTCTGCTCCGCGTTAGTGGGTGCCGCCCAGCGAGACGATCGGCCGCTGGCTCTGATCGCCGTTCAGCAATCGCTCAATGACAAACAGCAGGGTAAAGATCGCGCCGATCGGGATCGGCAGGTAGATCTCGCCGTATGTTATCGCGGGCAGTGCCGCGAGACTCTGCCCCCACATCGCTTCACACAGGCTGTAGCTGGCCTGAAAGATCACCAGGCAGGTGACGATCATCAGCAGATCGCTGACGCGCAGCATCAGGCGCTGTCCGGCGGGTGACAGGCGATCGGTGATCATCGACACGCAGATATGGGTTCCGGCGCGCAGGCCCACCGGTGCGCCGATAAACGTAAAAATGATCATGCAGATAATGGCGACCGGTTCCGGCCAGGAGAGGGCACTGTTCATCACGTAACGGGCGAAGATCCCAATCGGGATCACCGTCACCATGATCAGCAGCGCCACAGCGGCCACCAGCATACAGAGCAGATAAAGCCCATCCATCAGACGCGTATAAGCAGTCATAATTGATACCTGATTAAGCACGCCACACGGCAGTGTGGCGCCGGGATTATTTCACCTCAGCGATCCGGGTCATCAGATCCTGATATTTGCCGCCAAACTGATCGCGCACCGGCTGCGTCGCTTTAACGAAATAGTCGCGGTCGGTCTGCTGGAACGTGACGCCGCCCGCCTTCATCTTCGCGATCGAGTCGTCGGTGTAGGTCGCCCAGAGCTGGCGCTCTTCATCCTGCGCCTCTTTACCGAGCTTCTTCAGCAGCGCCTGATCGTCGGGCTTCAGGCGATCCCAGGCGCGTTTTGAATAGAGGATCATCTCCGGCTGAATAAAGTGGCCGCTGAGGGTGTAATACTTCGCCACCGGCAGATAGTTGTGGGCCACAAAGGTCGGGGGGTTGTTCTCGGTGCCATCGACCACGCCGGTCTGCATGGCGCTGAACACTTCACTGACGCCCATCGCCACCGGGTTTGCGCCCATCGCTTTCAGCGTTGCCAGCGAGATGGCGCTGTTCTGCACCCGGATCTTCATCCCTTTGAGATCCCCGGGCTGCGCGAGGGGCTTTTTGGTGATCATGTTGCGCTCACCGGCGTCGGTCCAGCCGAGAAAGACCATGCGGGCGTTGGGATCGTTATCGAACCGGCTGGCGATCTCGCGACCTATCTCACCATCCAGAACCTTGTGCATGTGGTCAACGTCGCGAAAAATATAGGGCAGCGTCAGCACGCTGGTTTCCGGGGCAATCGAGGTCACCGGTGCCAGCGAAACGCGGATCATATCGATGGCGCCGAGTTGCACCTGTTGCAGCGTCTGGTCTTCATCACCCAGCACACCACCGGCATAGATCTTCATCTCCAGCCGTCCGTCGGTAGCCTGTTTCAGTTTGTCACCCATATGCTGCAGAGCGACCACCGTCGGATAGCCCGCGGGCTGCACTTCGGCAACTTTAATGACCTGTGCCTGGGCGGCAGCGCTCATCATCATCACCGCCAGGGCAGTCGCCAGGCCTGTTTTTGTCATTCTCATTATATTGTCTCCCGCAGAGGTAGGACGGCCCGGGATTGGGGCAAACCGGAGAGGGCCGTGAGGAGCCAGCATAGTGAAAACCGGCCTGAGTAAAATGCAGCGATGCTGATTGAATGAATTCCATCACATTTTGAAACGTTGTTTTAATAAATTTTCATGCAGCTTCACATTTTAGAAACATCCGGGCATATGCCTCTGAAAGCGGTCGCAGACAGCGCCGCCGGCCGACTGCTGTTTGTAAATACTAATGAGAACTACTATCAATTCGGCACCAGTTTGCTATTATTTGCGCTTGTTTTGCATCCCTGAATCAGAAGTTGGAGAAGCAGCGTGGTAGCCAGTGAGTTGATGCAAACGGACCTCTCCGTTTGGGGCATGTATCAACATGCCGATATCGTGGTAAAGGTGGTTATGATTGGCCTGTTGCTGGCCTCTGTCGTAACCTGGGCGATCTTCTTCGGCAAATATGCCGAACTCAGCGCGGCGAAGCGTCGCCTGAAGCGCGAGCAGCAGGCGCTGGGCGAAGCCCGCACTCTCAATGACGCCGCCCGCATCGCCCGGTCGTTTACCGGTCACAGCCACAGCGCGGTGCTGCTGAACGATGCGCAGAACGAACTTGCGCTGTCGGCGGGTGTGGAAGACACCAACGGCATCAAAGACCGCACCAGCTTCCGCCTGGAGCGCCGCGTCGCAGCTTTCAGCCGCCACGCCGGACGCGGCAACGGTTTCCTGGCCACCATCGGTTCGGTGGCGCCGTTCGTAGGGCTGTTCGGCACCGTCTGGGGCATCATGAACAGTTTTATCGGCATCGCAAAAACCCAGACCACCAACCTTGCCGTGGTCGCGCCAGGCATCGCCGAAGCGCTGCTGGCGACCGCGGTCGGCCTGGTGGCGGCTATTCCGGCGGTGGTGATCTACAACGTGTTTGCCCGCATGATCGCTAACTATAAAGCCTCGCTGGGCGATGTGGCCGCTCAGGTCATGCTGCTGCAAAGCCGTGATATCGACCTCGGCACCGTTGCCCCGGATGTTCCGCGTCCCGCCACCGCTCAGAAACTGCGGTTAGGGTAAGCACCGATGGCAATGCGATTAAACGACGACCTGGAGACACAGGGTGAAATGCACGAGATCAACGTGACGCCGTTTATCGACGTTATGCTGGTCCTGCTGATCATCTTTATGGTGGCCGCGCCTCTGGCGACGGTCGACGTGCGGGTCAATCTGCCCGCATCAACCAGTGCGCCGCAGCCACGACCGGAAAAGCCGGTCTACCTGTCGATCAAGGCGGATAAGCAGCTTTATGTCGGCAACGACCGCGTGACGCCCGATTCGCTGGTGAACGTACTGACCAGCCAGACCCAGGGTAATAAAGAGACCACCATCTTTTTCCAGGCAGATAAGTCGGTGGACTATGAAACGCTGATGAGCGTGATGGATAAGCTGCGCACCGCGGGCTACCTGAAAATCGGTCTGATGGGTATGGAAACCGTGAAGAAATAGCGGGTTATCCGTCCGCTGAACAGGGCGACGGCTTCCGTCGCCTTTTTTTATGGCTGCGCGCCAGCCACACAAAATCAGGCCAACCGACGATCGCACCGATCGGTTATGCTGGCTGAGCTGAATTGTTAATTTGTTGTTACCTATGTACATAGTTTTGTAAAGTGCAATGGTGAGCCTGGTCACATTATTCCTGACGCAGGCAGGCTAAAACGGCTAAAAAACAACAGGAAGCCGTTATGAGTCACACCCCGTCTTTACAAAAACCACCCAAAAGTGCCGCCCGAACGATCTTTAACGTCACCAGTGGTAACTTCCTGGAGATGTACGATTTCATGGTCTTTGGCTACTACGCGACCGCGATAGCCAAAACCTTCTTCCCTGGCGATGATCCCTTTGCCTCCCTGATGCTGACCCTGATGACCTTTGGCGCGGGCTTCCTGATGCGCCCGCTGGGGGCGATCGTTCTGGGTGCCTACATCGACCATCATGGCCGTCGCAAAGGATTGCTGCTGACGCTGAGCCTGATGGCAATCGGCACGCTGACCATCGCGCTGGTGCCAGGCTACGCGACCCTGGGCGCGGCGGCACCGATCCTGATTCTGCTGGGGCGACTGCTGCAGGGCTTCTCGGCGGGTGTTGAGCTGGGCGGCGTGTCGGTCTATCTGGCGGAAGTGGCCCCCAAAGGGCGTAAAGGCTTTTTCGTCAGCTGGCAGTCGGGCAGTCAGCAGATTGCGGTGATCTTCGCTGCACTGCTGGGGCTGATGCTGAACCACCTGCTGGCGAAAGAGGCAGTCACGGAGTGGGGCTGGCGCATCCCGTTTGTGGTCGGCTGTCTGATTGTGCCGTTCCTGTTCTATATCCGCCGGATGCTGGAGGAGACCGAAGCATTCAGCAAACGCAAACACCACCCGAGCATGACGGAAATCATGCGGTCGGTGGCGAGCAACTGGGCGCTGGTGCTGGCGGGGATGCTGATGGTGGTCACCACCACGGTGATGTTCTACATGATCACTGCGTTTACCCCTACCTTTGGCAAAACTGTGCTGATGATGAGCGACAGGCAGGCGTTTATGGTGACGCTCTGCGTCGGCCTCTCAAACCTTTTCTGGCTGCCGCTGATGGGGGCGCTGTCCGATCGCGTCGGACGCCGCCCGCTGCTGATCGTCTTTACGCTGCTGATGATTGTCACCACCTGGCCGGTGCTGCACTGGATGGTGGGCTCGGCCAGTTTCGCCCATCTGCTGGAAGCGGAGCTGTGGCTGTCGTTCCTCTACGCCAGCTATAATGGCGCGATGGTGGTCTATCTGGCGGAAATTATGCCTGCCGAGGTGCGTGCTGCCGGTTTCTCAATGGCTTACAGCCTGGCAACGGCGCTGTTTGGCGGCTTCACCCCGGCCATCTCCAGCTATCTGATCCACGCCACCGGTGATAAGGCGATGCCGGGCGTCTGGCTGACCTTTGCGGCCGTCTGCGGGCTGATCGGCACGCTGCTGATTGGCCGGATGGTGAAGCAGTATCAGCTGCGTCACCGCACCGCACCGGTCAGCGCCTCGCTCTAAAACGACAAATCGACCACCACGCTGTCGCTGTAGTTTCCGGCTGGCGGCGTGCTCTGCGAAGTCAGGATGCGCGCGGTGTAGTTATAGCCGCGCGTCAGTCCATCCGCTGACACCGCCGAGGAGATCGTACTGCTCCAGCGTTCCGTTCCTGCCGACCCCCAGCGATTGCTGCTGGATCCTTTATAGATCTCATAGCTCAGACGATTAGCCCCGCTGGCCATATTTCGCACGCTGCCCACCGGATAACTGCCATTGCTCAGTCCGACCGTATAGGTGCTGCCTTTGCTGCACAGGACATTAATGGTCTGCGTAACGGCGGAGAAACTGCCGACCAGCGGCGCACTGCCAAAGCTGATATTGGGCGAGGTAATCGTCGTACAGTCATTGGTGAGGATGGCGGTGAGGTTGATCGGGATGACGCCGCTGCCGTTCTGTTCGCTTAAGCAGAGCCCCCCTATCGCGATGCTGGTGCAGATGCGGTACGTCACCGCCATATTCAGCGTCACCTGATATGTCCCGGCGGCCACCACCTGGCCGGGCACCGTTCGCAGATAGACCGGAATGGCAAAATTCAGGCTGCCCAGCAACCCCGCCAGGTTGATCAGGGTCTGGGATCCATAGACGAACGGCGTGCCGCCAATCGTCAGTTCGCTGGCGCAGGCTGAGTCGGTACAGAGCCGGACCGGCACATTGTCGCTGCCGGTGTCACCGCTGCGCTTTAATATCCCGCGCGTGCCGTTACTGTTGGTCGCGCCCGTCAGCTGAAAGGTGATCTGGTTATTGCCCAGCAGCGACACGGCGGACCCTGACCCGCAGTTGACGTTGGCATTGGTGGTCACTGAACTGATGGTGGTGTTCGCCACAAAGGTAGAGACCGATCCGAAGCTGGCGCTGGAGGCGGGCAGGGAACAGGCGGCGTAGCCCAGCGAGGGCAGCAGCAGCAGGCCAGCCAGTAGCAGAGATCTCATCATGGTTGCGCTCCGTAGAGAGGATCAGCGGAAGTGGCGCTGCCTGTCGCCGGGGGCGGCAGCGCACAGGTCAGGGGACCGTAGGTTTTCAGCGCCTGCGGCTGACCGCTGGCGATCCGCAGTTCGGTTTCACAGCGACGACCGTCGGGCGTCAGCACCGCAATCGGGTTACTGGCGGTGAGATTTTCCATCCAGACGAGTCCATCCCAGCCGACATATTCGGTGGGACGGCCGGGACGCAGCACCTGGCTGGAGACCGGCAGCGGCTGCCCCGCGGCATCGAGCAGGATCACACTGGCCGAGCGCAGCTTCTCTACCGGGAAATCGAGCAGGTAGCCGCTCTGGCGTTTCACCGCGAAGCGCTGCTCCACCCGAGGGGTCGTCATATCGGCGGGCAGATCGAGCGTGTCAATATCATAGCGGGCCGGGTAGTAGCTGCTGATGGCGGGCACCAGCAGGTAGCCCTGCTGACTGGTGCGGCCCATCGGCTGATTTTCGTAGCGGACGGTCACGTCGGGGTAGCGGGTTTTCACCAGCACAAAGGCGTCATTGATCGCATTAGCGGCAAAGAGATGATTGTCCATCAGCACCAGCGCGCCGGAGAGATCGGCCCACTGCGTCAGGTTTTCATTGTCGCCGTAGAAGCCCGCCGAAGTGTCGATCTGATTGTTGCGATAGCGCAGGCTGCCCTGACGATAGTCACCGCTGTTACCGCTCTGATTCGCCCAGCCCGCATCCCAGGCAATGCCGCCGTCGCTGGGCATGGCGCGGGAAGCATAGAGGCGCTGGCTGTCGCGGCCGCGCTGATCGCGTTCGGTGCTGATCGCGGCGCTGCCCTGTTCGCCAAACGGGATCACCAGCGAAATAGCGCCGGTCCAGCTCTTCTCCTGCTGATCGCGGCTGGCGGAGACATAGAGGCTGCTGTTGCCCCAGAGGTTTTTGCTCCAGGAGAGGTTCCACAGCCGGGTGCGATCGCCCTGGCCGTCCGTGATATCGATAAAGGCGGCCCCCACGCTGCCAAAGCGGTTCAGTGAGACGCTGGCACTGTACTGCGCGCTGCGGCGCGACAGCGCGTAGCGGCGGCTGTCCGGCAGGCCTCCGGCACGACTGCCGACCAGTGCCAGGTTGCCGAACGTGCTGCTGCGCTGGATCTGCTGCGTGCCGAGGTTGAACCAGCGATTGTTGTACTGGTATCCCCAGCTATATTGTCTGCCGTTGTCGCCCTCAAGCTGGCTCTGGGCTACCGCACCGTTGACCACGCCCCAGCTGCCAACGCGCAGCTGCCCGCCGACGCCCCCCATCGCCAGGCTTTTGCTGCCTTCGGCGTGGCTCTCCAGCGTCAGCCAGTCGGTCATGCCGTATCGCCAGGATCCGCTGGCGGCGGCAGCACCATAATCGAAGTTGCGGATACCGTAGTTTTGGCGGATCGCGCCTGCAGAGAGCGCGTAGTCAGACAGTCCCGGCTTCAGCAGATTACTGGAGACATAAAACGGCATGGTGGTGGTGACGCGACGTCCCACCGCGTCGGTGGTAGTGATCACGGCGTCACCCGCGCCGTTAACAAAGGGCACATTGGTCATCGACCAGGGGCCTGGCTGCACATTTGCCTGGCTGGATCGATAGCCGTTAATAAAAAGATCGACGGTAGAGGGCACGGCGGCCTGGCCGGAGAAGGCGGGCAGCGGATAGGTCACCAGATCGGGGCGGACACTGAAGTCGCGGCCCATCTGCAGGCCGCCGAGCCGCACGCTGCTGCTCCACGCCAGCGAGTCGGTGACCAGGTCGCCGACCCGCCAGCTCATCGCCGTGTTCTCATCGTCGCGACTCCACCAGCTGTCATAACGGATATAGCCATCGTCCTGATAGGTGGTCTGGCCTTCGAGCTGCTGCAGCCAGACGCCATTGCTGGAGAGGTGTCCGGCCTCCCCGAACAGGCGCAGCTCATTCCAGAGCGAGAGGCGGGTGCCGCTGTTGTCGGTGCGGCTGGCGTAGAGATCGTAGTTAATCAGTGCGCCGCGGCTGGTGCGTCCAGGATAGCGTGGCCCGTTTTTCGCCTCGCCGATCACCTGACCCGGCAGCCACGCGGGCGGCACGGTGAGCAGCAGCCGCTGCCGTGCCGCGTCATACTCCACCTTTACCGCCTGCAGGCTGCTGACATCGACCAGCGCCTCAGCGCCCAGCTTCTCCGCTGGCAAACCGGCACGCTGCAGATCGCCACTGCGCAGCCGGAAATGCCCGTCGCGCTGCTCGACCGGCACGATGTTGCCGTTGGCCTGCTGGTTAACCACCAGCTCCAGCATATATTGCTGCGCGTCGCCCTGGCTCTGCAGGCTGGGCGGCGGCGGCAGGGCGGAGTAAGTCTCCGCCCGCAGCGCGTCGGGTGCGGCGGTGCAGAGGAGGCTGGCGACCGCCAGCGCACAGGGATGCAGGGAGAAAGATCGCATTCAGCGCTTACTTCTGAGCCGCGCTACGCCACTGCTTTTTATTCACTTCTGCGCTGAGTTCACCACTGACCGGTGAGCTGAGGGGCCAGCGGTGATTGCTCTCCGCCAGCACGTAACCATAAAGGCCTTCTCCCAGTCGGCGACCGCCAATCGTCACATTGCTCAGCCGGGCATGGCCGTTGCCGCTGTTCGTCAGCTGAAGCCAGCGCCTGCCGCCCTCGCTGACCTGCTGCCAGCGCAGCGCCGGGCGCACGCTGTCGGCGGTGACGCCCTGACCATACACAAACAGCGGCACCGAGTAGCGCATCTGGAAAGTCAGCCCGGCCTGGTTTTCACCGGGATTGCGCGGCGTCGGGATCTCATCCAGCACCACCCGATAGGCCCGCTCTTTAGCGGCCGCAGGCGCGGTCTGTTTGATCAGCCTCACCAGCTGTTTCTGACCCGGCTCCATCCGCACCATCGGTGGACTGGCGACCACCTCCTGCTGGGTCTGATACTGCTCCTGGCCATTAATCTGCTGCCAGCTGAAGACCCGGACCTGCATCATGGTGGTGCTGTTTCCGCGATTCTCCAGCCAGAGTTCGCTGGCTTTCTCCTCGGGATTGATGGCGGGGTCGATGGGCCAGATCATCACCGAGTTAGCGGCAAAGGCCGGTGAGAGCAGGCCGGAACTCAGCAGTAACAGCAGGGCGCGCAGTGGCTTCATGTGCATATCCTTATTTTATTGCCTCACCAGCTCAGGGTGACGGTCAGCGTGTCGGTATAGACGCCCGCGCGTGCAGTGCCGGGAAGTTTCAGCTGGCCGTAGATCGGCAGCGTAATGTTGCTGGCATTGCTGTAGCTCAGTGGCACCGACTGATTAACCGGGATCACCGAGGTGCGGCTGGCGTCACTAAAGAGCGTATAGGGAACGGTACTGCTGAAACCGGGCAGCTTCAGGTTGCGGGTGGTGGTGAAATTACTGCCCTGATTGATGCTCATGTTCAGCGTGGTGCCCGGCGTACAGGCCAGGTTAATGGAGGTGCTCTGCACAAAGCTGGCGTTGACGGTATTGGCTGACACGCCAGATTGCGAACCGAAATCAAGCGCACCGAAAACGCCGGTGTTGGTGCCGGAGATCACGCAGCCTGCCACAATCGACGCGGTGACCTGGAAGGTGCTGGTCGGCAGACCCCAGGCGCGGAGGCTGCCTGTCAGCAGCGTCAGGCCACACGCGATCGTCAGGCAGGCTCGCCAGAGAACCACCTTTTCTGTCCTGCAGCAGCAGTTAATAGTTCACGGCGACGTTGATCGTATCGGTGTAAGTACCGGCAGGGATCAGCGGATTAAAACCACCGCCCACCACCCGGCCGTAGATGGCGTAGTTGGTGCCCAGCGTCGGATCGGAGGTGCCGCTGGCCGCGATCGGCGTATTGTTCGCGATTGCGGTCGTAAAAGAGGCGTCACTATAGAGGGTATAGGCGATGCCCTGCGCATTGTTCGATCCCAGCAGCAGATAGCGGGGGGAGGCAGAGGCAGTACCGTAAATCGTGGCGGGTGCCGCATTGCTGCTGGTCACCACTACGTTGTAGTCCTGACCGGTAGTGCAGCGCACAAAAATACCGTTACCCGCCGCGCCGACAAGGGTGGCATTCAGGGTATCAAAGGTGGCTGCGCTGCTGCCGAAGTTCAGGGTACCGAAGTTAACACCGGCTGTAGCGGACTGGCCATTGACCAGGCACCCGGTGGTCAGTGTCAGGGTG
This sequence comes from Pantoea sp. Ep11b, assembly GCF_040783975.1. Lineage (NCBI taxonomy): Bacteria > Pseudomonadati > Pseudomonadota > Gammaproteobacteria > Enterobacterales > Erwiniaceae > Pantoea > Pantoea sp. Ep11b. Next base: position 3,697,651 of record NZ_CP160631.1, on the reverse strand, counting down.
GCGTTGATCGTTCCCGAGGTCGTCGCCGCCTGGGTTAATGCGGGAAGGGCGACAGTAAACCCTGCAGCGGCAATAAGAAAAAGCTTGAGTTTCATAATATTTCCTTACGGATTATCGAGAGTCAGTGCTTTTTCACCCGGTGTTAATTAATAATTCAACCCAAAAAAAGGAAATAAAAACAGCAGAGCGGTCGGCGCCGCAGTCATAAGAAAAATCTTAGGCTTAAGAGTGATGATTTATATCAGTTTTACTTACTATAGATCAGTTAAAGCGTTCCGCGAAGCACGGGCTTTTATTTTTCCCTAATCTAATGCGCGTCCTGGCCGATAACCCAGTAACAGCAAGGCGTAAAGCGAGACGGCAAAACGAAATTGCCCGCTATTTTTGGCCGCTGGCACGCTTTCTGCTTCGGTGATATGTTCCTGTACCAATCAGACAAAATAACGTTTTACCGGCTGGCACCGCTGGCGGGTAATAAGATGCAGCATAGAGAAAGCCTGCGTCTGCGGGCACGTTTGGCCGGAACTTAAGAACCAAAAATACCGGCATTTATCTGCTTTCACCCGTTGGGTGCTTTTTTAATGACTTTTTAAAGACTGTACACAGCACCCGTTTTTCCACGGGTGGTGAGGAGTTATCTATGTTGCCTGTCACCTGGGATAGCGTTCTGATCTGCGTTTCGCTGCTCGTGGCCTTTATTGCCTCTTTTACTGCGCTGGATACCGCCGGACGCGTAGCGGTTTCCCGTGGCTGGCGCGCCCGGTTCTGGCTGCTGGTGGGCGGAACCACTATGGGCATCGGCGTCTGGGCGATGCATTTTATCGGTATGCTGGCGATGATGATGCCTATGACGATGCGCTACGACATCCGGCTGACGATCCTCTCGCTGCTGGTGGCGATCCTGACGTCGATGCTGGCCTTTGGTCAGACGGTGGGCGGGCTGCATCTTACCCGACAGCGACTGCTGCGCGGCAGCCTGATCCTAGGCTCCGGGGTAGTGGTGATGCACTATCTCGGCATGTGTGCGCTGCTGGTTGAACCGCGACCCGAATGGAATGGGCTGCTGGTGGCGCTTTCGGTGCTGATTGCATTTGTCGCCTCCGGCGTGGCGCTCTGGCTGGCGTTTCATCTGCGCAAGGGCGATCACCATCTGCTGCTGATGCGGGGGCTGGCCTCGCTGGTGATGGGGATCGCGATTGCCGGTATGCACTATGTGGGCATGGCGGCGGCGACATTCAGTGACGACAGTACGATGCAGGCGCACGGTCTCAGTAATCCGGGGCTGGCGGTGTGGGTGACGCTGATTACGCTCTCGATTCTGGGGATCACGCTGCTCTGCTCGATGCTGGATGCGCAGATGCGCGCCGCCCGGCTGGCGACGCGACTCAGGCAGGCGAACAAGGAGCTGCGGCAGCTGGCGCTGCATGACAACCTGACCGCGCTGCCCAATCGGGTCATGCTGGAGCAGCAGCTCGATCAGGCGATCAAAAAAGCGATGCTTAACGGGCATCGCATTGCCGTGATCTATATGGATCTTGACGGCTTCAAGGCCGTGAATGACACCTGGGGTCATCACGTCGGCGATCGGCTGCTGATGGCGGTTGCGGAACGGCTGCGCAGCCAGCTCAGCGAGACGATGCTGCTGGCGCGTCTGGGCGGTGATGAATTTGTGCTGATGGTTAAGGGATGCGATATCAGCGTGGCCTGCCAGCTGGCGCAAAGACTGGTAAACGTGATCGGCGCGCCGTTTGAATTTGACCGCTATGTCCTGCACGTTTCGCTCAGCGCGGGCATTGCGATCTTTCCCCTGCACGGCCGCAATCGTCAGGAGCTGATGTTTAACGCCGACGCGGCGATGTACCACACTAAACACAGCGGGCGCAACGGCTGGTGCCTGTTTGAGCTGGCTATGAGCGCCGCAACGCAGCATCAGCTGGAGCTGACCAACGACCTCTGGGAGGCGCTGGATCGCCAGCAGATGCGCCTGTTCTATCAGCCGAAATTTCGTTCCGGCGGCACACGCCTGATGGGATTTGAGGCCCTGCTGCGCTGGCAGCATCCGCAGCGCGGCCTGCTGACGCCTGAGATGTTTCTGCCGCGTGCCGAAAAAACCGGGCAGATTGTGGCGCTCGGCAACTGGGTGATCGAGGAAGCCTGTCGTCAGCTCAGCATCTGGCACAACCAGGGCCACAGTGAATGGACTGTCTCGGTCAACCTCTCCGCGCTGCAGTTCCATCAGCGCGATCTGCTGTTTATCCTGACCCAGACGCTGACCCGTTATCAGTTACCGGGCTGCGCGCTGATGCTGGAGGTCACCGAAGCGATCGCGATGCGCGATCCCGCGTTCAGCCAGCAGCGTATCCGCGAACTGCAGCAGGCGGGCGTCAGCATCGCGATCGACAATTTCGGCATCGGCTATGCCAATCTGCTGCATCTGAAAGATCTGGATGCCAGCGAACTTAAGATCGATCGCAGCTTTATTAACTGCCTGCGGCCCGGCAGTGAAGATGCGACGGTGGTCAGCGCCATGCTGACGCTGGCGCAGAGTCTCAACCTGCGGATGGTGGCGGAAGGTGTCGAGACGGAAGAGCAGCAGCATCTGCTCACCAGCCTGGGCTTTGATGCGCTGCAGGGCTATCTGCTGGGCAAGCCGACGCCAGCAGACCGGGTGGAAGTGTTTGGCCTCATGGCCCGGCAACCCCCGATGGCGTCGGCGTCAGGCTGACGATAATGGACGATAACGATAGGTTTCGGCACTTACAATGAGTGGAAACCTGCGGCGTTAACGGCTCATCAGCCGTCACGCCGCGCCGATAATAACGAAAACAGTCACAAAAACCTCTGTTCAACGCCAGACGCGGCTTTACCCGGGAATGCACAATGTTAGCAACCTCATACGACTCTTTTATCGTCATCGTCTCGATTCTTGTCGCGATGCTGGCCTCGTTTACCGCCTTAGATATGGCCGGCCGGGTGGTGCATTCGACCGGCAAAGTGGCCCTGGTCTGGCTGTTTGGCGGCGGTTTTTCCATGGGCATTGGCATCTGGGCGATGCACTTTATCGGCATGCTGTCGATGAACATGGATATGGTCATGAGCTACGACGCCGCACTCACGGCGTTATCGGCCGCTATCGCCGTGTGTGCCTCTATCTTTGCGCTGTGGCTGGTCTGCCATGGCGAACTGCCTCTGCGACGGCTGGCGGGGGAGCTCTCATCCTCGGCAGCGGCGTGGTGGCGATGCACTACACCGGCATGGCGGCCCTGATGTTCTCTCCTGGCATCGTCTGGAAATGGGGCTGGGTGGCGCTGTCGGTGGTGATCGCGCTGGCCGCTTCCGGCGCGGCGCTGTGGCTGGCGTTTAACCTGCGTGAAGGGAGAACCGGCCGGATCACCATGCTGCGCATCGGCGCCTCGATCGTGATGGGATGCGCGATTGCGGGGATGCACTACACGGGCATGGTGGCGGCAGAGTTTCCCGCTCACAGTCATTCCGTCGGACAGGGGGTCAACAGTGACTGGCTGGCGATTCTGGTCACGGTGGTCACGCTCTCCATCCTGGGCATCACGCTGCTGGTGTCGATGCTGGATGCGCGGCTCCAGGCGCGCACCTCGCTTCTCGCCAGTTCGCTGGCGGAGGCCAACCGCGAGCTGGCGCAACTGGCGCTGCACGATAACCTCACGCGGCTGCCAAACCGCATCCTGCTGGAAGATCGGCTGGAGCAGGCGATCAACAAAGCGAATCGCGAACAGACGCAGTTTGCGCTGATGTTTATGGATCTCGACGGCTTCAAGGCGGTGAACGATGCCTTCGGCCACCATGTTGGCGACAGCCTGCTGGTAGGCGTAACCGAGCGGATGAGTCAGCAGATGACCGGCTACTACACGCTGGCGCGGCTGGGCGGCGATGAGTTTGTGCTGCTGGCAGAAATCGAGGATCCCAACGATGCGGCGACCATCGCCGACAAGCTGGTAAAAGCGGTGGACTGCCCGTTCGATATCTCCCGCTACGAGCTGGTGGTGTCGCTGAGTATCGGCATCGCGGTCTACCCCGGCGATGGAGTGGATGAGCGTGAGCTGATGTTTAACGCCGATGCGGCGATGTATCACACCAAAAACAACGGCCGCAACGGCTACACCTTCTTCCAGCCCTCCATGAACATCCAGGCGCAGAGCCAGCTTCAGCTCAACAACGATCTCTGGCAGGCGCTGGACAATCAGGAGCTGCGGCTCTTCTATCAGCCTAAATATTGCGCCCCGCGTGGCCCGATCCTTGGTTTTGAGGCGCTGCTGCGCTGGCAGCATCCGCATCACGGCCTGCTGTCGCCCGATAAATTCCTGCCGATGGCGGAAAAGACCGGCATGATTGTCAGCATCGGTAACTGGGTGATCCACGAAGCGTGCCGGCAGCTGCGTCAGTGGCATCTGCAGGGCCATCCGGACTGGTCGATCGCGGTAAACCTGTCGCCGTTACAGTTTGAACAGGCGAATCTGGTTGAAATCGTGACAGAGGCGCTGCAAAAGCATCAGATCCCGGCTGAGCAACTGACGCTGGAGGTGACCGAAACCACCGCGATGCGCGATCCGGATGCGAGCGTGCGCATCCTCACCGAGCTGACCCGGCTGGGTGTCAAAGCCTCGATCGATGACTTTGGCACCGGCTACTCCAGCCTGCTCTATCTGAAGCGACTGCCGGCCAGTGAACTCAAGATCGACCGGGCGTTTGTCAGCGAACTGCAGCATCAGAAAGAGGATGCCACTATCGTCTCGGCGATTGTGGCCCTGGCGCAGTCGCTGCAACTGAAGGTGGTGGCCGAGGGGGTAGAAACCGCCGAACAGCAGGCTTTCCTGACCCGCCTGGGCTGCAATATGTTGCAGGGCTATCTGCTGGGCAGGCCGGTTCCGCCTGAGCGGGTGCCGGAAATGGCGAACTTTGTGGCGGAAGAGATTGAAGAGGCGGTCGCCAGCGTAAGCCACTCTGCAGACGCCGACGAGCCGCTGATGCCGCAGGTCGCCTCCCTCTGACGCGCCGCTGGCCGGGCAGAGAAGCTTCTCTATCCGGCCGATAAGCGACGCGTAGCGCCTGTCATTGATCGCTGTGCGTGGTAAAGTCTCGCGGTTAAACAAGGAGAGGTCACCCGTGGCGAAATACCAGCGATTGATGGATGAGATTCAGCAACAGATAGAGGCCGGTATCTGGCTGCCGGGCACCCGTTTGCCGTCGCTGCGTCAGCAGGTGGCGCAGCAGGGCGTCAGCCTGATGACGGTGCTTCATGCCTATGAGTTGCTGGAGAGTCAGGGCTGGATCGTCTCGCGTCCCCAGTCGGGCTATTACGTGGCGCCGCGTGCCCTGGCCCCCGCGCCGATGAGCGTGGCGATCAGCGAACAGGTCGATATCAACGACTTCGTGTTCGATGTGCTTCAGGCGACACGCGATCCCGCCATCGTCCCGTTTGGCTCCGCCTTTCCCGATCCCGCGCTCTTTCCGCAGCGCCAGCTGATGCGCTCGCTGGCGAACGTCTCACACCATCTGACCCCCACCGATGCGCTGCACAACCTGCCACCCGGCAACGCCACGCTGCGGCAGCTGCTGGCACAGCGTTATGCGCGGCAGGGCATCACTCTGTCGCCGGATGAGATTGTGATCACCAGCGGGGCGCTGGAGGCGCTGAACCTCAGCCTGCAATCCCTGACGGAGCCGGGCGACTATGTGGTGATTGAACAGCCGGGCTTTTATGGGGCGCTGCAGGCGATCGAGCGGCTCAGGCTCAAGGCGCTGGCGATCCCGGTGGACGCCAGAGAGGGCATCGATCTGGTGCAGCTGGAGGAGGCCCTGCAGCGCTGGCCGGTAAAAGCCTGCTGGCTGATGACCACGCTGCAGAACCCGCTCAGCGTCACCCTGACCCCGGAGCGTAAGCAGCAGCTGGTGGCGCTGCTGGCGCGGTATCAGGTGCCGATGATCGAAGACGATGTGTATGCCGAACTCTGGGCCGGAGATGTGCCGCCGCTGCCAGCCAAAGCCTGGGATCGTCAGGGAAACGTGCTGCACTGCGGGTCGTTCTCGAAATCGCTGGTGGCGGGATTCCGCGTCGGCTGGGTCGCCGCAGGCCAGCATGCGCAGCGGATCCAGCGCCTGCAGCTGATGAGTACGCTCTCAACCAGCGCGCCGATGCAGCTGGCGCTGGCCGATTTTCTCGCCACGCGGCGTTACGACACCCACCTGAAACGGCTGCGGCAGATTCTGGTGAAGCGACAGCAGATGGTGCGTCAGGCGTTGCTGAAGGTGCTGCCGCTGCATGCGACGGTCAGTGAAGCCCGCGGGGGGTACTTTCTCTGGGTGACCCTGCCTGAACGTATTGATACCACCCGGCTCTATCAGCAGGCGCTGGCGCTGGGGATCAGTATTGCACCGGGACAGCTATTTTCGGCAGGCGAGCAGTTCCGTCACTGCTTCAGGCTGAACACCGCCTGGCCGTGGGATAGTCGGGCCGAGGCGGCAATCGAAACGCTGGGGCAGTTGATGGCGGAAGGGCTGGCGGATTAAACGTTCGCCGCCTGCTGGTGGCCCCAGGTCAGGTAGTAGACATCGTAGAAATCCACTTCCCCTTTTTGCGTCAGCAGACGCTGGATGCCGCTCTTCACCCGCTCCGGCGTATCGGGCAGGGAAAGGATGCGTGAGATGGCCTGCTCACGCACCGGCTGAACGTAATACCATTCGCCGTTGTAACAGACACGCAGGTCGAGCGCATCGATATCTTCAAAGCGATACTTCGGGTTGATATCAAGCAGCATCAGCAGGCTCATCACCAGCACAAACACGGTAGCAAACCAGAAGGCAGGCCAGCCCAGCATCTCGGTGGTGAAAATCAGCGCCACGCAGAGGCCGTAGCAGAGGTACATCACGGCCCAGAGACCTGGATGGTTTTTCAGAAACGAGAGGCTGAAGCGCGGCAGGTTGTCGCGACGTTCTTCACGGTTAAGCGTGGCGATCTCGTCGATCAGGATTTGTTTAATAGCGTCCATTAGTTACCTCACTGTCATCTGTTAGCTATTACAACAGATAACAGTCAAGCACATCAGAAACAGATCTGCGCATTTTATATATAACAGTTAAGCAACCGGCTGCCGGAACGTGCGCGGCCCGAAACGGGTTCTGCGGCGGGCTGACAATTTGCAACACTTTAGCGCAGCAAGAACCGCTCTCCGCCGTCATCCCGGCACAGTCTGGCCCTACAGATCGCGACACATTTGGCTTTAGTCAGCAATATCAGTTAATTATCACAATTCTGCTGGCTGGCGCACATTGCATTGTGGCCGGGGTTTGCCACACTTAGAAAAAAGCCGGAGAACCTGTATGCGAGCCCCATCCTCCAGTCTGTTATTAATGATGTCTTTTGCCGCAGGCACCTTCTCGGCCGGGGCCTCTGACAATCCGCAGCACCTGATGCTTGCCAGCCCCTCGGGTGGCGTGCCCAACAATCCGTTGCCGCTGATCATCTGGCCGCGCGTGGTGCCGGAAGATGAAGAGATTGCGCTCTGGTTTGAGAAAACCTTTGAAGAGAACGGCTGGCCGCCAGCCTGGCGCTACCCGATCTACCCTTACACCCACTACCATCCCAACACCCACGAACTGCTGGGCGTCGCGGAAGGCTGGGCGGAAGTGCTGTTCGGCGGCGATTCCGGCCGGATGGTCACATTGCGCGCCGGAGATGCGGTACTGATCCCGGCGGGTGTCGGCCACCGGCAGGTCAGCGCCAGCGACGACTTTATGGTGGTGGGCGCCTATCCCCGTGGCATGTCACCCGAGACGTTACGCGATGAGCCTGCGATGCTGCAGCGATCGCAGGAGCAGGTAAAAAACGTGCCTCTGCCCACGCAGGATCCCTTTACCGGTAAAGAGGGCGCGTTAACGGAGATCTGGCAGCCCATTGCGGCAATGCATTTGCAGCAACAGACCGACTTTTAGACGCCTGTCAGCCCTGGCAAATAAAAGCGCGCGAGCCGTCCCGCGCTTTTTTCTGGCTGCCGGAGCCTGCTGTCACGATGCACTATCTGCACCCATTTCCGCTGCGGCACCATTGAACATTTGCTCACCGCTGCCGATAACCCTCCTGTTAAGACTCACTATTTTTCTTAATACGCTTGTCTTTGCCGGCCTTTTCCGTTTTAGTCCCGGCCAGCGTATTAACAGAATTTCAGGCCCACATCCGGCTTCCGAGTAGCAGGCAAATAACAATGGATAATCACTCAGATGTCATGTATCGCATGCTGGTACACAGCGTGATCGACTACACGATCACCATGCTTAAACCGGACGGAACGGTCGCCAGCTGGAACGACGGCGGTCAACAGGTTCTGGGTTACCAGCCTGACGAAATCATCGGACAGTCCGTCGCCCTGTTCTACAGCGAAGAGGATCGTCGTCGCGGTTATCCGCAGCGGGATCTTGAGAGGGCCGTCAGCACCGGACGTGCTGAAAGCGCAGGCTGGCGCTGCCGTAAAGATGGCAGCACCTTCTGGGCCGAGGTGATGATCTATCCGATCCGCGACGAGGCGGCTCATCTGCTGGGATTTTCGCTGGTCTGCCGGGACTGTACCCGGCAGCAGGAGCAGCAGCGAAAAGAGCGTGAGCAGGAGATGCGCTTCCGTCTGCTGGTCGAGGGCGTCACCGATTACGCCATCTATATGCTCGATCATGACGGCAACGTAGTGAACTGGAATGCCGGCGCGCAGCGTGCCAAAGGCTATGTGGCGGAAGAGATCGTCGGTCAGCACTTTTCCCGATTCTACAGCGCCCAGGATCGCCTGAATCATATTCCCGATCAGAACCTGCAGACCGCGTTCCGCACCGGCCGTTTTGAAGATGAAGGCTGGCGCTATCGCAAAGATGGCAGCGCCTTCTGGGCGCATGTGGTGATCGATGCGATCCGCGACGATCAGGGCAAACTGCTGGGCTATGCCAAAATCACCCGCGACTGCACGGAGCAGCAGCGCATCCGCAGAGAGCAGCAGCAGCAGGAGCAGCGTTTCCGTCTGCTGGTGGAGGGCGTTACCGACTATGCCATCTATATGCTGGATATCGACGGGGTCGTGGTGAACTGGAACGCCGGTGCGCAGCGGGCCAAAGGCTACCGGGCAGACGAGGTGGTGGGGCAACACTTTTCGCTGTTTTACAGTGCGCAGGAGCGGCTCAACAGGACACCGGAAGCGAACCTCGGCATTGCGCTGAAGACCGGCCGCTTTGAAGATGAGGGCTGGCGTTACCGCAAAGATGGCAGCGCCTTCTGGGCGCATGTGGTGATCGATGCCATCCATGACGATGAGGGTAAACTGGTCGGTTTTGCCAAGATCACCCGCGACCGCACGGAACGCCGTGAACAGGAGCAGCAGATCCTGCGCGCCCGCGATCTGGCGGAAGCGCAGAGTGCTCAGAAAACCGCGCTCTCCCGCTTTCTGGATAACATCATCGCCAACATCCCCTCCTGCGTGATCGTTGAGGATGCGATCACGCGCGAGATCCTGCTGGTCAATGACCGCACGCAGCAGCTGTTCGGCCTGTCGAAAACGCTGATCGTCAATAAGCGCCCGCATGAATGTATGTCGCCTGAACTCAGCGACTACTTCAACAATCTGGCCGATGTTGCGCTGCGCAGTGAGGGCGTTCATGAGCGTGAGCAGCTGCTGATGACTGCCAGCGGCGAACGGATCCTGCACTCCCGTGCGAAAGCGATTACCGGGCAGGATGCGCGGCGCAACTATCTGATGCTGCTGGTGGAGGATGTCACCGACCAGCGCGCCGCCGATGCCCGTATTCACCATATGGCGCATCACGACAATCTGACCAGCCTGCCGAACCGCATCCTGTTTCGTCAGCGGCTGAGCGAAGCCCTGCGCATCGCCGGTCAGACAAAGCAGCAGAGTGCCGCGCTCTGCCTTGACCTCGACCACTTTAAAAATGTGAACGACGCGCTGGGTCACCAGATCGGCGATGAGCTGCTGCGCAGCGTGGCAAAGCGGCTGCGCAGCGCGCTGCGTGACCAGGATACGCTGGCGCGCATCGGCGGCGATGAGTTCGCCATTGTGCTGCCGTCGATCGCCAGCAGTGATGAGGCGAGCATTGTGGCGAGGCGCCTGATTGAGGCGATTCGTCCGCCGGTCAACATCGAAGGTCATAATCTGTCGGTCGGGCTGAGTGTGGGGATTGCGCTCAGCACCACCATCACCAATACGCCCGAGCAGCTGCTGCGCTGTGCAGACATGGCGCTGTATGAAGCCAAACGCAACGGCCGCAACCGCTACGAGCACTTTACGCTGGAGATGGATGATCAGGCGCGCAGCCGGCGGCTGATTGAGAACGATCTGCGTGATGCCATCAGCGGCGGGCACCTGCGGCTCTACTATCAGCCGATCACCAACGGCGATCATCACACCATTATTGGCTACGAGGCGCTGATGCGCTGGCACCATCCGATCCGTGGCCTGATCATGCCCAACGACTTTATCCCCATTGCCGAAGAGACCGGCCTGATTCATATGCTGGGCGCGTTCGCGCTGTATGAAGCCTGCCGCGAAGCAGCGAGCTGGGAAGGGGAGCAGTCGGTTTCGGTCAACCTTTCTCCGCTGCAGTTTAAAAACAGCTCGCTGGTGCCGGTGGTGGAAGGTGCCCTGAGGGAGTCAGGGCTGGACCCGGCGCGGCTGGAAGTGGAGATCACCGAATCGGTGCTGCTGGATGATTCGCTGGGCAATATCCGCACCCTGCAGAATCTCAAGGCGCTGGGCGTGCAGATTGCGCTGGATGACTTCGGCACCGGCTATTCGTCGCTGAGCTACCTGCGATCCTTTCCGTTCGACAAGATCAAAATCGACAAGTCATTCATTAACGATATGGGCGACAGCCGCGAGGCGCTGGCGATTATCCGGGCCATCACCGGCATGAGCCGCAGTCTGGATATCCAGATCACCGCCGAAGGGGTGGAGAGCGATGAGCAGTTCGCGCGGCTGCGCGACGAAGGATGCACCCTGTTTCAGGGCTTCCTGTTTGGCCGCCCTCAGCCGTCGGAACTGCGGCTTAAAACGCTGGATTAATCGTAGAGGCCATGCTGCTGAACCGGCGCATGGCTGAGATTATCCCGAATGCGGCGCACCGAATCGCGTACCACCAGCCTGCCATTCAGCAGCAGGCTGCCCGTGGGGGTAGCGGGATTCAGGCGCATCTCCTGCAGCAGCTTTACGGCGGCGGCTCCCAGCTCATCCCGTGGAACCTGCACCGAGGTCAGCGGAATATCGTGGATGGTCGCCAGGTTAAAGCCATCCATACTCATCACCGAAATATCCTGCGGCACCCGCAGTCCGGCCTGTTGCAGCGCACTGACCGCCCCGGCGGCAATGTAATCCCCGCTGGCGAGGATCGCAGTGGGGCGCAGCGTGTCCGGGCAGTGGCGCAGATAGTCACCGAGGCGTTCCGCCGCCTCATGGCTGCTGAAGCCGTTCAGAGTCAGCAGATGCTGGCGGCTGTCAAAGCGCAGATTCATCGCGTGCCAGGCGTCACGGACCCCCTGCAATCGCTGCTCCATGGTGTAGCGGCGCAGACAGTGCAGCGACAGGATCTGCCGGTGCCCCTGCTCAAACAGGTAGCGCGCTGAAAACTCGCCAATCAACTGGTGATGGGGGGAAACCGAAGGCAGGCGCATACGGCGATCGCGGGCGTTGATCAGCACACAGGGTTTATTCATCTCTGCCGCCAGCTGATGAATATGCTCATCATCAATGCCAATCAGCACGGCCGCTTCGGTCTGCTGCATTTTATCGATAAACCGCGCGGCATCACTTTCCAGCTCATCCAGCGGGCAGAAGCGCAGCCGTACCTCATGCGGCTCCACCGCCTGGCTGATCCCCTGAATCACCTTGTAATAGAAGATGTCGCTGCGCACGTCAAAGGCGCGAGGCGGAGCGAAGACCATCAGATCATTCAGCAGCAGGCGACCGCTGTGCAGATTATTCAGCACGCCCTGCTGCTGCGCCACGGCCAGCACTTTATCGCGGGTCGCGGGCCGGGTATTGGCTTTACCCGCCAGCACCCGCGACACCGTACTGATGGAGACGCCGCTCAGGGCCGCAATTTCACTGACTTTCAGCCTTTGTTTCATTCTGTGATCGCCTTCAAATCTGCCAATGAAAAATTTTTCATAGCCTGCTAAATCGCTTCAGATAAGAGTCTGGAGGCCATTTTTCGCCCCTGTTAAGCCTGCCATGAAAAGAGTTGCAAAAAAGAGGCTGTACCCGCGTTTCGCACTTTTTTAAGTTCGAAAAAAAGGACACGCGGTACGCCAGCAGGCGGTGTGCGTAATCAATGGTAATAAGGAGTGGCACGATGAGCCTCGAATCGACAACCAAACCCATTAGTGCTTCGCGCACGGTGCGCGTGATTAAAAATTTACGCTGGTGGATGCTGGGGATGTTTCTGCTGGGGGTAACCGTCAACTACATCACCCGCAACTCGCTCGGTATTCTGGCACCGGAGCTGAAAACCAGCCTCAACATGACCACCGAGCAGTACTCCTGGGTGGTGGCCGCGTTCCAGCTGGCCTACACCCTGTTTCAGCCGCTGTGCGGCTGGCTGATCGACGTGATCGGCCTGAAAATGGGCTTTCTGATCTGCGCGCTGGTCTGGTCGGTGACCTGTCTGCTGCATGCGGGCGCAGGAAGCTGGCTGCATCTGGCCCTGCTGCGCTTTGTGATGGGCGCATCGGAAGCGGCGGCGACCCCGGCTAACGCCAAAGCCATCGGTGACTGGTTCCCCAAAAAGGAGCGGCCGGTCGCTGCGGGCTGGGCGGGGGTTGGCTTTTCGATTGGGGCGATGCTGGCACCACCGATCATCTATGTCGCGCACGTTACCTTTGGCTGGCAGGGCGCCTTCCTGCTGACCGGCGGGCTGGGGCTGCTGTGGGTCGGACTCTGGTGGTGGGGCTATCACTCGCCTCAAAATCATCCCCGTCTTTCTGCGGAAGAGCGCGATTTTATTAATCAGGACAATGAGGCCGTCGGCGAAAAGCTGCCGTTCTTCACCGCGCTGAAAGTGATCGGCAAAGAGAAAAAATTCTACGGCATCGCGATCCCGGCCTTTCTGGCCGAACCGGCCTGGGCAGTGCTGAGCTTCTGGGTGCCGCTCTATCTTGCCAATGAGCGCGGCATGGATCTCAAACAGATCGTGATGTTCGCCTGGCTGCCGTTTCTGGCCGCCGATCTCGGCAGCGTGGCCAGCGGCTATCTGACCCGACTCTATGTGCGCTGCTTCGGCATGACCCGCGTCAATTCGATTGTCGCCAGCTCCGTGACCGGCGCGCTGCTGATGGTCTCGCTGGCGCTGATGACCCTGGTGAAAGATCCCTGGCTGGCGATCGCCCTGATCTCCGTGGGGGGCTTCGGACATCAGGTGATCTCCTGCATGTTGAGTGCGCTGGTGGTGGAACGGTTTGATCGCCGCCAGATGGCCACGGTCAACGGGATGCGCGGCTCCTGCGCCTGGATCGCCAGCTTTATCTTCTCGCTGATTATCGGTGTAACCGCCGATACCATCGGCTTCAATCCCCTGTTTGTGGCGATGGGCTTCTTTGACCTGATTGGTGCTGTTTTCCTGGTGATGCTGATCGCCGAACGCCGCCAGCGCCCTGCTAACCTGTAAGGATACCGCGATGAAAACTCTGAAGAACTGGACGCTGCATCAGCACGCCGATCACTTTGTTGAGCTGAAGGTCGACGATCGTCACTTCCTGCGGCTGTACGTGCTGGAAGATAAGCTGATGCGTGTGCTGCTGAAGCGCGACGGCGAGCTGGCGCTGAACCGCACATGGAGCATTGCGCCTGTGGGAGATGTGCCCTGGCAGGGACGCGATCGCGAGGCGCTGGATGGCTTTACGCTGCCCGCCTTTCAGCTGGAGCACGATGCACAGCAGCTGCGGATCAGCACGCAACGGCTGCGGGTAACGGTGCATCAGCCGCTCTGCCTGAGCTGGGAGCAGTTCGACGGCGAGACCTGGCAGCCGCTGACGGCGGATCGCCACACCGGGGCCTATCTGCTCAATGCGCATGGCGATGGGGTGGAGCACTATCAGCGGCGTCAGCCGCAGGATCGGGTTTACGGTCTGGGCGAAAAAAGTGGCGACCTGAACCGGGCTAACCGGCGCTTTGAGATGCGCAATCTCGACGCCATGGGCTACAACGCCGCCACGACCGATCCGCTCTATAAACATATTCCGTTTACCCTGACGCAGCGCGACGGCGTCAGCTTTGGTCTGTTCTATGACAACCTCAGCAGCAGCTGGCTCGACCTGGGCAATGAGCTGGACAACTACCACCTGCCTTACCGCCGCTACCGTGCCGAGGCGGGCGATCTCGACTACTACATGATGCTTGGCCCGACCCTGCTCGACGTCACCAAAGCCTTTGTCCGCCTGACCGGGCGCACCCTGTTTCAGCCGAAGTGGAGCCTGGGCTACAGCGGCTCCACGATGCACTACACCGACGCGGCCGACGCGCAGCAGCAGCTGCAATCCTTTATCCGCCTGTGTCGTGAGCATGAGATTCCCTGTGACTCGTTCCAGCTCTCATCGGGTTATACCTCGATTAACAATAAACGCTACGTCTTCCACTGGAACTACGACAAAGTTCCGAATCCAGACGCGCTGAGCGATGCCTTCCATAACGCTGGCATGAAGCTGGCGGCCAACATCAAGCCCTGTCTGCTGCAGGATCATCCGCGCTATCAGGAGGTGGCGGCGCAGGGACTGTTTATCCGTGACTCGGAGCAGGATCGCCCGGAACGTTCGGTGTTCTGGGACGATGAGGGATCGCACCTCGATTTTACCCATCCGCAGGCGGTGCGCTGGTGGCAGGAGAACGTCACTCAGCAGCTGCTGGAAAAGGGGATCGATTCCACCTGGAACGACAACAACGAATATGAGGTCTGGGATGGCGAAGCCCGCTGTCACGGATTCGGTCAGCCGATCGCCATCAAGCACATCCGGCCGGTGATGCCGCTGCTGATGATGCGCGCCTCAATGGAAGCGCAGCAGCAGTTCGCGCCGCACAAGCGGCCCTATCTGATCTCACGCTCCGGTTGTGCCGGGATGCAGCGCTATGTGCAGACCTGGAGCGGCGACAACCGCACCAGCTGGCAGACGCTGCGTTATAACATCCGCATGGGGCTGGGGATGAGCCTGTCGGGGCTGTTTAACGTCGGCCACGATGTCGGCGGATTCTCGGGCGACAAACCGGATGCCGAGCTGTTTGTGCGCTGGGTTCAGAACGGCATTATGCATCCGCGCTTTACCATCCACTCCTGGAATGACGATCACACGGTCAATGAGCCCTGGATGTATCCGGAGGTGACGCCGATGATCCGCGAGGCGATCCGGCTGCGCTATCGCCTGATGCCTTATCTCTACACCCTGGCGTGGCAGGCCAGCGCCGAAGATGAGCCGATGCTTCGGCCGACCTTCCTCGATCACGAGCAGGATCCGCAGACCTGGCAGGAGTGCGATGACTTTATGCTGGGGCGTGACCTGCTGGTGGCCAGCGTGGTGGAGCAGGGCGCGCGCAGCCGTGAAGTCTATCTGCCCCGTCATCGCGGCGGCTGGTATGACTGGCACAGCGGCAGAGCGTTTGCGGGCGGCGAAACGGTCACCCTGGATGCGCCGCTGGATCGGCTGCCGCTGCTGGTGCGGGCGGGTGCGGTGATCCCGCTGGGCGAGTGCGAAACCACCACCGATGCGCGTCGCGATACGGTGCGGCAGTGGCAGATCTGGCCTGCACCGGAAGGCGTGACCACTATGGGGGAGACCTTTGACGATGATGGCGAGAGCCACGGCTGGCAGCAGGGGAATGCTCTGTGGCTGAACTGGACGCTCAGCAGCAGCGCCACCCGTATCGATCTGACGGTAGAGAAACGCGGGGATTATCAGCCTGCCTGGCGCGAGATCACCCTGTTACTCCCGGCGGGAGAACACCGTGAGCTGTGGGTAAATGGCGAGAAAGCAGCGAGTTACCGGCTGTAAAAGGGGTGATGAGGTAGCAGACGGAGGGAAAGGCGTTCGGCCCAAAAAAGGGCCGAACGGGGCAGCCGGTAAAAGCGGATTCGCTTCGCCGCCGGAAGCTGTTTCCGGCTGATGTCGCGTGATGACCGCGGCCGGTAAGGGAACTGTCAGCGATCTGAGGCGGCCCCGATAACGATTACTCGGCGTGATTCTCGGTGCTCATGCGGCCCAGATCTTTATCGACCAGGAACAGGCCGTTGCCGCTGTTGCTGACCAGCGCCAGTTTATCCAGCACGGTTTTAAACAGCTTCTCTTCTTCATGCTGCTCGGCGACATACCACTGCAGGAAGTTAAAGGTGGAGTAATCCTGTGAGGTCATGGCGGCATGCGCCAGTTCGTTGATCTTGCGGGTGATCAGCTGCTCATGATCCAGCGCCTGCTCCAGCACTTCATTCAGCGAGGTGAACGCAACCGGCGGCGCGGCAATGGTGCCCAGTACCGGCATCGCGCCGGTGTCGCTCAGGTAATCAAACAGACGCTGCATATGCTGCATCTCTTCGCGTGAATGCATTTTCAGGAAAGAAGCGGCACCCTCGAAGCCTTTATCGCTGCACCAGGCGCTCATTTGCAGATAAAGATTGGCAGAGAAAAATTCCAGGTTTAGCTGGTCGTTTAAACGTCCAGTCATTTCAGCAGTCAGCATGGCCGGGTCCTTTTAAGAAGATGTTAAATACAGAGGTTAAGCGGTGGATTATGCATCAGAGATGTTAGGGGTGTGAAGCCTTTTTATCAAAAAACGTGAATTTATCTGTTTGATTTAAATAGAATTATTTCGGAAATTGAATGCGACCAATTCTCATTTTTGCACGCGACCAGCCGGGCCATAAAGCCAGATAAATCAGCACCATGATAGTGCGGACAGGCGGGCCTCTGCGGGTGACGGGGGCGCAGTCGCCGGGGGAATTTCTGATTCGCTGATGGCCCGGCTCGATGACGCCGGATTCTGAAGCGATGATCCCGCCCGCTGATAAGGGCAATGACGCGGCCTGCGTCGCCCCTGCCGTCAGCGCGACGGTTTATTATGCGGCTCTGGCATAGATCCTGCTTGAAACCGCATTCCCTTAGTGACACCTGCCTGCAACGGAAACAGGCAGTTAACCCGGTTTACAGGAGACGATTATGTCAGATGAACAGCTGGTAGCGAATCCGGTGAAAATAGCGGCCACCAAAGGCAGCTACGTCGCATTAATTTTTGCCATTCTGTTTTTCTCAGGGCTCTTTTATAAGGTGGAGGGACTTTCCTGGCTCGGCGCCTTTGACTTTACCACCCTGGGAGGCAGCTTCGGCACGATGAAAGATCCCGCCAGTAATACCTTTCTGGGCGCAGGGGGGCTGAGCGCCAAAGCGGGCTTCCTGTTCGCCCTGTCGCTGACGCCTACGGTAATGCTGGCGCTGGGCGTGCTGGAGATCTTCACCCACTACGGCGCGATCCGCGCGGCACACCGGTTGCTGACGCCGCTGCTGAAGCCGCTGATGGGGCTGCCAGGCCGGTGTGGTCTGGCATTAATCACCGATCTGCAAAGCACCGACGCCGGGGCGGCCTTAACTAAAGAGATGGCCGACCAGAAACAGATCGGTAAAAAAGAGCTGGTGGTGATGAGCGCCTGGCAATATTCCGGCGCTGGCTTAATTAATAACTATTTCGCCATCGGCTCCGCACTGTTTGCCTCGATGACGCTGCCGATCATCATTCCGCTGTTACTGATGTTCGTACTGAAATTTGTCGGTGCGGCGATAACGCGTGCCGTGTTAAACAGTGTCTACAAAAAGGATTTCGCCGATGAAAAGTAATCCCGTCACAACATCAGGTAACCCCTTCGATGTATTTGTCACCGGGGCGCGTAAAGGGTTTCACATCGCCATCCATAACCTGATGCCCAATGTGGTGATGGCTTATGTGCTGGCCGAAGTCCTGAACCTGCTCGGGATTATGCCGTTTCTCGGCCAGGTTTTTGCGCCGGTGATGGGGCTGTTTGGCCTGCCGGGCGAGGCGATCACGGTGCTGCTCACGGCATGGCTGTCATCATCGGCTGGCACCGGTGTTGCGGTCAGCCTGCTGACCAAAGGGCTGCTGACAGGTGCCGACATCACGATTCTGGCTCCGGCGATTTTCCTTATGGGATCACAGCTGCAATATATGGGGCGGCTGCTGGGCGTGGCCGACGTGCCCAAAAAATACTGGCCGCTGCTGATGCTGGTCAGCATCATCAACGCGCTGATCGCGATGTCTGTTATGCGTCTGTTTATACAGGAGTAACGCTGTGTCTGAGGTTTTAGAGCATTACCACTATTTGCACGAGATTCCGGAGCTGGGTTTTCAGGAGGTGAAAACCTCGGCCTATATCGCAGACCAGCTGAAGAGAGCAGGCCTGAAGGTGACGCGCAACATCAATAACACCACCGGCATCGTGGCGGAGATCGACAGCGGCGTGCCGGGCCCGGTGCTGGCGCTGCGCGCGGATATGGATGCGCTGGGGCACATTATTGATGGCGTGCCCTGTGCGCGTCACACCTGCGGCCACGACGGCCACTCTTCGGTGGTGCTGACGGCGGCGGCGGCGCTGCTGCGCGAGGGCACGGTAAAACGTGGCCGGCTGAAGATCCTGTTCCAGCCCGCCGAGGAGTTAGGGGCCGGGGCGCTGTCGATGATTGAGGGGGGCGCGCTGGATGATGTGGAGATGATTCTGGGGTTCCATCTGCGTCCGCTGGAGGAGTGTGTGGTCGGCCAGGCGGTGCCCGCCGTGCTCTATTCCGCCTGCAGCACGCTGGAAGCCACGATCAAAGGCCAGCCCGCCCATGCGGCCCGTCCGCATCTGGGCGTCAATGCGCTGGATGCCGCCGTGCAGGCGGTGCAGGCCGTTAACGCTATTCATCTGCCACCCGGCCTGACCTGGAGCGTCAAAGCGACCCGCTTCCTCTGCGATGCGGGCGTCACCAACTCGGTGCCGGATGAGGCCCGCGTGGTGTGGGATCTGCGCTCGCAGGAGAACGGACCGATGACGCTGCTGAAGGAGCAGGTCACGCGCGCCATCACCCACAGCGTCGCGGCGCTGGGGGCCAGCGCGGAGGTCCGCGTGCTGAAAGAGATGCCCGCAGCCGAGATCGACGATGAGGCGACCGCCGTGATCCGCGCCGCCATCGTCGAGGTGCTGGGCGAAGAGGGGGCGCTGCCGACCCGGACCACACCAGGCAGTGAGGACTTCTTTTACTATCCGGTGACGCGGCCGGGCGTAAAAGCGGGATTCTGGGGGCTGGGCACCAACCTGACGCCGGGTCTGCATCATCCCGATATGCGTTTCGACCTCAGCTCACTGGAGATCGGGGTACAGATCTTTAAAGCCTGCGTCAGAAAGGTGCTGGGATAACCGGGACCGGGCGGGCGCAACTGCGGCCGCCTTCTCTGTTTACCGTTCCGCCTCCGATAAATCGCGTTTCTCTCCCTGTAGGCCGCGCGCGCAAAATATTGTATGCTATGCCGCCTTAAAGCTGACCAGGTAACCGGACTTCACGCCAATGTAACGTCGCGCTGACCCGCCAACGATGAAAGATCGTTTTAGGCACCGTTTACCCGCCGGTAAGGTTCTGCCGGCCACCATGATTTATCAGCAGCGCCAGCAGGTGCGCTGCCTATTGAGAAAAATTCCATGTCTAATCCCTTTTTAGAAGAGGTGGCTCGCCGCCGCACCTTCGCGATCATTTCGCACCCGGATGCCGGTAAAACCACCATTACCGAAAAAGTGCTGCTGTTCGGACAGGCTATTCAGACCGCCGGTACGGTGAAAGGCCGTGGTTCTAACCAGCACGCCAAGTCAGACTGGATGGAGATGGAGAAACAGCGTGGTATCTCCATCACCACCTCGGTCATGCAGTTTCCCTATCGCGACAGCCTGGTGAATCTGCTGGATACCCCGGGCCACGAAGATTTCTCCGAAGATACCTACCGTACCCTGACGGCGGTTGACTGCTGTCTGATGGTGATCGATGCCGCGAAAGGCGTCGAGGATCGTACCCGCAAGCTGATGGAAGTGACCCGCCTGCGCGACACGCCGATCCTGACCTTCATGAACAAACTTGACCGTGACATCCGCGATCCGATGGAGCTGCTGGATGAGGTCGAGAGCGAGCTGAAAATCGCCTGTGCGCCGATTACCTGGCCGATTGGCTGCGGCAAGCTGTTTAAAGGCGTCTATCACCTCTACAAAGATGAAACCTATCTTTATCAGACCGGTAAAGGCCACACCATTCAGGATGTGCGCATCGTGAAGGGGCTGAACAACCCGGATCTCGACGCCGCCGTAGGCGAAGATCTGGCGTCGCAGCTGCGCGAAGAGCTGGAGCTGGTTCAGGGTGCCTCGCACGAGTTCGAGCAGGAAGCCTTCCTGAATGGCGAACTCTCACCGGTCTTCTTCGGTACCGCGCTGGGGAACTTCGGCGTCGACCACATGCTGGATGGCCTGGTCTCCTGGGCGCCGCGTCCGATGCCGCGCGACACTGACACCCGCCGGGTGGAAGCGAAGGAAGAGAAGTTCACCGGCTTCGTGTTTAAGATCCAGGCCAATATGGACCCGAAACACCGCGACCGCGTTGCCTTTATGCGTGTGGTGTCCGGTAAATATGAAAAAGGGATGAAGCTGCGTCAGGTGCGCACCGGCAAAGATGTGATGATCTCCGATGCGCTGACCTTTATGGCGGGCGACCGTGCGCATGTTGAAGAAGCCTACCCCGGCGATATCATCGGCCTGCATAACCACGGCACCATCCAGATTGGCGACACCTTTACCCAGGGTGAGAACATGAAGTTCACCGGCATTCCGAACTTCGCCCCAGAGCTGTTCCGCCGTATCCGCCTGCGCGATCCGCTGAAGCAGAAACAGCTGCTGAAAGGGCTGGTTCAGCTGTCGGAAGAGGGCGCCGTACAGGTCTTCCGTCCGGTGCATAACAACGATCTGATCGTGGGCGCTGTTGGGGTGCTGCAGTTCGACGTGGTCGTGGCGCGTCTGAAAAGTGAATATAACGTCGAAGCGATCTACGAAGCGATTAACGTCTCAACGGCGCGCTGGGTAGAGTGTGACGACGCGAAAAAGTTTGATGACTTCCAGCGTAAAAACGAAGTGAACCTGGCGCTCGATGGCGGTGATAATTTGACTTATATCGCGCCAACCATGGTCAATCTGAATATTACTCAGGAACGTTATCCCGACGTCCGTTTCCGTAAAACACGCGAGCACTGATCGCGCTGTTTCCGGGCCACTCCAGCTGGGAGTGGCCCTGTTTCCCCCGCTCCAGACTCCTCCTAAAAACACTGCTTTTATTCTGTTTTGACGTGTGATCAACCAGTTAGCCAGGCAAGTTGCAAAATGCCGTCTATGATTATTTTATCGGACGGCGGAAGAGACTTCTCTTGTCCTTACGTCCTGTAACGCAGTGGCCTTATTGCCGCTGTTTCGCCCACAGTTTTTGGGTGAGTTAACTGATAGAAGGAAGATATCGATGAACAAGACTAAGATTGCTAAAACCCTGATGGCCGCCATGATTGGTTCAGCTCTGATCAGCGGCAGCGCACTGGCTGATGAATCCATGTCGCAGAAAGCGTCACAGACAGCCGACAGCGCGGGTTCAAAAATCGATAGTTCTATGAAAAAAGTCGATGGTTTTATGGATGACAGCGCCATCACCGCCAAAGCCAAAGCGGCCCTGGTGGATGACGACGCGATTAAAAGCACGGATATCTCGGTAAAAACGCATCAGGGCGTCGTGACCTTAAGCGGTTTCGTCACCTCACAGGAGCAGGCTGAAAAGGCTGTGGCTGTGGTGCAGAAGATCGAAGGTGTTAAATCCGTCAGCGACAAACTACACGTCAGAGACAGCAAATCATCTTCAGTGAAAGGTTATGCGGGCGATGCCGCAACGACCAGCGAAATTAAAGCTAAGCTATTAGCAGATGACATTGTTCCGTCGCGCAACGTCAAAGTTGAGACTACCGACGGTGTTGTTCAGCTTTCAGGGCATGTTGCTAATCAGGCACAGTCAGACCGTGCAGAAAGCATCGCTAAAGCCATTGAAGGCGTGAAAAGCGTTAAGAATGACCTGACGGTTAAATCTTAATAGCTGACGTGCGGTTGCTCCGGTGGCCGCACGAATAAAAGACACCCATCCGGGGATGAAATAAGCAGTTCGAATTTAAATAGGGTAAGGAGAGGCTTATGTTTCGTTGGGGCATTATTTTTCTGGTAATCGCACTGATTGCTGCAGCGTTAGGTTTCGGCGGTTTAGCGGGTACAGCAGCATGGGCAGCTAAAGTTGTCTTCGTTGTAGGTATTATCCTGTTCCTCATCAGCCTGTTCACCGGCCGTAAAAAGCTTTAGCCGATGAGTCCTGCAGTATAATGCAACCTGTTGCATAAAGCGGAGACCCGTCATCCGCAGCGAGTCACCTGAAGAGAGGGATCCCTTCATTTCGCTGCGATGGCAAGCCAGCACGCTGGCCTG
Source organism: Pantoea sp. Ep11b (assembly GCF_040783975.1). NCBI lineage: Bacteria > Pseudomonadati > Pseudomonadota > Gammaproteobacteria > Enterobacterales > Erwiniaceae > Pantoea > Pantoea sp. Ep11b. The sequence goes on along the minus strand of NZ_CP160631.1, from coordinate 3,675,073 downwards.
CTGGTTAAAGGATGAGATGACTGGTTCTCCGGCATGCTGCCTTCATCAACGGAGCGATCCCTCAGCATACCCGGAACCCTGATGAGGTTCGCACAGTGGGTATTCGCATTCCTGTCACGCTCGGCACCCTTGAACCTCTGGCCCTGACCCCCTTTAAATCACGAAAAATCGCGCTCGTCTGCGAAGGCGGCGGTCAGCGAGGCATTTTCACTGCCGGTGTTCTGGATGAATTTCAGCGCGCCCGCTTTAATCCCTTTCAGCTTATGCTCGGCACCTCTGCCGGCGCACAGAATCTCTCTGCCTATGTCTGCGGTCAGCCCGGCTATGCCCGGCGCGTGATTACCCGCTATACCACCAGTAAACTCTTTTTTGATCCGCTGCGCTTTGTGCGGGGCGGCAATCTGATCGATCTCGACTGGCTGATTGAGATTACCCGCAGCGAATTTCCACTGGCGATGCGACAAGCCGAGCAGGCCTTTGCCAGCGGGCGTGAATTTTATATGTGCGCCTGCCGCAGCGACGACTACACGCCAGGTTACTTTACTCCTACGGCTGATAACTGGCTGGAGCTGATTAAAGCCTCCAGCGCCATTCCTGGTTTCTACCGGCTGGGCGTGAACCTGGAGGGGGTCAGCTACCTCGACGGGGGCATCAGCGATGCGATCCCGGTGCGGGAGGCCGCGCGTCGCGGTGCCGATACGATTGTGGTGATCCGCACCGTGCCCTCGCAGATGTTCTACACGCCCAAATGGTTTAAACGCATGGAGCGCTGGCTCAGTACCGGCGCGCTGCAGCCGATGATCAATGTGCTCAATATGCATGAGCAGAGCTATCGCGAGATTCAGCAGTTTATTGAAAATCCGCCGGACGATTTGCGTATTATTGAAATCTTTCCCCCGCACGCGCTGGCCAGCAGTGCGCTGGGCAGCCGGATCGCCTCGCTGAATCAGGATTATCATCTGGGACGGCGCTGCGGGCGCTACTTTATCGCCACGCTGGGCCAGTGGCTGAGCGACGCGGAGCCGCTTAGCCCGCCGCGCATCGTGACGCCGCCCGCGCCGGTGGCCAATGCGCCCGATACCCGGCTGATTATCACGCCGTCGCTGGCGGACAACGATGCAGATTACGACAAAGGATCGCTGGCATGAAATTTATCGACACGCACTGTCACTTTGATTTTCCGCCCTTTGAGGGGGATACCGTCGCGAGCCTGGCCCGCGCGGCGGAGGCGGGCGTTGAGAAAATCATCATTCCGGCTATCGATGCCAGCCGCTTCGGGCGGGTCTGCGAGCTGGCCGCAACGCATCCGGCGCTCTATGCCGCGCTGGGGCTGCATCCCATCGTGATTGAAAATCATCGGGAAGCGCACCTTGATCAACTGGAAACCCTGCTGCAACAGCGGCCGCGTAAGCTGGTGGCGATCGGTGAGATCGGGCTGGATCTCTATCGCGACGATCCGCAGTTTGATAAGCAGCAACGCTTTCTGGAAGCGCAGCTCAGGCTGGCGAAACGCTACACGCTGCCGGTGATCCTGCATTCCCGCCGGACCCACGACAAGCTGGCGCAGATCCTGCGTCGTCACGATCTGCCACGCCGGGGCGTAATACACGGTTTTGCGGGCAGCCTGCAGCAGGCGCAGGCCTTTATAAAACTGGGTTATGCGATTGGCATCGGCGGTACCATTACCTATGAACGCGCCAGTAAAACCCGGCAGACCGTGGCGCAACTGCCGCTGGCGTCGCTGCTGCTGGAAACTGATGCACCGGATATGCCGCTGCACGGCTTTCAGGGCCAGCCTAACCGCCCGGAACGGACGCGTCAGGTGTGGCAGACGCTCTGCAGCCTGCGTAAAGAGTCACCTGAAGCGATCGCCGACGCGCTGTGGCAGAACAGTCAGCAGCTGTTTCAGCTCGATTCCGCGTTTCCCGCAGTGCGCAACTGATCCCTTCCGTATCGCCCGGCCGGTCGCCCGTTAAATGTGATAATAGTAACATTGCCCCGGCTGGCGTATAATGGCGATCAGGCCCTGTTATCTGAGATTTTAGTCACAGTATACGCGCCAGTTTTGCAGCAGATTCTTATTTCTATGTGACTCCTGGCACATATCAGTGCGCGTCAGAGTGTTATTATTATAACATTCCGCCGACGAGCCGGTGGGTTGCATCCCGATCCTTTGGAGAGCCACATGACCGATATCAAACACCTTGCCCTGCGCGCCCTGAAACTGATGGATTTGACCACCCTGAATGAAGATGACACCGACGCAAAAGTGATCGCCCTCTGTCATCAGGCCAAATCCCCGGCGGGCAACACCGCTGCGATCTGTATCTATCCACGTTTTATTCCGATCGCGCGTAAAACGCTGCGCGAGCAGGGCACCCCGGAGATCCGTATCGCCACCGTCACCAATTTCCCGCACGGCAACGACGATATTGACATTGCGCTGGCAGAAACCCGCGCGGCTATCGCCTACGGTGCCGATGAGGTGGATGTGGTCTTCCCGTACCGTGCGCTGATCGCCGGTAACAGCCAGGTTGGTTTCGATCTGGTGAAAGCCTGTAAAACCGCCTGCGCGGAAGCGGATGTGCTGCTGAAGGTGATCATCGAAACCGGTGAGCTGAAAGAGGAGGCGCTGATCCGTCAGGCCTCTGAAATTGCTATCGACGCGGGTGCGGACTTCATCAAAACCTCCACCGGGAAAGTGCCGGTTAACGCCACGCCGGAAGTGGCGCAGATCATGATGAACGTGATCCGCGATAAAGGTGTCAGCCAGCAGGTCGGTTTCAAACCGGCGGGCGGCGTACGTACCGCTGAAGATGCTGCGATCTACCTGCAGATGGCCGACGCGACACTGGGCGCAGAGTGGGCCGACGCACGCCATTTCCGCTTTGGCGCATCCAGCCTGCTGGCGAGCCTGCTTAACACGCTGGGTCACGAGAGCGACACCAGCAAAGCCGGTTACTGATCCCTCTGGCGGTCGCCGACCGCCTGTTCTTCACTCTTTCCCTGAACCAGGGGGCTACCTTGTTCCTGCCACAAGAAATTATTCGTAAAAAACGTGATGGTCTTGCGCTGACGGAAGAGGAGATCCGCTTCTTCATCAACGGCGTGCGTGATAACACCGTGTCGGAAGGGCAGATCGCTGCGCTGGCGATGACCATCTATTTTCATGATATGACGCTGCCGGAGCGGGTGGCGCTGACGATGGCGATGCGTGATTCCGGCACGGTACTGAACTGGAAGTCGCTGAACCTCAACGGTCCGCTGGTGGATAAGCACTCGACCGGCGGCGTCGGCGACGTCACGTCGCTGATGTTAGGGCCGATGGTCGCCGCCTGCGGTGGCTATGTACCGATGATCTCCGGGCGTGGCCTGGGCCACACCGGTGGCACGCTGGACAAGCTGGAGGCGATTCCGGGCTTCGATATCTTCCCCAGCGACGACCGCTTCCGCGAGATCATTAAGCAGGTGGGTGTCGCCATTATCGGCCAGACCAGCTCGCTGGCACCGGCGGATAAGCGGTTCTACGCGACGCGTGACATTACCGCCACCGTCGACTCCATTCCGCTGATTACCGCCTCGATTCTGGCGAAAAAGCTGGCCGAGGGGCTGGATGCGCTGGTGATGGATGTCAAAGTGGGTTCCGGCGCGTTTATGCCAACCTATGCGGCGTCAGAGAGCCTGGCGCAGTCGATCGTTGGCGTTGCCAATGGCGCGGGCTGCCAGACCACCGCTCTGCTGACCGATATGAATCAGGTGCTGGCCTCCTCAGCCGGTAACGCGCTGGAGGTGCGTGAAGCGGTGCGCTTCCTGACCGGCGAGGCGCGCAATCCGCGCCTGCTCGACGTCACGCTGGCGCTCTGCAGTGAAATGCTGATCTCCGGCAGACTGGCGGCGAGCGAGAGCGAAGCGCGTCAGAAGCTGATGAGGGTGCTGGACAATGGCCAGGCCGCCGAGTGCTTTGGCCGCATGGTGGCCGCGCAGAAGGGGCCTGCCGATTTCGTCGAGCGTTACGCGACCTACCTTCCGCAGGCCACACTGAGTAAACCGGTCTATGCCGATCAGCCGGGGATTGTCAGCAGCATGGATACCCGTGCACTGGGCCTGGCGGTAGTGGCGATGGGCGGCGGACGTCAGCGCGCCAGCGATACGATCGATTACAGCGTCGGGTTAGACGAAATGATCACCCTGGGCGAACGCGCTGATGCGCAGCGTCCGCTGGCCGTCATTCACGCCAGCAGCGAGGATCAATGGCAGCAGGCCGCCGCCGCGGTGAAAGCCGCGCTGGTGATCGGTGACAGCGCCCCGGCGGAGACGCCGGTCGTCTACCGTCGTGTGACTGATATCAGCTAACTGATCCGTAACCGGTGCCAGCGGCGATCCATTCGGGTATACTGATCTGATCGCTTTTTTTTGACTTGTCACGCGCGGATGCGCAGGAGACTTGCATGAAACGTGCTTTTATTATGGTTCTCGATTCCTTTGGAATTGGTGCCAGTAAAGATGCCGATAAATTCGGCGACGCAGGTTCGGACACCTTAGGTCACATCGCCGAAGCCTGCTTCAAAGGTGAAGCAGATAAAGGGCGCAAAGGCCCGCTGCATCTGCCGAATCTCACCGCGCTGGGTCTGGGTAAGGCGGCTGAACTCTCTACCGGTCGCTTCCCGGCAGGTCTGGATCCTGAAGCGAAAATCACCGGCGCGTACGCCTACGCCAGCGAACTTTCGTCAGGTAAAGACACGCCCTCTGGTCACTGGGAGATCGCCGGAGTACCGGTGCTGTTTGACTGGGGCTACTTCAGCGACAAAGAGAACAGCTTCCCGCAGGAACTGCTGGATAAGCTGGTTGAGCGCGCGGATCTGCCGGGCTACCTCGGTAACTGCCACTCTTCCGGTACGGTGATCCTCGACCAGCTGGGCGAAGAGCATATGAAAACCGGCAAGCCGATTTTCTATACCTCGGCGGACTCCGTTTTTCAGATCGCCTGTCACGAAGAGACCTTTGGTCTTGAGCGTCTTTACGCGCTGTGCGAAATTGCCCGCGAAGAGCTGACCGAAGGGGGCTATAACATTGGCCGGGTCATCGCGCGTCCGTTTGTGGGTGACAAGGCGGGTCAGTTTGAGCGCACCGGTAACCGTCACGATCTGGCGGTCGAGCCACCTTCAGCGACCATGCTGAAAAAGCTGGTGGATGAGAAGGGCGGTCATGTGATCTCCGTAGGTAAAATCGCCGATATCTACGCGGAACAGGGCATTACCAAAAAGGTCAAAGCGACCGGTCTGGATGCGCTGTTTGACGCCACGATTCAGGAGATGAAAACGGCGCCGGATCAGGCGATTGTTTTCACTAACTTCGTGGATTTTGACTCCACCTGGGGCCATCGTCGCGACGTCGCCGGTTACGCGGGCGGACTGGAACTGTTTGACCGCCGCCTGCCGGAGCTGATGGAACTGGTCGGGGAAGATGACATTCTGATTCTGACCGCAGACCACGGCTGCGATCCGACCTGGCAGGGTACGGAGCACACCCGTGAGCACATTCCGATTCTGATCTACGGACCGAACGTAGAGCCTGGCTCGCTCGGCTATCGCGAAACCTTCGCCGATATCGGTCAGACAATTGCACACTATTTTGGCCTGTCCGAGATGGACTATGGCAAGAACATGCTGTAAATCAGCAATTTAATAAGGATTAAACAATGGCAACCCCTCATATTAATGCTGAAATGGGTGATTTCGCAGACGTCGTACTGATGCCTGGCGACCCGCTGCGTGCGAAACACATCGCAGAAACCTTCCTCGAAAACGCGGTAGAAGTGAACAACGTGCGTGGGATGCTGGGCTACACCGGCACCTACAAAGGCCGTAAAGTCTCTGTGATGGGCCACGGCATGGGGATCCCTTCCTGCTCAATCTACACCAAAGAGCTGATCACCGATTTCGGCGTGAAGAAGATCATCCGTGTGGGCTCCTGTGGTGCGGTACGCGCGGATGTCAAACTGCGTGACATCGTGATTGGTCTGGGTGCCTGCACCGATTCCAAAGTGAACCGTATGCGTTTCAGGGATCACGACTTCGCGGCGATTGCGGACTTCGACATGGTGCGTAACGCGGTCGATGCGGCGAAAAACCTGGGCGTTGACGCGCGCGTGGGCAACATCTTCTCTGCCGATCTCTTCTATACCCCGGATCCGCAGATGTTCGACGTGATGGAAAAATATGGCATCCTGGGCGTGGAGATGGAAGCCGCAGGTATTTACGGTGTGGCCGCTGAGTTCGGTGCGAAAGCGCTGACCATCTGTACCGTTTCTGACCATATCCGTACGCACGAGCAGACCACCGCTGCCGAGCGCCAGACGACCTTCAACGACATGATCAAAATTGCGCTGGAGTCTGTCCTGCTGGGAGACTAATCCGCGTGGCGGACGGGCGCGCCCGTCTGCTGCCTCTCTCCCTGAACCGATCCTCCTCTGCCGGAGGATCGGCATTTTCCCGCCGACTTCCCGTAACATTCACATCAAATGACATACTTTAACTGAGGCTTGTGCATCTTCGCGCTGGCACCCCGGCGTTCGCGCCTTATCATGGTGCGCAACAACAGATAATAATGAATTGTCCGATAATACCCCCTGATGAACTTTCGTAACTTCGACGCTGAAGAGAAGCTGTTTGCCCGCCGTGCCGCGATAGCCTTTGCTCTGGTCTGCACCTGTTTCACTATTCTTGGCGTAAACCTCTACCGCCTGCAGGTGCGCGATCATAGCTACTACCAGACGCGCTCTAACCAGAACGACATTAAGATGATCCCCATCGCCCCTACGCGCGGGCTGATCTATGACCGCAACGGCATTCCGCTGGTGCGCAACGTCAGCTGGTACGCCATCACGCTGACGCCTTACAAGATCAGCGACATGGACGCCACGCTGCGGGCGCTGACGCCCATCGTGAATCTGACGCCTGACGAGATTGAGACGTTCCGCCATGCGCTGAAGCAGACCAGCCGTTACAAGCCGGTGGTGCTGAAAGAGGAGCTGACCGAGGAGGAGGTCGCCCGCTTTGCGGTGAATCAGTTCCACTTTACCGGGGCGACGATTGAAACCTATCAGGATCGCGAATATCCCTATGGCGCGGATCTGGCGCATGTGGTCGGCTATGTGTCGAAAATTAACGACAGCGACTACAAACGGCTGAATGCCGAAGGCATTGCGGAGAACTACGCGGCAGACCATAACATCGGTAAGCAGGGGATTGAGGGCTATTACGAAACGCTGCTGCATGGCAAACCAGGCTATCAGGAAGTGGAGGTGGATAACCACGGCCGGATTGTGCGGGTGCTGAAAGAGGTGCCGCCGGTCGCCGGTAAAAACCTGACGCTGACGCTGGATCTCCACCTGCAGCAGTATGTGGAGAGCCGTCTGGCGGGGCAGCGTGCGGCGCTGCTGATAGAAGATCCGCATGACGGATCGGTGCTGGCGATGGTCTCCAGCCCCAGCTACGATCCCAATCCCTTCGTTAAAGGCATCAGCTATCAGGCCTATAAAAAACTGCTGCAGGACAAGGATCTGCCGCTGATCAACCGCGTGACCCAGGGACTCTATCCGCCCGCCTCGACGGTGAAGCCGTATATGGCGATGTCGGCGCTGCTGACCCATGTGATCACGCCACAGACACAGTTCTTCGGTGCGCCAACCTGGACGCTGCCCGGCACCGATCGGCGCTATCGCGACTGGAAAAAAACCGGTCACGGCATGCTGGATGTGACGCGCGCCATCGAAGAGTCCGCCGATACCTTTTTCTATCAGGTGGCATTCATGATGGGCATTGACCGGATTCACACCATGCTCAGCCAGTTCGGTTATGGCAAGCCCTCCGGGATCGATCTCAATGAGGAGTACAACGGCTTACTGCCGAGCCGCGAATGGAAGCAGAAGGTGCATAAAAAGCCCTGGTATCAGGGAGACACGGTGTCCGTGGGCATCGGCCAGGGGTACTGGATTGCGACGCCGATTCAGATGGTGAAAGCGATGGTGGCGCTGATCAATAACGGCCGGGTCATCGCGCCCCATCTGCTGGAGAAAACCCAGCGCGGCACCCTGGTTGAAAATTACCATCCGCAGCAGCGCGAAACGCAGATTGGCGATCCCCGTTCACCTTACTGGTCGCTGGTGCGCCACGCGATGTTTGGCATGGCTAACTCACCCAACGGCACCGGGTATAAATATTTCCACACCGCACCTTATGGCATCGCGGCGAAAAGCGGGACCTCTCAGGTGTTCAGCCTGCGCCAGAATCAGACCTATAACGCGAAGATGATCCCGGTCCGGCTGCGCGACCATATCTTCTATACCGCCTTTGCGCCCTTTAATGACCCGAAAGTGGCGGTGGCGCTGATTCTGGAGAACGGAGGCGGGGAAGGGGTCACGGCAGCGCCCGTAATGCGGGATATACTGGATCACATTTTCCTTCCGCCGACGCCGGACGCGACCGCCCCGGCCACGCCATAAAAAAAGGGGGCGACTGCCCCCCCTGCGCGTCAGACGCTGAGCGTTTTCGTGACCTGACCAATCGCGTGCACCACGTCCGTTGCGCCCTCCCGAATCTCCGCAATGACGCCACCCGCCTCCTGCGCCAGCTGCACGCCCTGATCGGCGCGCTTCAGGTTCGACTCAATCCCTTTCAGTGCCCGGCTCGCCAGCAGATGGTTCTGCTGTATCCGGTTTTCGATGTCGGTGGTCGCGCGGTTGATGTTCGCCGCCAGCGTGCGAACTTCGTTCGCCACCACCGCAAAGCTGCGGCCATGACTTCCGGCGCGCGCCGCTTCGATGGCCGCATTCAGCGCCAGCAGGTTGGTCTGATCGGCGATCCGGCGTATCCCTTCAACAATTGCTCCGATGCGATCTGAGGATTCACTCAGTCCGGTAATATCCCCGGAGATCCCCTGCAGTTCGCCGGCCAGCGCGTTCATGGTTTCGACGCTGCTGGCGATCACATCCGCCCCCAGCTTCGTGCTCTTATCCGTCTGCAGCGCGGTATGATAGGCCCGCTGCGCCGCATCATGCTCCTGCTGATTCTTCTCCACCTGGGCGGTCACGTCGGTCGCGAACTTGACGATTTTGTAGAGCCTGCCCTGTTCATCAAATACCGGGTTGTAGGTGGCACGCAACCAGATCGTCTCGCCCTGCTTGTTGACGCGGGGAAACTGACCCGAGACAAATTCACCCCGATTCAGCTGCTGCCAGAATTCGCTGTACTCCCGGCTGTCACGCACGGCCGCAGAACAGAAGCGGCTGTGATGAACGCCTTCCACCTCTTCGCGACGGTAGCCCATGGTTTTCAGGAAGTTATCGTTGGCTTTCAGGACTTCCCCTTTGAGGTTAAAGGCGATCACCGCCATCGATCGTTCAATGGCGGTGGTGATGGCGCGCTGCTCCTGCGCATCGTTAATATGGCTGGTAATGTCGGTGGCCAGCTTGACGATTTTGATTACCCGACCGTGACGGTTCTGCACCGGAACATAGTTGGCTTCCAGCCAGATCGGGCGGCTGTTCTTCGCCATGCGCAGAAACTTATCGCTGAAGCTTTCGCCCCGGTTGAGTCGCTGCCAGAAGTCGCGATAGGCCTGCGACTGCAGCTGTTCCGGCGTGCAGAACAGGCTGTGGTGCTGGCCCTCGATCTCCGCCAGCGTATAGCCCATGCTCGCCAGAAACAGCGCGTTGGCGCCGAGAATGGTGCCATCGGGTGAGAATTCGATCATGGCGATGGAGCCGTTGAGAGAGCTCAGCGTAGCCGCTGAGTGTGAGCGCTTCTGCCAGCTATGACGGGAAGCAATACCTGATGTAATAGTAGAAAACATGATGATCCTTATTATTAGTGTGGGTCTCGCAAGTTATATCGGCAAAATAGCGGCGCAATAGAGAGGGCAGCCCGCTGCTGGCTGAAATTTATTCGATCGACGTCCGCTTTTTTGCCGTGAAACAGACCCGATGGCCGGGTTGATGGAAAAGCGGTCAGTTGGTGTGATTTTGGTGAAAAGCGTTTGACGCTGCCGGGCCGCTTTGGTTTAATGCGCCCCGTTGCCCGAATAGCTCAGTCGGTAGAGCAGGGGATTGAAAATCCCCGTGTCCCTGGTTCGATTCCGGGTTCGGGCACCATATTTAAAGAACCCGCCTCTGGCGGGTTTTTGCATTCTGAGGCGAACCCGTTATCGACAGGTTCGATTCACTCGCCACATCCCGCCGAACAATCCGAATTTCCATTTCCGCCGTTCATTCCGGCTCTGAATTGAGTAGCCACACAAACAGATTTCACGGCGAAACCAATTTGCCGTCCCGGCTCTGTGCTGCGTTGCCAGAGTGTCACCGCCTGATATGCTGTCCAGCCTGCAATTGACCGCGACTAATCGTGTTTTATAAGCCACTCTTTACAGAATCCACCTGACAGGCACAATACCCCTTTTTTCCAGCGCTCTCACGGTCATGTCAGAAGAAGCACTGCGGCTGCAGATACAGAACCTGAAAAAGCATAATGCGCGTCTGAAGCGTATAGCCCATGACGCCCGGAACAAACTCAACGCGGCGCTGGATGGCACCGGGCTGTTTCTCTGGCAGCTCGATATCCCCAGCGGCAAACTGGTGATCTTTAACCGGCGCTGGGGCGCGATGCTGGGTTTCCAGCCGAAAGAGACCGACGCCAACTTTGAATCCTGGAAAGAGAGCCTGCACCCCGATGATGCCGCTGAGGTTCTGCGGGCGTTTTACGATCATATTGCCGGCAAAGCGCCTTACTACGAGGCGCTGCACCGCATGATCGCAAAGAATGGCAGCATTACCTGGGTGCTGGATCGTGGCCGGGTCAGTGAGTGGAACGCCCAGGGCGAGCCGGTAAAAGTGATCGGCACCCATATCGACATGACGAAAGAGAAGCAGTATGAAGCGCAGCTCGCGCTGCTGGCACTGCACGATCCCCTGACGCTGCTCAACAATCGCCACGCTCTGCAAAACTATTTCTGCGAAATGAAAGCGCAGGGAGCACTCTGTGTTGCCTTTATCGATCTGGATAACTTCAAGCATGTTAACGACACTCTGGGACATCGCAGCGGGGATGAGGTACTGATCCAGCTCAGTCAGCGTTTAACGGAATGCGTACCCGCTGAGGGGGTCATTGGCCGGCTCGGCGGCGATGAGTTTGTTCTGTTATTGCCCTATCCGCTGCACCACCCCCTGGTCCGCGAACTGACTGACGCCTGTCTTGATGCGGTGCTCACCCCTTTTGATATGTCAAACGGTCACGCTCAGATCGGCGCCTCTGTCGGCGTGTCGCAGGTGCAGGAAAATGATGACTTCGATACCGCACTGGCTCGGGCGGATGCAGCGATGTATCGCATTAAGAAAAATGGTAAACGCGGTATCGCGATAGATGACGCCTTTCCCGACGCAGCCGACCTTTGCTGAGCCTGACCGCTGGCGCAGCCGTTTCTTCTGACCTTACCGGATCCTCCCTGGCTTTTTTTTCCCTGCCGGTCGCCTCAGCGATCGGTGCGCAGCACCACACAACCTAAATTTTAGTATTAATCCTAAAACGGCTTTTCATTTTCTCACCTCTCTCTATTACCGCTTCGTTTATTCTTTAATACCCATCGCTGATGATGAGGTGACATTTGAATTTAATTTTCATTAAATCAGCATAATTGATCGTTTATCGATCAAAAATGGTTATTTTCAACTGGCGCGATTGACCTTCTGCGTCTCGCTTAATTCCTGGGTGATAACAAAGTAACCTGATTATATTTACCGCTTCGCTTAGGTAAATTGATCGTTTGTTGATCATCTTCACTAACTGATATTGATGAGGTTATCTTTCTGCCGCTTCGTTTACTATTTTTTCAATTGGACATTTTTCGAAAATGATCGATTAATAGGGCGCGGCTTTTTATGTGAAAAAGCATTGCCGCGTCGTTGCGCTTCTTTCGAATAGACGCGCAGCGATAGTTTAAACACGTTATCAATCCAGGATAGGTAACTCTCTCTAATAATCCAGAGCGTGACGGATTGTTATTTTGTTGCTTGATCGGTCCGATTTTCTGTCTACATTTAGATTGCTGAATCGGCCTGATGAAGCATTAACTGTGCAAATTCTGATTTTTAATTTCAAAGAGGAACACAGAATGACTCAATATCGTGGTGGGGCCGGAAATTTTGCGGCTGACAAAGAGCGTGCTGCGGAAGCGGGACGTAAAGGTGGCCAGAAAAGCGGCGGGAACTTCAAGAACGATCCCGAACGTGCGATTGAGGCAGGGCGTAAGGGAGGGAAGGTAAGTCGCCGGAGCTAAACGAATCTGATGCTGCTGTCAGGGCTGTGGATGCCGTTTACCGGGCTGTAAAAGATCTCTTTTATTTTCCTGCAAGATAATTATATTCTGAATTGTGTCGCTGTTGAATCAACAGCAGGCAAAGACGCCGTTAATTAAACCGGAGAGGCTTCCTTTCCGGTTTTTTTTATTTCCGATCGATTAAAGCTATACCATTTAATAAAACTTTGTACAGGTAATGCCTGGCCGGTGCAATTTTTATGCGCCAGATTGAAAAATGTATACAGCTATTTATAAAATTGTACAAATTGCAGCTTGGCTGACGAAGCGGCTGCAGGAAAAAGAATTAAGAGCTAACGTGTTGCTGTAAAAGGGGAAAGTGCATCTGATATGCTACTTTTGTCTTAAATTTATACCGATGCGGTGGGCGATATTATAAATCTCCACTAGACTTTCCGTGTGTCAACGAAATGACTGGCGTTGCGTTATTAACGGCGCAGCTTTTTTAACAGTGAGGCTATCTTATGACAGTGAAAACGTTAAATGACCTGTTCATCCACGACTTGTCCGATGTCTACAGCGCTGAGAAACAGATAACCCGTGCATTGCCTAAAATGGCGCGTGCTGCCAGTGACGAAAATCTTATCGCTGCCTTTAATCAGCATCTGGAAGAGACCCGTGCGCAGATTGAGCGACTGGATGAACTGGTGGAGGTCACACCTGAGGTCAGAATTAAACGAATGAAGTGTCATGCGCTGGAAGGGCTGGTCGAAGAAGCGCAGGAGATTATCGAATCCGTCGAAAAAGGCGAAATCCGCGATCAGGGGCTGATCGGTGCGGCGCAGAAGGTGGAGCACTATGAGATTGCCACTTACGGTACGCTGCATGCGCTGGCGCTGAAGCTGGGGTACACCAAAGCGGCAGAGTTGCTGGAGACGACCCTGAATGAAGAGAAGCAAACGGATGAGAAGCTCACCTCGGTAGCCGAAGCGATTACTGTTTCTTAAGGAGAACGACATGACTGCGATTGAACATTATCACGACTGGCTGCGCGACGCGCATGCTATGGAAAAACAGGCAGAAAGCATGCTCAGCAAGATGTCGGGCCGTCTTGAACACTATCCGGCACTGGAGCAGCGTCTGGCTCAGCATCTCGACGAGACGAAACATCAGCTGACGCTTCTGGAACAGCTGCTCGACAGCCACGGTATCGACCACTCAGTGATGAAAGATGCGATGGGTAAGATGGCGGCCACCGGTCAGGCTGTCGGCGGGATGTTCAACTCAGATGAAGTGGTCAAGGGCGCAATCAGTGGCTATGTTTTTGAAAATGCCGAAATCGCCAGCTATACCAGCCTGATCGCCACGGCTGAACAGGTCGGTGACGCGCAGGGCGTTCGCATACTGAGTGAAATCCGCGATCAGGAAGTGGCCATGGCGGAGTGGCTGCTGCAGCATATTCCTGAAGTCACACAGCAGTTCCTGCAACGTGCCTCACAGCCGGGCACCGAAGCGAAGAAGTAGTCCCGCAGGATGACCTGCATGAAAAAGCCGGGCGAACCCGGCTTTTTGCGTTGCTGGTGTGACGGACTCAGTCCGCCATCAGATGGCCATACATCGTCATCAGCTTACGCGTGACGCCGTTGGTCCAGCCAAAACCATCCTGGAGCGGATATTCGCCCCCGCCGCCCGGACGGGCGCGTTCGCCGCTGATGTCATACTTCTCGACCAGCTTATGGTGCAGCTGGTAGAAGTTATTCACGGTATTAAGCCAGTTCACCGCCACTTCCGTCGCCAGCGTCTCTTCACCGTAGTTGTTCAGGCCGACGATCGCCATCCACTGCATCGGTGCCCAGCCGTTGGGCCGATCCCACTGTTCGCCGCTCTCTACCATCGAGGTCAGCAGGCCGCCATTGCTCAGCAGCAGGTGACGCAGGGAGATCGCCTGCAGGTGCGCCTGATGCGGCGTTGCCAGCCCGACAAACAGCGGAACCACCGACGCCACGGTAAAGGCACCGAAACGCTCACGCCGCCAGTCGTAGTCGCGGAAGACGCCAGCGGTGCTGTCCCACAGATAGCGGGTGATCGCACGTTTACGCGCTTCGGCCTTTTTCTGCCACGCCAGCGCGGTCAGCTCTTCGCCCTTGGCGTGCGACAGGGTGGCGATCATCAGCTCCAGCTTGTACAGGAACGCATTCAGATCGATAGGAATAAATTGTGTGGTGCGAATGCTCGACAGCCGTTTCGGGTTACGCAGCCAGCGCGAGGAGTAATCCCAGCCCGATTCCGCGCCCGCACGCAGGTCGCGATAGACCTCGCTGGCCGGACGTTTCGATTCGCGGGCGGTTTCCACATCTTCCATCCACGACTCATCGCGCGGCGTATCGCGGTCGTCCCAGTAGCGGTTCAGCAGCGAACCGTTCGGCATCCGCACGACATGGCGATAGGCCTGATTAGGCATCAGCGACCCGGCGCCATCCATCCAGAACTGATACTCCTTCATCAGCTGTTCCTGATAGCGTTTCGCCCCGCGCACGCCATCCTCTTCGAACAGCTCGACCATCAGCGCAAAGACCGGCGGCTGCGAGCGGCTGAGGTAGTAGGTCCGGTTGCCGTTGGGCACATGACCGTAGTTGTCGATCAGCCAGGCGAAGTTATCCGCCATGTGACGCAGCAGGTCGTCACGGCCCGACTCCGCCAGGCCGAGCATGGTGAAATAAGAGTCCCAGTAGTAGGTTTCGCCAAAGCGGCCGCCCGGCACCACATAGGGTTTCGGCAGCGGCAGCAGCGATGAGTGCGGCATATGCTGCTGCGGCATTTTGGTCAGGACCGGCCACAGATCATCGATATGCTCGTTGAGCGTTTTATCCGGGTTGGAGACATAAAAGCTTTCGTTTACGCCAGGCAGATAAAAGTGATCGGCGACAAAACGCGACAGGTCGAAGTCGCTGCTGCGTTTCTGACGACGATAGCGCATCAGCACATCCAGCGGATCGTACTTTGGCGAACAGTCGGGGAAGGTTTTGCTGTCCTCGAAGATCCGCGACATCTGGACATGTTCAAACAGTTCCAGATAACGATCGGCAGGCGTGAGCGCATCCGGGGCAGGCAGGCCTTCAATCAGCTCCGGCTCCGGTTCGGAATCCTGCATACGCTCCAGTTTCAGTTCATGGGGATCGTATTGATACTCAACTTCCGCCCCGGCACGAACCTCTTCAAGTGCATTCTGTTGCTGGCGATAAGTATTAATAGCGGCCTCCTGAGCGGTCGGGGTTGCACAAAGGACAAATTATAGCCTCCCCGACCTGCGGAACAACAATGCAGAATATCTATGAACGTAATAAAAATTGTCTATTAATCGAGGTTTTTTAATAAATTTCAGTCAATTCAACCAAATATAGCGCTGTTCACCAAAAACACATTTCGGATGAATCTCTTAGCGGCCTGAATTTAAAAAATTAACCTGAAGAAAATCGACGTCTGTTAACATTCTGACACAGAATCCCGGGCCGGAAAGGGGACAAAAAATGGCATACGCAACGGGAAAGCGGGGCGGACGGCGGCGCTGAGCGGGAGGGGCTCCCGCTCAGCATCTGGCGCATCAGGCCTTCGCCAGCGCAGCGCGGATCACCGCCTGCCACGCGGTCGTCGGACGGCCGGTCAGGCTGCTCAGCTGACGGGAATCACTGAAAAGCGCGCCTTTCTCTGCACCTGCATCGGAGTCAGCCAGCATCTCTGCCAGGCCTTCCGGCAATCCGGCGCTTTTCAGCGCGGCCGCAAACTCAGCCTGGGAAAGATTCACGTAATCGACCTTTTCACCACTCTGCGCGGCGATTTCGGCCGCAAACGCCGCTAGCGTATAACTGTCGTCACCGGCCAGCTCATAGACTTTCCCGGCCTGGTCCGGCCGGGTCATCACTTCCGCCGCGGCATCCGCGTAATCCTGACGCGCAGCCGAGGCGATGCGGCCTGTGCCCGCCGCGCCGATAAATGCATGGTGTGCCAGCGCTGGCGGAATGCTGGCGGCGTAGTTCTCGGTGTACCAGCCGTTGCGCAGCAGAGCGAACGGAATGCCTGAATCTCTCAGCAGCGCTTCCGTGGCGCGGTGCTCCAGCGCCAGGCCCAGCGGCGAGGTATCCGCATGCAGCAGGCTGGTGTAGGCGATAAAGCGCACGCCAGCGGCGCGGGCGGCCGCAATGACTGCCCTGTGCTGCGCTTCACGCTGGCCGACTTCACTGCCGGAGATCAGCAGCAGTTTTTCCACACCGGCAAAAGCGGCCTCCAGCGTCTCTGGCTGGCCGTAGTCGGCCTGGCGGACGATGACGCCCTGTGCGGCCAGATCGGCGGCTCTGGCGGGCGTACGCACCGCGGCGACGATCGTCTCTGCCGGAACTTTCTTCAGTAGTGCTGCAATCACCTTACGGCCGAGCTGGCCGGTTGCGCCTGTCACTGCAATCATGATCTTTCTCCTGTGGCTGTTGGTGAAATTCAGACTAGGGGATAAACTAACTTTAAGTAAGTACTTACAGAATTGTTAGTGTGGGAAAGGCAAAGTAAATGGCTGAAAAACTGAGTGAAAAATTTATTCGTGGCGAACTGCTTAACGTTGATTGCCCCTCGCGTGACGTCCTGAAGCGGGTCACCAGCCGCTGGAGCGTACTGATTCTGCTGGCGCTGCAGGACCAGACGCTGCGCTTCAGCGCGCTGCGCCGGGCCGTCGGCGGCGTCAGCGAACGGATGCTGGCGCAGAACCTGCGTTACCTGGAGGAGGATGGTTTTGTGCAGCGCATCGCTTTTGATGTGGTGCCGCCGCACGTTGAGTATCGCCTGACACCGCTCGGTCGCGAGGTCGGGGAGCAGGTCGTGGGGCTGGCGGACTGGCTGGAAGAGAATCTGGGCCGGATTCTGGCGCAGCGCGGCAGCCTTCCGGCAGCCTGAATTTCCGCGCTGGTGGTCAGAATGTGACGACACCGGCATTTTTTAATCTGCAATTCTGCTTTTCGGCCCAGCGCATTTCTGCACCGTCACCGTGCCACCGGCAGGGTGGCGCAAATAACCCAGCCGGCCTCCCAACTTATTGCCGCTAATTAAATCGATTTATCCGGTCCGGGCCAGCAATAATCTGCGGCCTGGCTTTCATTGTTAATTCATCCGTAAATTTTGACTCATTTTATTAACATTCCTGCGGCCTCTTAATTCCCGGCTCCGCCGTTTATTTTGTCAGAATCCCCGACGGGATCTGCCGGAGTAAAACCAAAAATAAAACAAAGCGGCAGAGACGGCTGTTTTCAGGTTTAACCTGTTAAGAAATAAGATGATTTCATTTTTCCTGCGTCACTTTTCGGCCCGCGTGGTCAGTGTGATCAGCAAAATAGTGTCTGAAAACAGGCCGTTGAGACCCTTTTTCAGGCGGAATTTGTGTTCGCCGGCCCGCTTTTTAATGCGGCAAATACCGTAACATTAATGACACAAAAACACCCTGTGGTTAACCTTTAAGCCTTATTTTTAAATAGATAATTCCTGCTAAAAACAATGATCAAAATCAAAAAAGACTGTTATAGTTTTCATTAACCCCACTGTTTCTGTTTCCTCGCCGCGAATAGTTCTAAATTTGCGGCGGGAATTTCAATAAGCGCAGAGAAGTCGCGTATCAGGCTTAAGTTGTTAATTATAAGTAAATACATGGTGTTCTATGTGGCAAATCTATGTGGCAAAGAGGTAAGCAATGTTCGGATTAGATGCCTTTCATCTGGCCAGGATACAGTTCGCATTTACTGTTTCCTTCCATATTATCTTTCCCGCCATCACCATCGGTCTCGCCAGCTTCCTGGCCGTCCTCGAAGGTATGTGGCTCAAAACCCGCGATCAGACCTATCGCGATCTCTACCACTTCTGGTCGAAAATCTTTGCCGTTAACTTCGGCATGGGTGTGGTCTCCGGGCTGGTCATGGCCTATCAGTTCGGCACCAACTGGAGCGGCTTCTCGGAGTTTGCGGGCAGTATCACCGGTCCGCTGCTGACCTATGAAGTACTGACGGCGTTCTTCCTGGAAGCGGGCTTTCTGGGCGTGATGCTGTTCGGCTGGAATCGCGTCGGTCCGGGTCTGCACTTCTTTGCCACCTGCATGGTCGCCCTGGGCACGCTGATCTCCACTTTCTGGATCCTGGCATCCAACAGCTGGATGCACACCCCGCAGGGTTATCTGATCCAGAACGGCGTGGTGGTTCCGCAGGACTGGCTGAAAATCGTCTTTAACCCCTCATTCCCTTACCGCCTGTTCCATATGTCGGTGGCGGCCTTCCTGGCGAGCGCTTTCTTTGTGGGATCGTCGGCGGCCTGGCATCTGCTGAAGGGCAACAATAATCCGGCTATCCGCAAGATGTTTTCCATGGCGCTGTGGATGGCCCTGATTGTCGCCCCGATTCAGGCGATGATTGGTGATGCGCACGGTCTGAACACCCTGGAGCATCAGCCAGCCAAAATCGCGGCGATCGAAGGACACTGGGAAAACCCGCCGGGCGAAGCGACGCCGCTGATCCTGTTCGGCATCCCCGATATGGAGCAGGAGCGGACCAAATATGCGCTGGAAGTGCCTTATCTCGGCAGCCTGATCCTGACGCACAGTCTGGATAAGCAGGTGCCGGCACTGAAGTCGTTCCCGAAAGAGGATCGGCCGAACTCAACGGTCATTTTCTGGTCCTTCCGCGTAATGGTGGCGCTGGGCCTGCTGATGATTACGCTGGGTGTGGTCAGCCTGTGGCTGCGCTTTAAAGGCCGCCTCTATGAGTCGCGTCCTTTCCTGTGGTTTGCGCTGCTGATGGGGCCATCGGGTCTGATTGCGATTCTGGCGGGCTGGTTCACGACAGAGATTGGTCGTCAGCCGTGGGTCGTCTATGGCGTACAGCGAACGGTTGATGCGGTCTCCGCGCATGGCGACATGCACATGAGCATCAGTCTGCTGGCCTTTATTCTGGTTTACAGCTCGGTATTTGGCGTGGGGTATCACTATATGATGCGCCTGATTAAGCAGGGACCGGTTGTCGGCGAAGGTCACGTTACCGAAGAGGGCGGGCCCGGTCAGAAGAAAACCCCGGCACGTCCGCTTTCCGCTGCCACCTTTAAGGATGGAGAGCACTAAGATGATCGATTTTTCCGTAATCTGGTTTGTGATTATCGTCTTCGCAACCCTGATGTATATCGTGATGGATGGCTTCGACCTGGGGATTGGTCTGCTGTTCCCGTTCAATAAAGATGCCGGTGAGCGCGACATGATGGTGAACACCGTCGCGCCGGTCTGGGATGGCAACGAAACCTGGCTGGTGCTGGGCGGCGCGGGCCTGTTTGGTGCGTTTCCGCTGGCCTACGCGGTGATCACCGACGCGCTGTCGATTCCGCTGACCGCCATGCTGATTGGCCTGATTTTTCGTGGTGTCGCCTTTGAGTTCCGCTTCAAGGCGGTTGAAGGCCACCGGGCATTCTGGGACAAATCCTTTATTGCGGGTTCGGTCATCGCGACCTTCAGTCAGGGGGTGGCGGTCGGCGCTTTCCTGGATGGCATCCCGGTTGAGGGCCGTCGCTTCGCCGGTTCGGCCATGGACTGGCTGGCGCCGTTCCCGCTGTTCTGCGGCCTGGGTCTGGTCGTCGCCTATGCGTTGCTGGGCTGCACCTGGCTTATCATGAAGACCGAAAACGAGCTGCACCGTAAGATGTCCGCGCTGGCGACGCCGCTGGTCATCGCGCTGTTAGTGATCATCGGTATCGTCAGCCTGTGGACGCCGTTCTCACACGCGGACATCGCCCATCGCTGGTTCAGCCGGCCAAACCTGTTCCTGTTCCTGCCGGTTCCGGTGCTGGTGCTGCTCTGCTCGTGGGGAATTGTGCGCGCCATCAAGCGCGAGGCGCACTACTCGCCGTTCCTGCTGACGCTGGCCCTGATCTTCCTGGGCTTCTCCGGGCTGGGTATCAGCGTCTGGCCAAACATTATTCCGCCATCGGTCACAATCTGGGATGCGGCATCGCCACCGCAGAGCCAGGCCTTCATGCTGGTCGGTAGCCTGCTGATTATCCCGATGATCCTGGGCTACACCTTCTGGAGCTACTACGTGTTCCGTGGAAAAATCAAAGCAGACGCAGGATACCATTGATATGAAAAGCCTCAGCAGCATGAAAGACCACAAGGACGAAACGAAAGCCCCCTGGTGGAAGCGTGTGATGTGGCTGGTCGTTATCTATGCCGCCAGCGTACTGGCGCTGGGCGTTGTTGCCTCGCTGTTCCGTATGATGATGACGGCAGCGGGCATGCGCAGCCATTAGTCGCAGGCAGCAGAGAGCCGATCCTTTTGCAGGGGCGCTCTCTGCGATATGCCCGGTGCGGGCGGCCTGCTCCTCACTCTGAGGTGCGCCCGTCACGCCGGGTAGTGTTACGTGAAAGGCTGACGCGGGTCAGCCTTTTTTAATTAGTAACCTAAGCAATTAATGCGGTATGCCGCTGAAATCGCGGTTTATCGCACCTCTCATCTTATGGCGAATGGCGATTTTTGCTATTCTCTTGTGCCGAAAATTCCAGCGCTAAACTGCACCGTAACTTGCCATCATGCTCACTCAGGCCATTAAAAAACAGCACATCAACGATCTGGTTGAGTGGATAGAAGCCAATCTCACCGACGACCTCAATATCGATCAAATCACCCTCAAGTCCGGGTATTCCAAGTGGCACATGCAGCGCATGTTCAAGGAGATGACCGGGCAGACGCTGGCGGCCTATACCCGCAAACGGCGTCTGACGATGGCGGCGATGGCGTTGCGACTGACGCGCATGACGCTGATCGATATCGCCGTTCGTTTTGGCTTTGATAATCAGCAAAACTTTACCCGGGTTTTTAAAGGTCACTTTTCGCTGACGCCTGGCGCGTTTCGCCGCATTCCCCATCTGCCGGTAAAGAACTTTCATGGTCGCATCCTGGTGCGAACCCTGGCCGAGCGCGCAACGCTGGTGGAGCGCGAGGAAGCGCTGCCTCTGTGCGGTGAGACGCTGGAGTGGGAGTGTAAGTTTGGAGATTACATCGCCGATCGCGACCACCGGGTCGCCAGTCAGGCGCGGCAGCTCGTCGCGCTGGCGGGCAGCAGGGTGACGCAGGGCTGGCTGGGTTTTCAGTATGGCCCAGGCTACAGCTCTGCCGACCAGCAGAATATCAGCCTGTTTCAGGCGCTGGAGCCGCAGCATGCCGGGCTGCTGGGAGAGACCACCCGCTGGCACGAGGAGTGCGGCCTCTACGCGTCGCTCCGCTGGAGCGGCAAACCGGAGCAGCTGACGCGCTTTATCGAAGATATCTACTATCAGCATCTGCCCGCGCTGGGCGTGTCGCGCCGTCCGGGCAAAGATCTGCTGCGACTCGATTTCGCGCACTGCAGAGCCGACTGGCTGAGCGGCGTCTTTTCCATTCCGGTGACGCAGGCGTAAGCAGCCGGGCAGGGGAATGGCTCATTCATCTTTCGTGCGGTATACCGTGACAAACCGCACGATTTTATAAAATAACGCGCCCGACTGGCGTAAAATCCTCCTCCGAAACCTCATCATACCTTAATCATCGTGCATCTGTGATGGGGCTGGAATATTCATCTGCATTTCAGGCCGTTTCCGGCCAGAACGACAACCGAAGACCACTATGCGACGCTTATTGATTTCACTTATTCTGGCATTGCCTGTTATAGCAGTGGCGCAGCAGGCTGAGCCTTTCTCACCGCCTGACGGACTGCATCCGCATGCTCAAAGCTCTCAGCATGAAATTCTGGGCGACGGGGAGCTGCCGGCGCACACCACTTCCCACTCTTCTCTCTCCGGATTTAACGACACGCTGTAAGCGTGGCTGCGCTGCCAACATCTGCGGCGCACAACCGTGTCCGGCTCAGCAGCAGCCGGACGCGCTTACGCAATCCGACGCCTGGCTCCTTTTCACCTGCTCTATCTGTCTGACTTTTCTGCTGGCTACGACGCTCTTCCTGCCTCTCTTTTCTCTGTCGCTCCTGCGCTGGATGACGCCTCGCGTCCGTTGCGTAAAATATATCTTATCCCGGCCGATCGCATTTTTCGTTCTTGTGCTGAAGATATATCATAGCTAATCTTCTGGCTTCAGATGCGAATGATTGTTATTTAACTCCGGCGCGCCCCGGCCTGCGGGCACACCGGTTTCCGGGAGAGACACTTTGCCTTTATCAGCGAACCCACGCACGCCGCAGCGCGTCCGTAATGAATTACGTTTCCGTCATATTGAAGTGGTCAGTAAAACGCGGGTCGCCGGTCATTTCTGGCGCATCCGCTTCAGCGGCAGCGATCTGGCGGGCTTTACCTCGCCAGGCTTTGACGATCACATCAAAGTCTTCTTCCCGGCTGACGATACGCCACTCGCTCTGCCGCAAATCACGGAAGAGGGGATTGTCTGGCCGGAGGGGCAGCGTCCCCAGGCGCGGGACTACACGCCGCTGGCGTTTGATGGTGAGTCTTCACTGACCCTGGACTTCTATATTCACCAGCAGGGTGTAGCCAGTGACTGGGCAACGCGGGCACAGCCGGGCGATCGGCTGATTATCGGCGGGCCGCGCGGTTCGCTGGTGGTGCCGACCGATTATGCCTTCCAGCTCTGCGTCTGCGATGAAACCGGTCTGCCTGCCTTTGCGCGTCGTCAGCGTGACGTTCAGGCGCAGGCGCTGCATCTTTACGCCTTTACCGATAGCGCGACGGGCCGCGACTATCTGTCGGAGACGGATAACCTCACAGCACACTGGCTCGGCAGCGGTCAGATGCAGAAGGCGCAGATCAGCGAACTGATGGCCCGGCTGGATGCGATCGCGCTGCCGGCAGAGGATTACTTTATCTGGCTGACCGGCGAGGGGGAGGCGGTGAAAGCCCTCTCGGACTACTTCACGCTGCAGCGCGGCCTCGACAGCCGCTTCGTGCGGGCGGTGGCCTACTGGCACGCGAAGTAGGCGGTTACGGTAATTGAGTTTTGTCAGGCGGCGAACTACCATCAACCTCCTTTTTCTCCGCAGGGCAGGCCATGAAACCGTATCCGACTTCCACTTCCTCTGACGCGCAGGCTGGCTGCGGCGGGCGTCGTAAACGACGTGAAAAAATGCTGGAAGCGAGTGAGATCCGCCTGCTGATGCTGCACTTTCTGGAACAGCGTGCGGCGCACGGCTATGAGCTGATTAAGTCGGTTGAGGAGCTGTCAAAGGGAGAGTATTCACCGAGTCCGGGAATTATCTATCCCAATCTGACGCTGCTGGAGGAGATGGAGGCGATTCAGGTGGTGGATGCGCAGGCCACACGCAAAGCCTATCGCCTGACGCCCGCAGGCAGGGCGCAGCTGGCCGAACAGCGTGAAATGGTTCTCAGCCTGATTGCGCGGCTCTCTTCACTGGCGGTGCTGGTCAACAACCGCAGCATTCCTGCCGTGGAGCAGGCGATTCACGGGCTGAAGGTCGCGCTGAATCGGCGGCTGGCGCAGGAGGATATCTCAGACGCCGCGCTGCAAACGCTGATTCAGGCGCTGCATGACGCGGCAGAGAAAATCACCGGCAGCGAATAGCCCTTAGCTGATTTCCGTTTTGTGCTTGTCGATATGACCCAGCGTGCGGTCCGGGAAGCAGATGTCGCGCACGCGCTGCTTCAGCGTGGTCGCGTCGGGGAAGCCGCCATCGCGCTTACGTTCCCACAACAGATGCTCATCCAGCGTAATTTCAAAGACACCGCCGGTGCCCGGTTTCAGTGTCACTTCCGCCAGATCCTCCGCAAAAGTGTGCAGAAGCTCCTGTGCCATCCACGCTGACCGCATCAGCCAGTTGCACTGCATACAGTAATGAATAACAACCACCGGTTTTTGCGCCATCACTCTCTTCCTTTATGTATTAATAAATGCAGATGCATTCGGGTTAAAAATCTGTGCGCTGTGGTGAGTTATCCCGTTAAACCTGCCAGAGGGCATAGAGGCGGGTAAAAAGTCTGGATCGTCGGCATGGTGCTCATGCCTGGTGCCGCGTTGACCGCGTGCTTTTTTATGCTGCCGGCAGGCAGGGAGGCGAAGAGTAACAACTAATCCGTGGCTGCGCGCCTCTGCGACCCGTTTTTCAGCGATTGACGCAGCTTCCCGCCTGCCTGCGGAGAGGCCGCGCGGCCGCGTGTACGCGCTGCCGGACAGCCTCTGCCACGGCGCGCTCAGCCCGATCCTCAGGGTCATGCTAAGTGTAACCCGCCTGATATTCAACCCTGATTTCTGGCCGTTTCGCTTTTAAAAACATTGCTTTGCGCGCTTTTAATTGCCGATTTTGCGCTATACCTGGAGTGCCTGACAGACTGAGGAGACCACTATGGCGACATCACTTGATCAGACCGCTGAACAACTGGGTAAAATTTTACTCGCTTCCGGATGGCATCTGACCACCGCTGAATCCTGCACCGCCGGGCTGATCAGCATGACGCTGGCTGCAGTAGAGAGCAGCGGCGACTTTTACACCAGCGGCTTTGTGACCTACAGCGAAAACGCCAAAATCCGCCTGCTGGGAGTACATCCCGACACGCTGAAGCAGCATACGGCGGTAAGCGAACAGACGGCGAGGGAGATGGTGCAGGGGGCCTGCGCCCGTTCGGGTGAACCGGTGGGATTATCGATTACCGGCTATGCCGGGCCGGATGGCGGAGACGATGGTACCCCGGCGGGCACCATCTGGTTCGGCTGGATGCTGCCGGATGGCACGGATGAGGCGGAGTGCCACCAGTTCAGCGGCGATCCAAAATCCGTGATGGAGCAGGGCACAGAGTTCGCGCTGCAGGGGCTGATCAAACGGTTACGGCGGGCCGCCCGCTAGAGGCGCGCACCGCACCTTTCTGGATTCAGCGACAGTCGACGATCAGCCGACCCTGCACACGGCCCTCCAGCAGAGCCTGCGCGCCCTCTCTGGCTTCGCTCAGCGGGATCACCCGGCTCAGCCTGCTGAGCCGTTCGCTATCCAGCAACTCACCGAGGCGCTGCCACGCCTGCTGGCGAAGCGGTTTCGGACACATCACGCTATCGACACCGGCCAGGGTCACGCCACGCAGGATAAAGGGCGCGACGCTGGCTGGCAGGTCGAGCCCCTGGGCCATGCCGCAGGCTGCGACCACGCCGTCCCGCCGGGTGGCGGCCAGGACATTCGCCAGCGTGTGGCTGCCGACGCTGTCGATGGCGGCGGCCCA
Organism: Pantoea sp. Ep11b; assembly: GCF_040783975.1. Lineage (NCBI taxonomy): Bacteria > Pseudomonadati > Pseudomonadota > Gammaproteobacteria > Enterobacterales > Erwiniaceae > Pantoea > Pantoea sp. Ep11b. Next base: position 3,649,539 of record NZ_CP160631.1, on the reverse strand, counting down.
CTGCTCTTTAACCAGCGGTTTGCCGGGCTGTGAGAGCTCTTCACGATCCATCACCGAGGTTGCGCCCAGAGTGTCGATTAACCAGCCGTGGTCGCTGGCGCGTCCGCTCGACGCCGTGACCTCATAGCCCAGACGCGCCAGCAGGCTGACGCTATAGCTGCCGACGCCGCCGCTGGCGCCGGTCACCAGCACCGGCCCCCGTTCCGGCGTGATGCCCTGCTTTTCCAGCGCCATCACACAGAGCATCGCGGTCAGGCCCGCCGTGCCGATCGCCATTGTCTGCAACGGACTCAGCGTGGCGGGCAGCTTCACCAGCCAGTCACCACTGACGCTGGCTTTCTGTGCCAGGCCGCCCCACTGTTTTTCACCGACGCCCCAGCCCGTCAGCAGCGCCACATCATCCTCTTTCCAGTCAGGATGGCGGCTGGCCGTCACCCGGCCAACAAAATCGATACCCGGCACCATCGGAAACTGGCGCACGATCGGGCCTTTATTGCAGATCGCGAGGGCATCTTTGTAGTTCAGGGATGAGTAGCTGACGTCGAGCGTGACATCGTGGTCGGGCAGTTGGGATTCGGGAAGATCTTTCAGCAGAGAACGGTAACCCTGTTCGTCATTTTCAATGACCAGTGCCTTGAACATGCAGCCTCCGGCAGAGTGGAAAAGAGAGGCTAAGTCTACGCCAGGCGGTTGCAATGCGGTAGGGCACGGGGTGCGTGTGCGGGCCAGCAGAGCGACGGCCTGGAAAATACGCGTTTAACGCTGGCAGGCATGAGTGCATAAATCTGCATATATTTCATATAATTAATCGTGCCTGAAAAGGCTGTTGTTTGGATTATGGTATATAAATCATAAGGTTGAGTTTTAATTCAATGAATGAACAATTCCCGTCTCTGGCTTGTCGGTGCTTAAAAAAGATGACATGATGAGCGCCACTTTTTTGACCCTGCTTCTTCACCATCGAGGACGTCGCCATGTCCGGTTTACCGCGCATCCGCCCGTCTTACCGTTCGCGTTTTCCGGCGCACTGCGGGCTTTTCTCTTTCCCGATCTCTCCGTTACTGACCATGCGGTGAGTCCGTCAGGCGGTGGCGGTGAAGCACCCTTCACCCGCTGCGTAATGCCTGCCGAACGTTCATTATTCGCCGGGGCACCGTCCCCATAATTGTGCCGCAGGCACTTCTCCCTGACGTTGGGGATTCGCTATGACTCCACTGAAAATTGCTGCCAGCGCCGCCGTTGCGCCCAGCCTGACCCTGAACACCGCGCGTGATGTAGTGACGCTGGATAACACCGACTTTACCGATGTGGCGGCGGTTGTCGTCTCGCTGGCGGATACCCGCAGCGGGGTACTGGCCCTGCTGCGCCACACCGGCTTCAATCTGCCGGTCTTTGTCGCGAACGCCTTTGAAGAGGAGGTGATGCACCTGCCCGGCGTCAGCGGTGAGCTGAATGGCGAGCCGGAGGCGTGGCAGGCGCTGGAGGCGGCTGCGCAGGCGTATGAAGCGGCGCTGCTGCCGCCGTTCTTTGAGACGCTGAGCCGCTATGTCGATATGCAGAACAGCACCTTTGCCTGTCCCGGTCATCAGGGCGGTGCGTTCTTTAAAAAGCATCCGGCAGGCAAACAGTTCTTCGACTTTTATGGCGAGAACGTTTTCCGTTCGGACATGTGCAATGCCGACGTCAAGCTGGGCGACCTGCTGATCCATGAAGGCTCCGCCAAAGATGCGCAGAAGTATGCTGCGAAGGTGTTTAACGCCGACAAAACCTACTTTGTGCTGAACGGCACCTCCAGCGCCAATAAGGTTGTTACCAATGCGCTGCTGACCCGTGGCGATCTGGTGCTGTTCGACCGCAACAACCACAAGTCGAACCATCATGGTGCGCTGATTCAGGCGGGCGCGACGCCGGTTTATCTGGAAGCGGCGCGTAATCCCTTTGGCTTTATTGGCGGCATTGATGCGCACTGCTTTGATGACGCTTATCTGCGCAGGCAGATTGCGGCGGTAGCGCCCGAGCGTGCCGGAGAAGAGAGGCCGTTCCGTCTGGCGATTATTCAGCTGGGCACCTATGACGGCACGGTTTACAACGCGCGTCAGGTGGTGGACCGCATCGGCCACCTGTGCGACTACATCCTGTTCGACTCCGCGTGGCTCGGCTATGAGCAGTTCATTCCGCTGATGGAGGGCTGTTCACCGCTGACGCTGGAGCTGAATGAGAACGATCCCGGCATCTTTGTGACGCAGTCCGTGCACAAGCAGCTGGCCGGTTTTTCGCAGACGTCGCAGATTCATAAAAAGGATAATCACATCCGTGGCCAGCGGCGCTTCTGCCCGCATAAGCGCCTGAATAACGCATTTATGCTGCACGCATCCACCAGCCCGTTTTACCCGCTGTTTGCCGCGCTGGATATCAACGCCAGAATGCATCAGGGCGAAGCGGGGCGTCGGATGTGGGATGAGTGCGTCAGGCTGGGGATTGATGCGCGCAAAGCGATCCTGGAACGTTGCGAAATGATCCTGCCGTTTGTGCCGGAGAAAGTAGCGGGACAGCGCTGGCAGGATGCCCCGACGGAGACGATCGCCCGCGATCTGCGTTACTTCAGCTTTGAACCGCAGGAGAAGTGGCACGGATTTGCCGGATATGCGCGCGATCAGTATCGGGTCGATCCCTGTAAGCTGCTGCTGACCACGCCGGGCATCGACGCGGCCAGCGGTGAGTATAGTGAGTTTGGTATACCGGCGACGATCCTGGCGAACTACCTGCGTGAGAACGGCATCGTGCCGGAGAAGTGCGATCTCAATTCAATCCTGTTCCTGCTGACGCCCGCAGAGAGTCCGGAGAAGATGGCCAATCTGGTGGCGATGCTGGCGCAGTTTGAGCAGCACGTTAAAGAGGATGCGCCGCTGGCCGAAGTGCTGCCGACCCTCTACCGCAAAAATGCCGGACGCTATGCGGGTTACACCCTGCGGCGTCTCTGTCAGGAGATGCACGATCTCTACGTCAGCCACAATGTGAAGGATCTGCAGCGCCTGATGTTCCGCGCCGCAGAGTTCCCGGCGGTCAGGGTGAATCCACAGGATGCGCATCAGGCCTATATTCGCGGCGAGGTGGAGCTGGTGCCGATAGCCGAGGCAGAAGGGCGAATCGCGGCGGAAGGGGCGCTGCCTTATCCGCCGGGCGTGCTCTGCGTGGTGCCGGGAGAGATCTGGGGCGGCGCGGTGCAGCGCTATTTCCTGGCGCTGGAAGAGGGGCTGAATCTGTTGCCTGGCTTCTCGCCGGAGCTGCAGGGTGTTTACACCGAAGAGGATGAGCAGGGACGAAAATATCTGGTGGCGAATATGATGGTGGCGGGCTGATTTAAGCCGGGGCAGCGGCCCGCCGGGTGAAGGGGAGTTCGCTGCGCGAACGGGGCAATGGTTTTGCCGGGCAGCGGATTTACGCTGAGCGGGTTTCGCCCGCCAGGCGAGAAGGAGTTTCAGTTCACCCGTGCGGGCGGACGCGTCAAGGGGCGGACGCCCGCCCCTTAACAATCCCGGCGTCCGGCTGCCTTCGCGCCCCGCTTCGTGCGGTACCCTCGTCACGCCCTGCGGCCTGCGGACCGTCCGGACGCGCCATCCCTGGCGCGTGCCGTCCTTTCGCCGACGTCCTGTCGGCTCATCCTGGCCTCCGGTTGTTCCCCGGCGCTGCGGACGCCTCTGTCAGACTGTCGTCTGCGAATTCTTTTTGTTTATTACGATGCAGCGTTGTCTGCTGGCCTGGAAGCCAGAGCCAGAGCCAGAGCTGATCCTCTGAACCTGAAGCGATAAAGTACCCAACACAGAAAGAAGAAGTTACAGCGGGGAGGGAGGCCGTCAGAGCCGCTGAGCGGATGAGGGATTTCAGGACGAGCGACAGGGATGTCGCGAAGAGGCGGGCTCACGCCAGGGATGGCGCGTCCCGCCGGTCCGTGAGAAACCCGGAAGAATCGAAGCGGCGGTGATGCAGGCCGGAGCCCGGGGTCAGGGGGGCGCGGCGACTGGCGCCCCCTTGTCGGTCGCCTGCTGAAGCGGGCCTGAAACTGCCCCAGCCACCAGGCGAACGAAACCCGCACAGGGTAAAACGACTGCCAGGCGAAGCCCAGCCTGTTTGCGCAGCAAACACCCCCAGTCAGAACCCTCTGTAACTCTTCTGCGCAGTATTCACCTTATAAAGATAACGGCGCGACTCCGCCGACGGATGCTGACTGGTCAGGGTCTGATAAACCTTACCCGGTGACATATTGTTTATCATCGCAAACGCCCGATCTTTATCGCTTGAGAAGACGCGCAGCACGCTGCCAGCCCCGCCGTTATAAGCCGTGATCACTGCATAGCGGCGTGACAGGGGGTCCTGAATGCCGCCCAGATAGTTGCGCTGCAACAGCGCCAGATAGGCCGTACCGGCGTCGATATTATTCTCCGGATCCAGCAGATAGCTGCGGCTCGGCTTGCCCCATTTGCCCTTCATACGGAACACATCCACACCGGCGGTATGCTGCACGACCTGCATCAGGCCCAGCGCATCTGAGTGACTGACCGCATAGGGGTTAAAGCTCGACTCGGTCTGCATAATCGCCAGGATCAGCGACGCATCGACACCATACTCTTCGGCGGCTTTACGCACCATCGGCAGATATTTGTGCGCACGCTTGTCGAGGTGGTTCGGCACCATCGGAATCGAAATAGAGTAAATCACATGCAGACCGGACGTGCGGCGCATCAGTTTGTGCTGGATCAGATAGTCCGCAAAGGCTTCAGCGCGGCCCTGCCAGCGAATCGGCTGACCGGTGTTGTCCAGTACCTGACCATAGAGCAGCGGCTCTTTACTGATCTCGATGTCGTTGGCATCGGAGTAGAGATCGACATTGCCCGGATCTTCGCCAATCAACAGGGTGGTTACGATCGCCTGGCGCAGGCTGGCCATAGGATCGGTGCCTGAGATCGTTTCGATCGTCAGCTTACCGCTCTCAAAGTTGATGTGGCTGCGGGTGTAATAGTTGTCGCTGTATTTGACGTAATCTTTTGGTCCGGCAATCAGGACCTCATTGATACCCCAGATATTCTCAATATTGTGAGCAAACTGCCCCATCAGAATATCAAAGCCATTGGTATCTTTTACCCACTCTTCGTGAGACTGCTGATGCTTCGACCCGGAACAGGAGACCAAAAGTGGAGCTATCACCAATAAGGCGATTAATTTTTTATTCATTGGGAGTGCAAGCCTGACCTGGATAACCGGCCTCACTGAAGAGGCCCGGAATGTTTACGCTTCTGGCGGAGTATAGCCTTCGATATGAACGTCCTTGCCTTCGAACAGGAAATTAACCATCTCCTTCTCCAGCACTTTACGATCCTCAGGATTCATCATGTTGAGCTTCTTTTCGTTGATCAACATGGTCTGTTTGGCCATCCACTTCTGCCAGGCTTCTTTGGAAATCTCATTATAAATACGCTTACCCAGATCGCCCGGGTAGAGCTGAAAATCCTGTCCTTCCGCGTCGCGCTGTAAAAAGGTACAAAAAATCGTGCGGCTCATTACTCTTCCTCATTAATCTCACAACTGTTCAAAGCCAGTTGTCGGGGATGGCGCAGCTCGTGCAAAAGTCGCTCAACGGGTGCGGCTAATCCCACAGATGGTGGCAGCGCTAAGTTATACCAGAGACCGCCTGCTTCATCCATCGCCGCCCCGGCAGAAGGCCATGCCAGCCACATCGGAACAATATCCAGATGGAAATGGCTGAAGGTGTGACGGAAAGCGGTCATCTGCTGCGGTTTCGCATGGATGCCCCGCGCCGCCAGCCAGTCGGTCATGGCCGCTTCGGTGGTGAACTGCGGGAAGCAGAACAGACCGCCCCACAACCCCACCGGCGGACGCTGCTCCAGCCAGACCTCATCGCCATTCTGCATCATCAGGAACCAGCCACTGCGCTCCGGCAGCACCTGCTTCGGCTTCCTGCCGGGATAGCTCGCCCAGCTGCTGCTGGCGTAGGCCTCACAGCCGCTGTTCAGCGGGCAGATCTCGCACTTCGGCTTCGAGCGGGTACAGACGATCGCCCCCAGATCCATCATCGCCTGATTGAACTGGCTGACGCCTCTGGCGGGCGTGACCTCTTCGCTGATCTGCCAGAGCCGCTTCTCCACCTCTTTTTTACCCGGCCAGCCGCTGACGGCGTAGCAGCGCGCCAGTACGCGCTTAACGTTGCCATCCAGAATCGGAAAATGCTGACCCAGGGAGAGCGACAGGATCGCGCCTGCCGTCGAGCGGCCAACGCCGGGCAGGGCGGAGACATCCTCAAAGTTCTGCGGAAACTCGCCGTGATGAACTTCGACCACCTGCTTTGCGGCTTTATGCAGATTACGCGCACGGGCGTAGTAGCCGAGGCCGGTCCAGAGATGCAGCACTTCGTCCAGCGGTGCCGCAGCCAGATCGGTGACCGTGGGGAAACGCGCCATAAAGCGTTCAAAATAGGGGATAACCGTGGCAACCTGGGTCTGCTGGAGCATTACTTCGGAGAGCCACACCTTGTAAGGTGTCTTCTCCAGCTGCCACGGCAGGGTTTTGCGACCGAAGCGCTGATACCAGTCCAGCACCTGTTGCGCGAACTGCGGCGCTTGCATCATAAGAAGGAAATTTTCCGTGTTTACTCTACACTCAGGCAGGAATTCCAGCACATGCGCACCTGGGTGTAAACCGGAAGATTGCAAAGGCTTGCTTCTGCTTATGAACTTTGCATAATGCCCGTTTCCCGGAACAGGCTAACCAGCAGGCTTTTACATGATTAATGACGTCATCACCCCAGAATTTGATGAGAACGGGCGGCCATTGCGCCGGATCCGCAGCTTTGTGCGCCGCCAGGGTCGCTTAACAAAAGGCCAGCAGCAGGCGCTGGATACCCTGTGGCCGGTTATGGGCGTGGAATACCAGCCGGAACCTGTCGATCTGACCGAGCTGTTTGGCCGTGATGCCCCGGTGACGCTGGAGATCGGCTTTGGCATGGGCGCTTCGCTGGTGACGATGGCGCAGAACACGCCGCACCAGAACTTCCTGGGAATTGAAGTGCATGCGCCGGGCGTCGGTGCCTGCCTGGCCTCTGCGAAAGAGGCCGGTGTGCAGAACCTGCGGGTGATGTGTCATGACGCGGTGGAAGTGCTGGAGAAGATGATTCCGGATAACTCGCTGCGCATGGTTCAGCTCTTCTTCCCCGATCCCTGGCATAAAGCGCGTCACAACAAACGCCGTATCGTTCAGGTGCCTTTCGCCGAGCTGGTGATGCGCAAGCTGAAACCGGGTGGCGTATTCCACATGGCGACCGACTGGGAAGCCTACGCCGAACATATGCTGGAAGTGATGAACAGCATCGACGGCTATCGCAATCAGTCAGAACAACAGAATTACGTGCCGCGTCCTGAAACGCGTCCACTGACCAAGTTTGAGCAGCGCGGGCAGCGTTTAGGCCACGGCGTATGGGATTTAATGTTTGAGAGGGTGAAATAATGGCCACACAACGCAGCCGCCGTTTACGTAAAAAACTGCACATCGACGAGTTTCAGGAGCTGGGTTTCTCCGTTGCCTGGCGCTTCCCGGAAGGCACCAGCGAAAGCGAAATCGATGAGACGCTGAACCAGTTCATCAATGAAGCGATCGATCCTAACGGTCTGGCCTTCGATGGCAGCGGCTATCTGGTGTGGGAAGGTCTGGTCTGCCTGCAGAAAACCGGCAAATGCACCGAAGAACATCGTGCGCTGGTGCGCAAATGGCTGGAAGATCGCAAGCTGCAGGATGTGCAGATGACGGAACTCTTTGACGTCTGGTGGGACTAATAGCCACGCCCCCGATGCGTATCGCGGGCCAGGTTTTCAGTTACACAGCGTCGGGCTGAGTCCCGATCTCTGAACGGTTTCAGACCAGATGTTAGGGAGTGGATATGATGCGTAAAGCGCTTCTTGCTGTGCTGCTGGTGGCAGCGACCCAGGCGCAGGCCGCCTATGAATGCAGCGTTAAGCCGCAGGACGACGTGGTGATTAAGCCGCAGAGCGTGCAGGTGGTCGGGGCCAACGGCAACATGGAAATCTCGCCGCAGGGCGATGTGCAGTTCAACGGCAAGCGGGTCACGCTGGATGCGGCCGGCCGTCAGAAAGCGATCGACTACCAGAATGCGCTGCGCCGCGATCTGCCCTGGATTGACAGCGGGGCGACGTCACGTCTGGAGAAAGGGCGTGCGGCACTGGATCGGGTCATCGTCGAAAAGCTGGGAAGCGGCAGCAACGTCCGTAACCGTCTGACGACCCTGAACGGTCAGCTGAAACAGCAGATGAACCGCATCATTGAGCATCGCGAAGATGGCCTGACGTTCCACCATCAGGCGATCGACAAGGTGCGCGCCGAAGGCGAACGGCTGGTGCAGTCGACGCTGGGCGGCGTGATGCAGGACAGTCTGAATGAGATGGGCAGTCAGCAGGGCGGTGGCGGCAGCAACCCGCTGCAGGCGATTATGGGAAATCTGGGGGGGCTGCAGCAGTCGATTCAGGCTGAGTGGAGCAAACAGGAGCAGGATTTCCAGAACTTCGGTCACGAAGTCTGCAACCGCGTCATCTCCCTGGAAGACCAGCGTAAACAGCTCGCTGGCGCACTGAAAAACTAAGTCAACGCCTCAGCCTGCCGGGCTGAGGCGTCCTGCTTACTCTTCCGCTAAGAACAGCTCCAGCAGCGAATTCAGGAACAGTTTCCCTTTCTCCGTAATCTGCCACTGCGCCGGGGTTTCGATCACGTAACCGGCAGCGATGGCGGCATCCATCTGTGGACGGATCGCCTGTTCGGCTAAGCCGGTATAGCGGCTGAACGCGTCGCGCGGCGCGGCTTCCAGCAGGCGAAAACGGTTCATGAAATATTCAAACGGCTTGTCGCTGTCTGCTACCTCATACTGCTTTTCGCGGTAGTTGCCCTGCATAAAGCCACGCGGATGACGGGTTTTTACCGTGCGGACGATGCGGCCATCCGGCTGCGTCAGCTTGCCATGCGCACCACAGCCAATCCCCAGATAGTCGCCAAAGCGCCAGTAGTTGAGGTTGTGTTCACAGCGGTAGCCCGGCTTCGCATAGGCGGAGGTTTCATACTGCTGATAACCGGCCTCCCGCAGCAGCCGATCGCCCTGTTCGAAGATATCCCACAGCGCATCATCGTCCGGCAGCACCGGCGGACGCGAACCAAACAGCGTGTTGGGCTCGATGGTGAGCTGATACCAGGAGAGATGCGGCGGATTAAGCGCAATCGCCCGGCGTAAATCGTCGAGCGCCTCCTCCAGCGACTGATCGGGCAGACCATGCATCAGGTCGAGGTTAAAGCTGCGCAGCGACAGAGAAGCCGCCAGCTCAGCGGCGCGAACCGCCTCTTCCGGGCCATGAATACGGCCCAGACGCTGCAGTTTCTGCGGGCTGAAGCTCTGAACGCCAATCGAAATACGATTAATACCGGCGCGCTGATAGGCGCTGAAGCGGTCCGCTTCCACGGTGCCGGGGTTGGCTTCCATGGTCACTTCCGCATCCGGCGCCAGGTTCAGACGCGCCCGCACGCCATCCATCAGCATCTGCATCGCGCTGCTGCTCAGCAGGCTGGGTGTGCCGCCGCCAATAAAGATCGTGCGCACTTCACGGCCATGAATCAGCGGCAGGTCGATCTCCAGATCGCGCAGCAGGTGCTGCACGTATTCAACGTGCGGCACCTCATCTTTCAGCGCATGGGAGTTAAAATCACAGTAGGGACACTTCTGTACGCACCATGGAATGTGGATATAGAGACTCAGTGGCGGCAGATTAGGCATTACGCATCGCTTCCAGCAACAGCGTCAATGCTTTACCCCGGTGAGACACGGCACCTTTTTCCGCTTTGCTCAGCTCGGCAGCAGTTTTACCCAGCGCCGGAACAGCGAAAATCGGGTCGTAACCAAAGCCACCGTTGCCAGCGGCAGAGCGGGTGATCTCACCTGCCCAGCTGCCGTGGAACACCAGCGGCGTCGGATCTGCCGCATGGCGCAGATAGACCAGCACGCAGTGAAACTGCGCCTGACGCTGACCGTCCGGCACGTTTTCCAGCGCCTGCAGCAGCTTCTCCAGATTCTGCTGATCGCTGGCATTCTCGCCGGCATAGCGCGCCGAATAGATGCCAGGCGCGCCGCCCAGCGCATCTACGGCCAGGCCGGAATCATCGGCAATTGCCGGTAAGCCGGTGATCTGCGCCGCGTGACGCGCCTTGAGAATCGCATTCTCAATAAAGGTCAGGCCGGTCTCTTCCGCCGACTCAACCCCGAGGTCACTCTGTGCGACGATATCCAGACCAAAAGCGGAGAGTAACTCCGCCAGTTCACGTACCTTGCCGGGATTGCCGGTGGCGAGGACAACTTTTTGCATAACGGTTCCAGTTTGATTCATTTACAGCAGATACCAGAGACCCGGGAACAGGTCCATGCCGAGAAAGTTCAGGGCATACAGCACCAGGATGACGATCATCGCCGAGAAATCGATGCCGCCCATCGCAGGCAGAATGCGGCGAACAGGGGCCATCAGCGGCTCGGTTAACTGCACCAGCAGGTAATCAACGGGGCCACGGCCCTGACTGATCCAGCTCATCAGCGAGCGGACAATGATGACCCAGAAGACCAGATAACCGGCGGATTTCAGCAGCGACAGCAGACCGACCAGCAGATTGGTCGGATCGACCGAGAACACGCCGACCTGAATCAGCAGCAGAATCGGGTATTTCAGGGTGGTCAGCACAAAGGCCAGCAGCAGCGAGGCGGTATCGATTGGCCCCAGCGCCGGAATGATGCGGCGCAGCGGCTTCACAACCGGCTGCGTTACTTTCACGACAAACTGCGCCACGGGATTATAAAAATCGCAGCGCGACCACTGCATCCAGATGCGCAGCAGCAGCACCATCACGTAGAGATCGATTAGCGTTTTTACTAAAAACGTCAGTGTTAACATGAAGTTCCTCTGTTATTTTTGTGAGTTGTGCGCATAGTCTCGTGCGCCAAAAATGGCGGTGCCGATACGCACCATTGTACTGCCTGCGGCGATTGCCGCCTCCATGTCATCGCTCATTCCCAGCGAGAGCGTATCAACGCCTGGATAGTGCTGCTGCAACTGCCGGAAGGCCTCCGCCATCTGCTGGCATACCGCCAGCTGCTGTGCGTAATCACTCTCCGCGGCCGGAATCGCCATCAGCCCGCGCAGTCGCAGGTGTGGCAGGGCTGCGATCTGCTCTGCCAGCCCGGAAACGGCCTCCAGCATGATGCCAGATTTGCTGTTCTCGTCACTGATATTTACCTGAATTAACACATTCAGGGGAGGCAGCGTTGCAGGCCGCTGATCGTTGAGCCGCTGCGCGATGCGCTGACGGTCGATCGTATGACACCAGGCAAAGTTTTCCGCCACCAGACGACTTTTGTTGGACTGCAGCGGGCCAATGAAGTGCCACGCCAGCTCAGGATGTGCGGCCAGCGCCTGAACCTTTTCAACCCCCTCCTGAACGTAATTTTCGCCGAAGGCTATCTGGCCAGCGGCAAACGCCTCTTCGATCGCGCTCGCAGGTTTGGTTTTGCTGACTGCAAGCAGGGTAATTTCTTCTGGTGCGCGGCCGCAACGCGCGGCAGCGGCGGCGATTCTCTGCCGCACTTGCTGTAGGTTCTGCTGGATTGAGGTCATAGTCAGGAGAAATCATGGATCTGGATGAAATGGTGGCGCTTAGTGTAAAGCATAATGCCGCCGATCTGCACCTTTGCAGCGGACATTTGCCCTGCTGGCGGCGGCAGGGAAGGCTGGAGACGATGCCGCAGCAGCCCCGCATCACCACGGAGGGCATCGCGCAGTTTATGGCACAGTGGCTCAGTGACTCACAGCGCCAGCAGCTGGCGCAGGCGGGCCAGATCGATTTTGCCCTGAGTATGGCGGACGGCTCACGGCTGCGTGCAAATCTCTTCAGGCAGCGCGAGGGTCTGTCGCTGGCGCTGCGGATTATCGCCACGACATGCCCGACACTGGCAGAACTGCAACTGCCCGCCAGCGTACCCCCACTGCTGGCGCAGCAGGATGGGCTGATTCTGGTGACCGGTGCGACGGGCAGCGGCAAATCCACCACGCTGGCGGCGCTGGTGGATGCGCTGAACCGCCAGCCGGCGTGTCATATCATCACGCTGGAAGATCCGATTGAGTTTATCCATCAGAGCCGGCAGTCGCTGATTCAGCAGCGGGAGATCGGTCTGCACTGCGCGTCGTTCGCGCTGGGCATCAGGGCGGCACTGCGTGAAGACCCGGACGTTATCCTGCTGGGTGAGCTTCGCGACAGCGACACCATTCGTCAGGCGCTGACGGCGGCGGAAACCGGCCATCTGGTGCTGGCAACGCTGCATACCCGGGGGGCGGCGCAGGCGGTGGATCGGCTGGTGGATGTCTTTCCGGCGGAGGAGAAGCCGCTGGTGCGGAGCCAGCTGGCGGGCAGCCTGAAGGCGGTGATCGCGCAGCGTCTGGTGCCGTCAGCGGCGGGCGGGCGCATTGGACTGTTTGAGATACTGATCGCCACGCCCGGCATCACCAATCTGATCCGCGAGGGGAAGATGCACCAGATCCCCGCGCTGTTGCAGACCGGCGCGCAGGCCGGTATGCAGACGTTTGAGCAGAGCCGTCTGGCGCGGCAGGCCGCCGGTCTTATTTAGCGGGCATCAGTAATGGTTTTCGAACCAGTCCTGCAAAATGATGGCGGCAGACTGTGAATCGACCGACCCTTTGTTGAGCGCACGATAGCCGCCGCGCTCGAACAGCCCGGCCCGCGCTTCTACCGTGCTGAGGCGTTCATCCTGCAGCTCAACCCGTATGCCAAAGCGGCCATGCAGGCGATTGGCAAATTTACGGGCGCGGGCCGTCAGCGGCTGCTCGGTGCCATCCATATTCAGCGGCAGTCCCACTACCACGAAGTCGGGCTGCCACTCTTTCAGCAGTTTTTCGATCAGCAGCCAGTCGGGGGTGCCATCCTGCGCTTTCAGCGCCGCCAGCGGGCGGGCGCTGCCGGTGAGTTGCTGACCCACGGCGACACCAATACTTTTAGTGCCGAAATCGAAACCTAACAGAGTCTGCGTTGACATCAGGCGTGTCCGGCGTCGCTGGCCATATTGTGAATATCGACGCCAATACTGCGCGCCGCTTCGCGCCAGCGCTCTGACACCGGCGTCTGGAACAGGATGTTGCTGTTAGCGGGTGTGGTCAGCCAGGCGTTTTCCATCAACTCATTCTCCAGCTGATCTTTCTCCCAGGCACAGTAGCCCAGCGCCACCAGCACGTTAGCAGGCTGAGAAGGGGTGCCTATCGACTCCAGCACATCGCGGGACGTGGTGATGACCGTGTTATCGGAGACACGAATGCTGGAGGTAAATGTGCGTTGCGCTGAATGCAGAATAAAACCGCGATCTTCCGCCAGCGGACCGCCGGTAAAGACCGGTTTGTCCAGCCGGATCGCCGGGTCGCGATCCTCAGCGGAGATTTTCAGCTTTTTCAGAATGCCTTCAACCGTCAGGTTTTCCATGGGTTTATTGATGATCAGTCCCATTGCACCCTCTTCATTATGTTCGCAGAGATAGACTACGGAACGTTTGAAGAAAGGATCCTGCAATGAAGGCATGGCAATCAAAAAGTGATGTTGTAAATTCATTCTCACACGATGTACCAAAAAATAACCGGCACGCGACGGCCGCACCGGTATTGGGTTGATCACGGAGCTACGCCCCGGCGTCTTGCTCAGCCCAGGCGTTTCTCAATGGCATCCATCAACATGCCGGTGATGGAGATCGGGAACGCAGCCTCAATTTCACGTACGCAGGTCGGGCTGGTTACGTTAACTTCAGTTAGTTTATCACCGATGATGTCCAGACCGACAAAAATCAGCCCTTTTGCTTTCAGCGTCGGACCGACACGACGTGCAATCTCCCAGTCGCTTTCGCTGAGCGGGCGCGCTTCACCGCGTCCACCGGCCGCCAGGTTGCCCCGGGTCTCGCCGCCCTGCGGGATACGCGCCAGGCAGTAAGGCACCGGCTCGCCGTCCACGACCAGCACGCGTTTGTCACCCTCTTTGATCGCCGGAATGTAGTTCTGCGCCATGCAGAAGCGGCTGCCATGTTCGGTCAGGGTTTCGGTAATGACGCCAAAGTTCGGATCATCCTGCTTCACGCGGAAGATAGAGGCGCCGCCCATGCCATCCAGCGGCTTCATGATGATGTCACCATGCTCCTGCCAGAAGTCGCGCAGCTGCGCCTTGCTGCGGGTGACCAGCGTATCTGGCGTGAATTCGGCAAACCAGGCGGTGTAAAGCTTTTCGTTGCAGTCACGCAGGCTCTGCGGTTTGTTGACGATCAGCGTACCCAGCTCTTCTGCGCGCTCCAGAATATAAGTCGCATAGATAAACTCGGTGTCGAAAGGGGGATCTTTACGCATCAGCACTACGTTCAGATCGGCCAGCGGGATCACCTGCTCACTGCCAAACTGATACCAGTTGTCAGGGTTCTGCTCGACGCTCAGCAGGCGGGTACGGGCAGAGGCCACGCCACCGCGCAGGGAGAGATCCTGCATCTCCATGTAGTGAATTTCGTAACCACGGCGCTGTGCTTCCAGCAGCATGGCGAAGCTGGTGTCTTTTTTAATATTGATGGACGAAATCGGGTCCATCACGATGCCAAGTTTAATCATTATTATCTCCTCGGTGAGGCGGCGTCTGCCGCCTCGTCTGGTTCGGTCTGCAGTGGGCCGATGGGTCAGGACATTATGCCTGCGCTCTCACCGCTGAAAGTATCGCTTAACCCAGGTCGCCAAACCTCACCTGAAGTGCCGTAATAGCCGTCAGCGCGGTGGTTTCGGTTCGCAGTACCCGTGGGCCAAGCAGAATGTCAGTAAAACCGTGCTCTGCTGTCATCGCAATCTCATCCGCAGACAGCCCGCCTTCAGGGCCAATCAGCAGCCGCACCCGTCCGACAGGCTGCGGCAGCGTATTGATGCTGTGGCTGGCGCGGGGATGCAGGTTGAGCTTCAGACCGCTGTCCGCCTCCGCACACCAGGCCTCCAGCGTCATCGCGTCACGAATCAGCGGCACGCGATTGCGGCCACACTGCTCACAGGCGGCAATCGTAATTTTCTGCCACTGCTGGATCTTCTTTGCCAGACGCTCAGCATCAAGCTTTACGCCACAGCGCTCGGAAAACAAGGGTGTAATGACATTCACGCCCAGTTCGATCGATTTCTGGATAGTGAATTCCATTTTTTCACCGCGCGACATCACCTGACCTAAATGCAGGTGCAGGGGTGACTCGCGATCGTCCGGCTGGCTCTCTGTGACCGATACTTTTACACGCTTTTTATCAACATGCGTGATCTCTGCTGCAAAAGTCAGATTAGTGCCATCAAAGAGTTCCAGACGCTGACCGGCCGTCATCCGCAGCACCCGGCCGACATGATTGGATGCATCTTCATCCAGGGTAATTTCACTGCCGATGCTGAGGGGCTCGGGGTGATAGATGCGAGGTATGCGCATAAGTTTCCTGAAACCGGACGCCGCACGGCGGCGGCGTCATGGGGAAAAAAAGCTAGTGTAGGGCAGGGATTTTAGCGCTGGCAAGCCTGCTGCACATAAGGATTGTGATTGCCCTGGACTCTGGCGATGCGCTGGTCGCGTTCACACTCCCATTTTGTGACCGGATAGAGCTTATCCCAGGCCGTAAACAGCTGCGTCTGCTGGCGCGAAATACGCAGATGATACTGGTCACGCATGTAGAAGTAGGTGCGGGCAATCGCGCCGCGTGCCCGCGCAGGCGGCTCAGCCTGTTTGAGTTTAAAGTCGATCTTCATCTCGCACTGGCCATACTGCTTTTCGCTGCCGTTCCACTGACTGTAGGCGAAGTTGCCCCGGTCGCCGTTCACTTCACCCACCGCAGGCTGCAGGTTATGCAGGTCGGTTTCGATACGACGATAGTCGGGATCTTTGCTGCAGTTTTTACGGCCGCCCGCCTGCCAGCACTGGCGCTGATGACCAAACTCCCAGGCTGGCATCACATGTTCCCACTCAATACGCGCAGCGCGATTGGCGTTTTTACGCACCTGATAGCCGCAGCTGTTGAGATCGGGAACGCCTTTTTTCCCCTGCCAGGTAATTTTACAGCCACAGTAGAACGATCCAGGCGCATCGGCGTTGATCGCCGCGGCAAAGGTTTTGGCCTGCTGGAAATTATTCTGGTGATAGTTATTCAGATTGAGGGCGTCAGCGGCGGGCGCAAACAGCAGCGCCAGCGCCAGACTTATTATGCGAGACATATTCCGGATTTTTACTCGGTACGAAAAAGGGCGGCAGGTTAACAGAATGTGGAATAGGGCGGAATGGGGATTCTTCTCAGGTCGCGATAAACTCGCCCGCAATAAGCAGGCTGCCGCAGTGTACGCAGCGATATTCGCTCTCTTTGCGCAGCACGCGATTGTGGCGGCGCACGGTCAGCTGATGCTGCTGGCACTGACAGCGATACGCAAAGGTCTTGCTGCGCACGGAGGCGATCTCAAACTGATGGGTACGTCGTGCCGGCACGCCCAGCACCTGCTCCATCATCCATTTCCACTCTTTGCCGTGCGGGGCAACACGACCGAACTGCTTCCAGACCAGCAGATGCGCCAGCTCATGCGGCACCACTTCATCGATGAAGGCCTGCTGGTTTTCCAGCAGCAGCACCGGATTAAGGCGGATCTCCCAGGCGTTGAGCCAGGCGGTGCCCGCCGCCGTGCCGCGCTGCTGATAAAGCAGTTTTGGTTCGGGCCAGGCGGTCTCCAGTGTCTGATTGGCGCGTTCAAGCGACTGGCGCAGCGAGCGCATCACGGCCTGCTGCAGAGCGATGGGAAGTCGGGGCGTTTTCATGGCGCCCAGAATAGTCGCCGTCGCGTCGGAACTCAACGTTGTCCGCGAAAATCGGCGGCGCAGTAGCTATACTTTGCCGCCAGTTTCCCGCCAGATAATCTGTAATCGCGATCCTGCTTTGAGAGACCTGGCGACCGGCTGAAATTTCTGGATTAAATAGGGTTATGGCCTCTTATAGAATATCCTGTCGACAGGGTTCACTGCAGAGTGGATGGATAAGAAGCGGATGGCAGAGTGTACGGACAACGCAATGAAAAATAAGAACATCAGGAAACAGCGGATAGTGCTGGTGACCGATTTGATGGCTGGCCGCGGCGGCATGGAAAATGTGACCTGTCAGCTGATCACCGCTCTGAATGCCCAGGCCGGAACGGAAGCGGGGCTGTTCATTATCAACAGCGGCGAAGAGAGCCACTCCCGCGCCTGGACCGCCAACGCCGTTTTAGCCGAGAGCGTCTGCACGCTGCGGAATAAGAAGATAAAGAATCTGATTCATACGCTGAGAATGGCCGCCTTTTTCCGTCGCTATCGGCCCGACCATGTGCTGACCCTGAACACGATCCCCACGTTAATGGCCCGCCGGGCAATCGCGCTCTCCGGCCGTAAGATCGTCCTGTCGAGCTGGATGCATCTGCCCCCGCGGGATCGCTACCGTCCGCACTATCTGCGACGGGCCGATCACCATTTTGCGATCAGTCATCAGATTAAACAGCAGCTGGTGGAGCTGGGCGTACCGGCCGCCGCTGTCGACGTCATCCATAACCCTGTCAGGCGCAGCGACGTGGTGATTGGCAGGCCGCAGGCGCTGAAATTTCTCTACATCGGCCGTGTTCACTTCCAGCGCCAGAAACAGCTGAAAGATCTCTTTGATGCCCTGCATCAGCTCACCCTGCCCTGGACGCTGGAGATGGTGGGCGATGGTGAGGATCTGGCGCAGTGTCAGCACTACGCGGCGCAGCTCGGCCTCCAGGATCGCATCACCTGGCATGGCTGGCAGGAGGACGCCTGGGCGTATGTCAGCAGCCACATTAAACAGGTCTCCTGTCTGATCATGACCTCTAACTTTGAGGGCTTCCCGCTGATCCTGCTGGAGGCGATGTCGCGCGGTGTCTACTGCGTCTCATCCGACTGCGTCAGCGGGCCATCGGAGATTATTCAGAACGGTCTCAATGGTCAGCTCTACCCGACTAATGACAGCATGGCGCTGGCCGCGATTCTCAACGCCATGAACGACGATTTTCACTTCCCTGAGCATCAGGTTATTAAAGCGAGCATTGCCGGTTTTTATGAGGAGAATTATATGAAGCACCTGCTGAGTGTGTTTAACCGCCTGACTGAG
The DNA here is from genome assembly GCF_040783975.1 of Pantoea sp. Ep11b. Classification (NCBI taxonomy): domain Bacteria; kingdom Pseudomonadati; phylum Pseudomonadota; class Gammaproteobacteria; order Enterobacterales; family Erwiniaceae; genus Pantoea; species Pantoea sp. Ep11b. The sequence continues at coordinate 3,631,250 of NZ_CP160631.1, read as the reverse complement.
GTTAAACATGACGATTAAAACCAGCCGCAACGGATTGACGTTGCTGGTGAATTTCTCCGTTATTGCGCTCTGCCTGGCGCTGTCGCTGAATATGTTTGTTACGGGCCTGCCACAAAAGATCTTCTATCTGGTTTCCTATCTCTCTGTCGCCTCCGTGCTCTATGGCGTGGTGCGCAGGCGGATGGACTTTAAAGAGAACCGCTTTTACCTGCTCCTGTTTGCGGTGCTGATCCTGTTCGCGCTGATTCGTCTGTGCTGGGCGATTCACGTTAAAGGCGTTGAAACTGCGCCCTCGACCGACGCCATCACCAATATCGGCAACTATCTTCTGGGGGCGAAGCGTCTGCTGCTGGGGGCCTTTGTCCTGCTCAGTCTGGCCATTTACGGGCAGCGGGTTTCGTTAACTACGCTGCGTATCGGCAGGCTGCTGATGCTGGCGGGGCTGCTGATCACGCTGGGCTTCGGGATTCATGAGCATCTCTATACGGAGAATGTCCGCATTAAGCTCACCACCGAAGCGGCCTCGATGTCCTCCTATATGATTCTGTTTATCTACTGCGCCTGGCTCTGGCTGAGCCGCTTTGAGACGCACGCGTACTGGAAGGTGGCCGATATCACGGCGCTGGCGGTGACTCTCGCGCTGCTCTATCTGTGCGGCACCCGCGTCACCCTGATTGCGCTGGTCGCCGTCGGGCTGCTGTTCCTGTTACAGACCTACAGGCTGGCGCTGTTCGCCAGCTGGCGGACGGGCTCGCTGCTGGTGGGGCTGCTGGCGGTGCTGGTGCTGATGACCGGTAATCGCTGGGTGGAAGGCGTTCAGGATATTGAGAACTACGGCTCGAACAGTTCGACCTCGCTGGGTGCACGCGTGGCGATCTGGGGTGGGGCGATGGACTTCATCGAACATCATGATGGCTTTGCGACGCCGGATGCGCGGACCACCGAGGCGCGGAAGTTCATCATGGCGCACTATCCTCTCAATATCGAAGGCTACACCAACGTCAAATACAACATGCACAACGAGTTTCTGGAGGTTACGACGCTGCAGGGCTGGCTGGGAACGCTGTCGCTGGCGTTACTCTATCTGACCGTGCTGGCGGGCTGGCTGAAGAGATGCCCTCTGCGCGGCGTGGCGCTGCCGATTGTGGGGCTGTTTATCTGCGGGCTGACCGACTCGGTGCTGCCCTATAATCAGACCGCCACCATTTTTATTATGGCGCTGGCGCTCTGCTGCCTGCCGCGCGCTTTACCGGCGGCGCGGATGACATCCTCATCCTGATGCGCTGAACCAATAAAAAGGGCGGGGTTTCCAGAGAAACCCCGCCCTTTTTTTCATGCGTAATCTTAGTCGCGTGAACCGATATCGCGCAGTTTTTTACCAGCCATCAGATTGCGTTCGATGTGCTCCAGCGAGACGTTTTTGGTCTCCGGGATCAGCATCACCGTCAGCAGAATGAAGAACAGGTTAAGCGCCGCGTAGACCCAGAAGGTGTTGGCATTGCCCAGCGTGTTCAGCATCGTCAGGAAGGTCGCACCCACGATCATGTTCGCGATCCAGTTGGTGGTGGTGGAAACGGTGATACCGAAATCGCGGCCTTTCAGCGGCTGAATCTCGGAGCAGAGTACCCAGATCAGCGGACCGGCTGACATCGCAAAGCCCACGATGAACATCAGCAGCATACCGATAGCGAAGTACTGCGCGCCCGGAGTATGGATGCCGAAGTGCAGCATAGTACCCAGCACGCCCATACCGGCCGCCATCACCATGAAGCCCAGAATCAGGGTCGGTTTACGGCCCCAGCGATCCACCAGACCGATGGCAATAAAGGTCGCGAGTACGTTAATCAGACCCACAATCACCGTGCCCCACATCTGCTGGGTGGTGTTGGCGAAGCCGGCGATTTCAAAGATTTTCGGCGCGTAGTACATGATGACGTTCATGCCGGTAAACTGCTGCATCACCTGCAACAGGATGCCAAGATAGACCGCGCGGCGGAAGTGGCTGCTGCTGGTGAACAGACCCCAGCCAGACTGCTTAACTTTCAGGCTTTCACGAATCTCTTCCAGCTCACGTTTGGCCTGTTCGCTGGTGTCACGCAGACGATCCAGAACGCGTTGTGCATCGCGGAAGTTGCCTCGTGCCGCCAGCCAGCGTGGGCTGTTTGGCAGGAAGAAAACCCCGATCAGCAGCAGCAGTGCCGGAATCGTGATGATGCCCAGCATCCAGCGCCAGTTGCCGGTAAAGCTGAACGCGGTATCGGTCAGGTACGCACCCAGGATACCGATGGTGATCATCAGCTGATACAGCGAAATCATACTGCCGCGAATTTTTTCTGGTGCAATTTCAGAAAGATAGAGTGGGGCGGTATAAGAGGCGATACCGACAGCCAGACCCAGCAGCACGCGGGCGCTGATCAGCATCTCCGGGTTCGGCGACATTGCCGACCAGAGTGAACCGATGACGAACAGAATCGCGCCGGTCATCAGGCTTTTTTTACGGCCCAGACGGGATGACATCCAGCCGCTGCCGATCGCGCCGACGGCGGCACCAAACATCATCGAACTGACGATCCACTCCTGCTGATGAGCGGTAACGTTGAAGTCCTTTGCGATAAACGGCAGGGCACCGGCGATCACGCCGATATCCAGACCGAACAGCAGACCCGCAAGGGCCGCCAGAAAGCAGACAAATAAGGTCATCGCCTTATTTGAAGTTCTGCTTTTGTGTGTATTGCCAGGCATTTTAGCCTCCAGGTTTATCCATCATTGTTTTTATCGATGTTAAAAAACCTTTTGCGAGAAAAAAGTGAAACCGATCACATCAGTGTAATCGCTTACACATGCTGAAACCCTGAAATTCAGCCTATTTCTCTCGTAAAGATTCATTAATCAGTGAGGTATAGCACTCATTAAGTTTCTGACAATGCTCTGTTTACCGGCTATCAGACGACGCTGAAAATAACGCATTTTCAGAAGAATAACTACGTGCGTTAAATCTTAAATATCAGATAAACAAAGCATTTCGATTTGTAATCGTTAACATTTTGTTGTCAGAAAAAGCGAAAGGAAGTGTAGCTGAGAAATAAGAAATTGCCCTGGCGCGAAAAGATCACGCCCGAAATTGCGTTTTTAGCAGGGAAGCCAGGCCAGAAACAGCCGCTGCCCAGAGTGCGGAAAGGAAGAATCTGCGCCTGCCGTCAGTGATGCGGCTGAAAAGGGCATAAAAAAACCCTGCCGGAAGGCAGGGCTTCATGGGCAGCCGGTGACCTTACAGGCCAGCCGCGTCACGCAGCAGGGCGGCTTTGTCGGTTTTTTCCCATGGGAAATGTTCGCGACCAAAGTGACCGTATGCGGCGGTCTCTTTGTAGATTGGGTGCAGCAGATCCAGCATCTGAATCAGACCGTATGGACGCAGGTCGAAGAACTCACGCACCAGCAGCGTCAGCTGCTCGGTTGACACCTTCTCGGTGCCAAAGGTTTCTACCATGATAGAGGTCGGTTCAGCCACGCCGATGGCGTAGGAGACCTGGATTTCACAACGGTCAGCCAGACCCGCCGCGACGATGTTTTTCGCTACGTAACGCGCGGCATAGGCTGCAGAGCGGTCTACTTTAGAGGGATCTTTACCGGAGAATGCACCGCCACCGTGACGCGCCATGCCGCCGTAGGTATCCACGATGATTTTACGACCGGTCAGGCCGCAGTCGCCCATCGGGCCGCCGATCACAAAGCGACCGGTTGGGTTGATGTGATATTTGGTGGTGGCGCTCAGCCACTCTGCTGGCAGAACCGGCTTGATGATCTCTTCCATCACCGCTTCCTGCAGATCTTTCTGGCTGATGGATTCGGCATGCTGGGTCGACAGAACCACGGCATCGATGCCGACGATTTTGCCATCATCATACTGGAAGGTGACCTGGCTCTTGGCATCCGGGCGCAGCCACGGCAGCGTGCCATCTTTACGGACTTCAGCCTGGCGCTGAACCAGACGGTGCGCATAGGTCACCGGCGCAGGCATCAGCACGTCGGTTTCGTTTGTGGCATAGCCGAACATCAGACCCTGGTCGCCCGCACCCTGTTCCAGCGGATCGGTACGGTCAACGCCCTGATTGATATCCTGAGACTGTTTACCAATCGCGCTTAATACCGCGCAGGAGTTGGCATCAAAGCCCATATCGGAATGAACATAGCCGATTTCACGTACAGTTTTACGGGTAATCTCTTCGATATCGACCCATGCGCTGGTCGTGATTTCACCGCCAACCAGCACCATACCGGTCTTGACGTAGGTTTCGCAGGCCACGCGCGCTTTAGGATCCTGCTCCAGGATCGCATCCAGCACAGCATCGGAGATCTGGTCGGCGATTTTATCGGGATGTCCTTCTGATACGGACTCGGACGTGAAAAGGTGTTTAGCCATTCTGTTCTTTACCTTAAATATGGTTTGAGTACGACTGCATAGCGTCAGGGAGGGTTTCTGGCCTGACGCCCCTTCAGGCAAAGCCGCGAGCAGTGAGGAAGTATCAGCACAGCAGGCTGACACCGCCTGGATCGTAACCTGTTTAGATGGAAAACCATCTGGACGGCTATTTTAGGATAGAGGATAAACCAATTGCCAGCCCTTTTTCTGTTTCCGCGTTCGCCCTGCCACTGTTATCGGCATAATTTACTGAGGCTACACACAATTCGCCGATAATCTTTTTGCATTTCCAGACGGTAAACTGTATAAAACGCCGCTGCTTTTGATAGCAGCAGCAAGGATGACGCCCCTGTCTGCGTCGCGCCTGTCAGACCCGGGTCTGGCTTTCACCCTGGTTGTTCTCCATGTGCCCCTGGCATATGCGGAGGTGATACAAGTAATGAACCACGCGTTTTCTTCTTTCGGTTCTCTGCGCAGCGCGGCTGCGCTGGCTCTCTCCTGCTTCCCATCTGTTTCTCATGCCTGCCGACACGCTGTCCGGTGCGGTAATTTTACCGACACAGGCACCGGCTAATCTTTATCTCTGTTCTCAGGGTTTTGTTACTTCTCTGCGGCTGCGCAGCGGAACGACACTGGTTATCTCTGGTCTATACCGATCGGTTAAATGTTCTCTGTTTAAACCGGGATGGTCAGGGTGTTTTACACTTAACGCTGAGGCGTGAATCGCGCTGACGAGAATGTCAGGTGAACAGGACATTGCATTTAATGTTGCGACAGGTTTTCAGATTGGCGGCCATACAGCCGGTTAACAGTTTCATCTTTCAACGGAAAATTGAGGTTCGCGATGTCTGACGACATGAAGAATATCAAAGGTTCGTCAGCTGGCGAACAGGGTACACTCCGCTCCATGCAGGAGGTTGCAATGAACGATCAGGATGCGAGCAAAATGTTGCGCACGTACAACATCGCCTGGTGGGGCAACAACTATTACGACGTTAACGAGCTGGGCCATATCAGCGTCTGCCCGGACCCGGATCGCCCCGAGGTGCGCGTCGATTTAGCCCGGCTGGTTAAAGAGCGCGAAGCGCAGGGCCAGCGTCTGCCCGCGCTCTTCTGCTTCCCGCAAATCCTGCAGCACCGTCTGCGCTCTATCAACGCCGCCTTTAAACGTGCGCGTGAATCTTACGGCTATACCGGCGACTACTTCCTGGTTTACCCGATCAAGGTTAACCAGCATAAGCGGGTGATTGAGTCGCTGATCCACAGCGGTGAGCCGCTGGGACTGGAAGCTGGCTCAAAAGCAGAGCTGATGGCGGTGCTGGCGCATGCCGGTCAGACCCGATCGGTGATCGTCTGTAACGGCTACAAAGACCGTGAATATATTCGTCTGGCGCTGATTGGCGAAAAGATGGGCCACAAGGTCTATCTGGTGCTGGAGAAGATGACCGAGGTCCGGCTGGTGCTGGAAGAGGCCGAGCGTCTCAACGTGGTGCCGCGTCTGGGTATCCGTGCGCGTCTGGCGTCGCAGGGCTCCGGCAAATGGCAGTCAAGCGGCGGCGAAAAGTCGAAGTTCGGTCTGTCGGCAACCCAGGTACTGAAACTGGTTGAGATCATGCGCGAAGCGGGTCGTATCGACAGCCTGCAGCTGCTGCACTTCCACCTGGGATCGCAGATGGCCAACATCCGCGATATCGCTACCGGCGTGCGTGAGTCGGCGCGCTTCTATGTGGAACTGGCAAAGCTGGGCGTTAATATCAAATGCTTCGACGTCGGCGGCGGTCTGGGCGTCGATTACGAAGGCACACGGTCGCAGTCTGACTGCTCGGTCAACTATGGGCTGAATGAGTACGCGAACAATGTAATCTGGGCGATTGGTGCCGCCTGTGATGAGCATGGTCTGGAACACCCGACGGTCATCACCGAGTCGGGCCGTGCCGTGACAGCACACCATACCGTGCTGGTCTCGAACATTATCGGCGTAGAGCGCAACGAGTTCAGCGAACCCGAAACGCCGGAACCGGATGCGCCACGTCCGATCCTCAGCATGTGGGAAACCTGGCAGGAGATGCACGAGCCGGACACCCGCCGTTCGCTGCGTGAATGGCTGCATGACAGCCAGATGGACCTGTCTGATATCCACACCGGCTACTCGTCCGGCACCTACGATCTTAAACAGCGTTCATGGGCCGAGCAGCTCTACCTGAGCATCTGTCATTACATCCAGCAGCATCTCGATCCCAGCAACCGTGCGCACCGTCCGATCATCGACGAACTGCAGGAGCGGATGGCGGATAAGATCTATGTGAACTTCTCGCTGTTCCAGTCGATGCCGGACGCATGGGGTATCGACCAGCTCTTCCCGGTGCTGCCGCTGGAAGGGCTGAACAAAAAGCCGGAGCGTCGTGCCGTGCTGCTCGACATCACCTGTGACTCCGATGGCACCATCGATCACTACGTGGATGGCGACGGTATCGCAACCACGCTGCCGATGCCGGAATATGACCTGGATAACCCGCCGATGCTAGGCTTCTTTATGGTCGGCGCCTATCAGGAGATCCTGGGCAACATGCACAACCTGTTCGGCGACACCGAGGCGGTGGATGTCTACGCGCGCGAGAACGGGGAAGTGGAAGTGCAGCTCTCCGACGAAGGGGACACCGTGGCAGACATGCTGCGCTACGTGCAGCTGGATCCCAACGAGCTGATGACGCTGTTCCGTAATCAGGTTCAGACCTCCGATATCGACGACGAGCTGCGTGCGCAGTTCCTCGAAGAGTTTGAGAGCGGCCTCTACGGATACACCTATTTAGAAGATGAGTAACCGACGCGGGCAGGCGGCGATCGCATATTGCAGTTGCCGTTCACTATGTCGATAATCTGACACACTCAATCCCTTCCTCGTCGGGCCTAACGACGCGGAGGGGATTTTTTTCATCTCAACCTTAATGGCTTGCGGGCCTGGCCCGACTCACGCACAAAGAGAGAGCAATTATGTACAACACGCTTGGCAATCAGTACGACAACTCCCTGGTCTCTAACGCCTTCGGCTTTATGCGTTTCCCGCTGAACTTTCAGCCTTATGACAGCGACGCCGAATGGGTGATCACCGGCGTTCCTTTCGATGCCGCCACCTCGGGTCGTCCGGGCAGCCGCCTGGGGCCGGGAGCGATCCGTCAGATCTCCACCAACCTGGCGTGGGAAGGCTGCCGCTGGCCGTGGGATTTCGATCTGCGTCAGCGTCTGAACGTCGTCGACTGCGGCGATCTTGTTTACGCCTTCGGTGATTCGCAGGATCTCTCCGACAAGTTACAGGCCCATGCAGAAAAACTGCTGGCGAATGGCAAGCGCATGATGACCTTTGGCGGCGACCACTACGTTACGCTGCCGCTGCTGCGCGCTCATGCGAAACATTTCGGCAGGATGGCGCTGGTGCACTTCGATGCGCACACTGACACCTACTCGAATGGCCCGACGTTCGACCACGGCACCATGTTCTTTACCGCGCCGAAAGAGGGGCTGATCGATCCACAGCACTCCGTGCAGATCGGTATCCGCACCGAGTTCGACAAGAGCCTGGGCTTCAACGTGCTGGATGCGGCGCAGGTCAATGACCGCAGCGTTGATGATATCCTGGCTGAAGTAAAACGTACCGTCGGCGACCTGCCGGTCTATCTGACGTTCGATATCGACTGCCTGGACCCGGCCCATGCGCCTGGCACCGGTACGCCGGTCATTGGCGGTCTTACCACCGACAAGGCGACCAAACTGATCCGCGGCCTGCAGGGGATGAACATTGTCGGCATGGACCTGGTTGAAGTCGCCCCGGGCTATGACCACGCCGATCTGACCGCGCTGGCTGCGGCCACGCTGGCGCTGGATATGCTGCATGTTCAGGCTGTGAACAAAGGTTAATCCCCGCGCTATCCCACGCCTGCTGGCTGCGTCCGGCAGGCGTTTGTCCTCTGTTTCTCTCTGTGCCCACGCCTCGCCCGCACCGTCTCCACCCGCCACGTCAGCCCGTGATCCGGGCGCAACCCCGCATCAGCAACTAAACTTATTGATACCCATTCTCAATGTGGAGGCAATCATGGGCTTTCTTGATGAACTGGCGGGTTCACTCCAGAACCACCAGAGTGACGGGCATCTTCCGGGGCAGCTTCAGGCTGTCTGGCACTGGGTGCAGGAGCAGGGCGGTGTCGAAGTGTTGCTGCAAAAATTCCAGCAGAGCGGACTGGGTGACGTTTTCAGCTCGTGGATTGGCACCGGCGCGAACCAGCCGCTGGCGCACAACGATATTCACTCGGCGTTTGGCCAGTCTGAGCTGCAGTCGCTGGCGGATAAACTGGGCACGGATGTGCAGGGGGCGGCGGGGACGCTGGCGGTGATTCTGCCGCAGCTGATTGACCGGATGTCACCGCAGGGGCAGATGGATGAAGCCTCACTGCACGAGAACAAACTCGATCTGGGCTCTATGGTGAATCAGATCTTCCACCGCTAGACCGCTGAGCCGCATGGCGGGCGCATCCCTCCGGCTGCACCCGCCTTTGACGTTACTTCGCGTCTGCCGCGATGCGCTCACGAATATGCTCCGCACGCGCTTCAGAGGCCGGGTGAGAGTCAAACATTGAACTCTGACGACCCTGTTCCAGCTTCGCCAGCTTCTCGAAACTGGTCACCAGACCCATCGGGTTGATGTTGCGCTTCTTCATCAGATCGTAAGAGTAATCATCCGCCTGCGACTCCTGAGACTGAGAGAACTGGGCGTTAACCAGCTTTTCACCCATTTCGCCCAGCTGCGACTGCGACAGGGAGCCGATTACACCCCCCACCGACGCGGCGGCCGTGCGGGCGGCGGTGGTGGCATACGCCAGCTGCATCGCCTTGCGCGTATGGCCCAGCGCGACGTGGCCCATCTCATGGCCCAGCACGCCTTCAACTTCGTTGTCGGTCATCATATCCATCAGGCCGCTGTAAACACGGATACAGCCGTTTGCCATCGCCCAGGCGTTGACATCTTTGGTCTGATAGACCTTGTAGTTAGCCGGCACGCCATTAATGTTATCGCCCAGCGCGGCCGCGATCTTGTTCAGCCGCTGCTGATAGTCGCTGTTTGCCGGGGCGATCTGATTATCCTTGTCCATCTGCTCACAGGATTGATCGCTCAGCTGCTTTACCTGATCGTCGCTCAGGGTATAAGCCTGAAACGCCTGTGCGCCCGACTGCATCAGCCCGTTATTGTCTAAACCCTGACAGCCGCTGAGCAGCGTCGCCAGCCCCAGCGCACATACCGTTTTCTGGATTTTCATGCTCTATCCCATTCATAACAAGGTAAGAAAAACAAACACCTGAAACGCAGTCAGGTGAATAAACGTTTTGGTTATAGCGTGCCCGTCCGCACTTTGCTAGCAGAGTTGGCCGGAAAAGCCAGACGAAGCGGCTGCATTTAGCGTTTTACAGCATGTACTTTTGCCCCGATTTTCATGTACATTGATGGGCAACTTTTTCCTTGTTTTGCCCGCTAACTCATTAATAACAATAAGTTAAGGTGCGAAGCATTAATCCGACCTGGAGTAGAAAATGCCCTCTCGTAAAGAGCTTGCCAACGCCGTTCGTGCGTTAAGTATGGATGCAGTACAGAAAGCGAAGTCGGGACATCCGGGTGCCCCGATGGGTATGGCGGACATCGCTGAAGTCCTCTGGCGCGGCTATCTGAACCACAACCCAACGAACCCGCAGTGGGCTGACCGCGACCGTTTCGTGCTCTCTAACGGTCACGGCTCAATGCTGATCTACAGCCTGCTGCACCTGACCGGCTACGATCTGCCGATGAGCGAGCTGGAAAACTTCCGCCAGCTGCACTCAAAAACTCCAGGTCATCCGGAATATGGCTACACCGCAGGCGTGGAAACCACCACCGGCCCGCTGGGGCAGGGCATTGCTAACGCCGTTGGCTTCGCGATTGCTGAGCGCACACTGGCAGCCCAGTTCAACCGTCCGGGTCATGATATCGTAGACCACAACACCTATGTCTTCATGGGCGATGGCTGCATGATGGAAGGCATCTCTCACGAAGTCTGCTCGCTGGCGGGAACCCTGAAGCTGGGCAAGCTGGTGGCCTTCTATGATGACAACGGTATCTCTATCGACGGTCACATTGATGGCTGGTTCACTGATGACACCGCGAAGCGCTTTGAAGCGTACGGCTGGCATGTGATCCGTGGCATCGATGGCCACGATGCAGACGCGATTGCTAAAGCGATCGACGAAGCGAAAAGCGTCAGCGACAAGCCTTCACTGCTGATGTGCAAAACCGTGATCGGCTTCGGTTCACCGAACAAAGCGGGCACCCACGACTCTCACGGCGCGCCGCTGGGCGATGACGAAGTAGCACTGACCCGCAAACAGCTGGGCTGGAACCACGCACCGTTTGTGATCCCTTCTGAAATCTACGCTGAGTGGGACGCGAAAGAAGCGGGTCAGGCGAAAGAGTCTGCCTGGAATGAGAAATTTGCTGCCTATGCGCAGGCGCATCCGGAGCTGGCGGCTGAGTTCACACGTCGCGTCAGCAACGAGCTGCCGGCGAACTGGCAGGAAGAGTCACAGAAATTTGTTGAGCAGCTGCAGGCCAACCCGGCGAAGATTGCCAGCCGTAAGGCCTCACAGAACGCCATTGAAGCCTTTGGTAAAATTCTGCCAGAGTACCTGGGTGGCTCAGCCGATCTGGCGCCAAGTAACCTGACCATCTGGTCCGGCTCTAAGCCGATCAATGAAGATGCGGCCGGTAACTACATCCATTACGGCGTGCGCGAGTTCGGTATGACCGCCATCGCCAATGGCCTGGCGCTGCACGGCGGCTTCCTGCCTTACACCGCAACCTTCCTGATGTTTGTGGAGTATGCGCGTAACGCCGCGCGTATGGCGGCCCTGATGAAGATCCGTCAGATCATGGTCTACACCCATGACTCCATTGGTCTGGGCGAAGATGGCCCGACGCATCAGCCGGTTGAGCAGATGGCGAGCCTGCGCACCACGCCAAACATGAGCCTGTGGCGTCCTTGCGACCAGGTGGAGTCTGCGGTGGCGTGGAAATATGCTATTGAGCGTAAAGATGGCCCGACGGCGCTGATCTTCTCCCGTCAGAACCTGGCGCAGCAGGAACGTGATGCTGCACAGCTGGCGAACGTCGCGCGCGGCGGCTACGTGCTGAAAACCTGTGAAGGTACGCCGGAGCTGATCCTGATCGCTACCGGTTCAGAAGTGGAACTGGCAGTAGGCGCCTGGGATAAACTGACCAGCGAAGGCCGTAAAGTGCGCGTGGTCTCCATGCCATCGACCGATGCTTTCGACAAGCAGAGCGAAGAGTACCGTGAATCTGTGCTGCCGAAAGCGGTCAGCGCACGCGTTGCTATTGAAGCGGGCATCGCAGATTACTGGTTCAAATACACCGGCCTGAACGGCGCGATTGTGGGCATGACCAGCTTTGGCGAATCTGCTCCTGCGGATCAGCTGTTTGAACTGTTTGGCTTTACCGTCGACAACGTGGTCGCGAAAGCGAAGGCGCTGCTGGCGTAAAAACGCGGCCAGGCGGCGCTTCACCCGCCTGGCAGTAAAACTCGGGGACGATCTTTTCGTCCCTTTTTCCTCTTTTATTCCTGCAGTAATAACTGATTTTTGCCCGTTTTTGTGATGCAGATCCAAATTTAAGCAGGCAGATTGATCACAGTCATTCCCGTTATTCCTTCCTTCTATTATTGTAGCTGAACCGTTTCAGTCGCCGGGCAGATCGCCCTGGTTTCGGACAATGCCGGGTAAGAATCTCCTGTACAAAATGCAGTGAAACGCTCAGGCTAACGGCACGTTTTTTTCAGTCTGACGTGGCAGGAGAGAAATGACGGTACGGGTAGCGATAAATGGTTTTGGCCGGATTGGACGCAACGTCCTGCGCGCGCTCTATGAAACGGGCCGGCGGGCGGAAATCACCGTGGTCGCCATCAACGAACTGGCAGAAGCCACCGGTATGGCGCACCTGCTGAAATATGACACCAGCCACGGCCGTTTTGCTTTCGATGTACGCCAGGAGCGCGATATGCTCTGTGTCGGGGGCGACACCCTGCGCATTCTGCACCGCGCCGCCATTGCCGATCTTCCCTGGCGCGAACTGGATGTGGATATAGTGCTGGACTGCACGGGCGTCTACGGCTCGCGCGCTGATGGCGAAGCGCATCTGCAGGCGGGGGCGAAGAAGATACTCTTCTCGCATCCCGGCGGCCATGACCTCGACGCGACCGTCGTGTATGGCGTGAACCAGCAGGATCTGACGGCCAGCGACCGCATCGTCTCCAACGCCTCCTGTACCACCAACTGCATTATTCCGGTGATCAAACTGCTGGATGACGCATTTGGCATCGAGTCCGGCACCGTCACCACGATCCACTCCGCGATGCACGATCAGCAGGTGATCGACGCCTATCACAGCGATCTGCGTCGCACCCGCGCCGCCAGTCAGTCGATCATTCCGGTCGATACGCGTCTGGCGGCCGGAATCACCCGCATTTTTCCGAAATTCAACGATCGCTTTGAGGCGATAGCCGTGCGTGTGCCGACCATTAACGTCACGGCCATCGATCTCAGCGTCTCTGTGCGCCAGGCCGTGAAGGCGTGTGAGGTGAACACCCTGCTGCAAAGCGCAGCAGAGGGGGCATTTCGTGGTATAGTTGACTATACGGAATTACCGTTAGTCTCAGTCGATTTTAACCATGATCCGCACAGTGCCATTGTGGATGGAACACAAACGCGGGTCAGTGGTCAACACCTTATCAAGACCCTGGTCTGGTGTGACAACGAATGGGGCTTCGCTAACCGGATGCTCGACACGACGTTAGCGATGGCCGCAAGTGGTTTCAGGTAAGACGCGGTTTGCGTCTGGCAAAACTTATGAGAATCAACGAGAGGATTCACCATGTCTGTAATTAAGATGACCGATCTGGATCTGGCTGGCAAACGCGTGCTGATCCGTGCCGATCTGAACGTACCTGTTAAAGAAGGTAAAGTGACGTCTGATGCACGTATCCGTGCTTCACTGCCAACCATTGAAGCGGCGTTGAAACAGGGCGCGAAAGTAATGGTTACCTCTCACCTGGGTCGTCCGACCGAAGGTGAATACAACGAAGAGTTCTCACTGCTGCCGGTAGTTAACTACCTGAAAGAGAAGCTGAACGGCACCACCGTGACGCTGGCTAAAGATTACCTCGACGGCGTTGACGTCGGCGCTGGCGAGCTGGTCGTTCTGGAAAACGTTCGCTTCAACAAAGGCGAAAAGAAAGACGACGAAGCGCTGTCTAAAAAATATGCTGCCCTGTGTGACGTGTTTGTGATGGATGCCTTTGGTACCGCGCACCGCGCACAAGCCTCTACCCACGGCGTCGGCAAATTTGCCCCTGTCGCCTGTGCAGGCCCGCTGCTCTCTGCTGAGCTGGAAGCGCTGGGTAAAGTAATGAGCAACCCTGAGCGTCCGCTGGTTGCGGTCGTCGGTGGCTCTAAAGTCTCTACAAAATTTGACGTGCTGCAGTCGCTGGTGAAAATCGCGGACACCGTGATTGTCGGCGGCGGCATCGCTAACACCTTCGTGGCTATCGACAACAAGGTCGGTAAATCACTCTATGAGCCAGACTTCGTGGAAGCGGCTAAAGGCCTGCGCGACCAGTATGGTATCCCGGTTCCGGTTGACTCCCGCGTCGGCACGGAATTCTCTGAAACTGCCCCTTCAACCGTGAAAAAGGTTTCGGAAGTGGCGGATAACGAAGAGATTATGGACTTTGGTGATGAAACCGCACAGGCGATGGCTGCGATCCTGAAGGATGCTAAAACCATCCTGTGGAACGGCCCGGTAGGCGTGTTTGAGTTCCCTAACTTCCGTAAAGGCACCGAGATCGTGGCTAATGCCATTGCAGACAGCGACGCGTTCTCTGTAGCAGGCGGCGGCGATACCTTAGCGGCTATCGATCTGTTCGGCATTGAAGACAAAATTTCCTACATCTCGACCGGCGGCGGCGCATTCCTGGAGTTCGTGGAAGGCAAAAAACTGCCGGCCGTTGCCATGCTGGAAGAGCGTGCGAAGCAGTAATCCTTTGGGGGCGATGCCTGACGGCATCGCCTGAAGTCTTGCCCGACTGGGCGTTTAAATCGACGTTCCTTAAGGGGAACAACGGTCACGAAACAGGACACAATCATGTCTAAAATTTTTGATTTCGTAAAACCCGGCGTTGTCACTGGTGATGACGTACAGAAGATCTTCAAAGTTGCAAAAGAGAACAAATTCGCACTGCCAGCCGTAAACTGCGTCGGCACCGACTCCATCAATGCGGCACTCGAAGCTGCAGCGAAAGTGAAAGCGCCAATCATCATCCAGTTCTCTAACGGCGGTGCAGCCTTTATCGCGGGTAAAGGCTTCAAGAGTGACAAGCCACAGGCCGCGGCCATCTTCGGTGCGATCGCCGGTGCACACCACGTTCACCTGATGGCAGAGCAGTATGGCGTGCCGGTTATCCTGCACACCGACCACTGTGCCAAGAAACTGCTGCCGTGGATTGACGGTCTGCTGGACGCGGGCGAAGAGTATTTCCAGAAAAATGGTAAGCCACTCTTCTCATCTCACATGATCGACCTGTCAGAAGAGTCTCTGGAAGAGAACATCGAAATCAGCAGTAAGTACCTGGCGCGCATGGCGAAACTCGACATGACCCTGGAGATCGAACTGGGCTGCACCGGTGGTGAAGAAGATGGCGTGGATAACAGCCACATGGACGCGTCAGCACTTTACACCCAGCCAGAAGATGTGAACTACGCGTACGAAAAACTGCATGCGATCAGCCCACGCTTCACCATTGCGGCCTCATTCGGTAACGTTCACGGCGTTTACAAGCCAGGCAACGTCAAACTGACCCCGACCATCCTGCGCGATTCGCAGAAATTCGTGTGTGAAAAACATGGCCTGCCGCACAACGCGCTGGACTTCGTTTTCCACGGCGGTTCAGGTTCTTCAGCAGCAGAAATCGAAGAGTCTATCAGCTACGGCGTGATCAAGATGAACATCGATACCGATACCCAATGGGCGACCTGGGACGGCATTCTGCAGTACTACAAAAAGAACGAAGGCTATCTGCAGTCGCAGCTGGGTAACCCGGAAGGCGACGACAAGCCAAACAAAAAATATTACGACCCACGCGTCTGGCTGCGTTCTGCCCAGTCCTCGATGGTCGTGCGTCTGGAGCAGGCTTTCAAAGAGCTTAACGCTGTCGACGTTCTGTAACCTTTATCCGTTACCGTACAAAAAAGGCCCGAAAGGGCCTTTTTTTATGCGTTAAGCCTGCCGGAAGCCGGGGGGATTTGGCACTTCATCCGATAATTGATTACCCTTGTTAGCAGGGTGTCGGATTACATCTGGCAGTTTTGTCATTCCCCGATGGGAATCTAACAACAGGGCTTATTAATGGAAGAGTTACACGTCGTCGACGGCATCAATAACGCGGGCAACTGGCTGATACGCAATCAGGCGCTGATCCTCAGCTATGCCGTTAATATCGTTGCGGCCATCGCCATTCTTATTGTCGGGATGATTATCGCCCGCATTATCTCTAACACGGTCAATCGCCTGCTGCGCGCCCGTCACATCGACGCCACGGTCGCGGATTTCCTCTCTGCACTGGTGCGTTACGGCGTCATCGCCTTTACGCTGATCGCCGCGCTGGGACGCATTGGCGTCCAGACCGCCTCGGTGATCGCCGTGCTGGGTGCCGCCGGTCTGGCCGTGGGTCTGGCCTTACAGGGCTCGCTCTCAAACCTGGCGGCTGGCGTACTGCTGGTGACCTTCCGTCCGTTCCGGACCGGTGAATTTGTCGATCTGGGCGGCGTCATGGGCACCGTCCTGCATGTGCAGATCTTCTCCACTACACTGCGCACGGCAGATGGCAAAATTGTGGTCGTGCCCAACGGCAAGATCATTAGTGGCAACATCGTTAACTTCTCGCGCGAACCGGTTCGCCGCAATGAATTTATCATTGGCGTCGCCTATGACGCGGATGTGGATGAGGTGATCGCCTTACTGCAGCAGGTGGTTGAAGCTGATAGCCGCGTGCTGAAAGATAAGGGCATTCAGATCGGCCTGAACGAGCTGGCTGCCTCCTCTCTCAACTTCGTAGTGCGCTGCTGGAGTAACAGTGGAGACCTGCAGAATGTCTATTGGGACCTGATGAAGAACTTCAAGCGGGCGCTGGATGAGAAAGGTATCGGTATTCCTTATCCGCAGATGGATGTGCATCTGCACACCAGCCGTCAGCCGGAGGCCGCTTCAGCCGGGGCACAGCCGCAGTAATCC
This sequence comes from Pantoea sp. Ep11b, assembly GCF_040783975.1. NCBI lineage: Bacteria > Pseudomonadati > Pseudomonadota > Gammaproteobacteria > Enterobacterales > Erwiniaceae > Pantoea > Pantoea sp. Ep11b. The sequence continues at coordinate 3,614,457 of NZ_CP160631.1, read as the reverse complement.
TTTTGGGCGGCTGCAGTCGCCCATTAATTTTGCTAATCGCAGATTAAATCTTTCAATTTCCGCTTATTATCTTCTCTCCTTATACTTCATCACATCCAATCCTGTGAGGAAGTTATTCCGTGTTATCTCTCTATTTTCAGGGGCTTGCCCTGGGTGCTGCGCTGATCCTGCCACTGGGCCCACAGAACGCGTTTGTCATGAATCAGGGTGTGAAGCGTCAGTATCATCTGATGACGGCGGCACTCTGCTCGCTGAGCGATATTCTGCTGATTTGTGGCGGGATCTTCGGCGGCAGCGCACTGCTGAACCAGTCGCCGCTGCTGCTGATGGCGATCACCTGGGCAGGCGTTGCCTTTCTGTTGTGGTACGGCTGGGGTGCGCTGCGCAGTGCTTTTCGCGGCGACGCCGATCTGGCGGATGGCGAGCTGTTAAAGCAGGGCCGCGGGCGGATTATCGCAACGCTGCTGGCGGTCACCTGGCTCAATCCGCACGTCTACCTTGATACTTTTGTGGTACTGGGCAGTCTGGGCGGTCAGCTGCCGACCACCACAGCGCGCCAGTGGTTCGCACTGGGGACCATCAGCGCATCGGTTCTGTGGTTCTTCGGTCTGGCGCTGCTGGCAGCGTGGCTCTCTCCGCGACTGCGCACGGTGAGAGCACAGCGCATCATCAATCTGCTGGTCGGCGCGGTCATGTGGTTTATCGCCCTGCAGCTGGCACGCCAGGGTATGGCTGGTTTTTGATCCCGGCCCGCGATCCGTGCCGGTAATTGCCGCATGGCGGGCGAACTTTTGCCATAATGACCACTCAAAGCATGGCGCATACCGATGCGCTGCTGGGCTTCGCCGGTTAGAAGCCGTCATAGTGACCTTTTCAAGGAGGACTTTCATGAAACTGAAAGCATTGGCTCTGGCCGCAATCATGAGCGCCGGGGCACTGCCTGGCGTACACGCTGATGAGTTACCAAACGGGCCCCACGTGGTGACCTCAGGCAAGGCAATAGTCGATGCCCGTCCCGATATCGCCACGCTCTCTATTGTGGTGAATGTCTCATCCAAAGACGCTGCCGATGCGAAAAAGCAGGCGGACAGCCGGGTTGCACAATATTTCGATTTTCTGCAGAAAAACGGTATTGAGAAGAAAGATATCGATGCCGCTAACCTGAGCACTCAGCCTGAGTATGACTATACCAAAGAGGGGAAATCGGTGCTGAAAGGCTACCGTGCCGTCCGTCAGGTGCAGGTCACGCTGCGTCAGCTGGATAAGCTGAACGATCTGCTGGATGGGGCGCTGAAGTCCGGTCTGAACGAGGTTCGCAGCGTCGAGTTAGGCGTGGCCAACCCGGAGAGCTACAAAGAGCAGGCGCGTAAAGCGGCGATTCAGAATGCGACCCAGCAGGCCTCTCAGCTGGCGGAAGGATTCAACGCGAAGCTGGGGCCGATCTACAGCATTCGCTATCAGGTTGCCAACTATCAGCCGATGCCGATGAACCGCATGTATAAAGCGGCGGCGGCACCAGAGACTTCTGCGCAGGAGACCTACGATCAGCAGAGCATCAACTTTGACGATCAGGTCGATGTGGTGTTTGAGATCAAGCCCAACGCGGCACAATAAAAAAACGGGGCTGATGCCCCGTTTTTGTTTTCAGGCGGCGGCCTCATCCTGACGCAGCACCCGATGTCCATGCGCAATCAGCGCATCGGTCACCCGGCGCATTAACCGGCTTTCTGGCGCAAACCGATGCCAGTAGAGCATCCGGCGCTGATAGAGGCCCGGCGTCAGATCGATCAACTCACCGCTCGCCAGCTCACGCTCAATCTGCAGATGCGGGATCATACAGCAGGTCGAGCCCTGGCGTGCCATCTGCACAAAAGCCTCCGAGGAGTTCACGATGTGGCAGGGCACGCTGCCGGGTGACAGGTCAAAGTTCTGCTGCAGAAAGGCCTGATGCATATCGTCAAGATGATCAAACGCCACCGCAGGCGCTTTCAGCAGGGCCGAGCGTGTGACGCCGTTGGGGAAGAAGCGATCGGCAAAGTCACGCGACGCCACGAACAGGTAGTCGAGCGCGCCGAGCTGATCCACCAGGCAACTGGGCAGAGGCTGCGGCTGGATACTGACCGCACCGACGACTTCACCGCGACGCAGGCGCTCCTGCGTGCGGGTCTCATCTTCAACCTGCAGGTTAAGGCGCACTGGCGAGTCTGCCAGCACATCCTTCAGCGCAGGCAACAGCCAGGTTGCCAGACTGTCGGCGTTGACCGCCAGCGACAGCAGCAGCGGCGTGGTGCCACTGTTCTCATCGCCCAGCCACTCCTCTTCCAGCAGTTCCACCTGATGCAGTAATGCCAGTAGTTTCTGACCCTGTTCGGTGGGCCGCGGTGGCACCGTGCGCACCAGCAGCGGCTGACCAAACAGGTTCTCCAGCTGCTTGATGCGCTGCGACACCGCCGACTGAGTGATGCACAATTTCTGTGCAGCACGCTCAAATCCGCGTTCGCGGATCACTGAATCCAGCGCCTGAAGCGTTCGATAATCCGGGCGTTTCATTTTTGTTTTCTCTCCTTCAGGGTGGACGTCACTATGCCACAGAAGTGTCACCGGTGATGGCTCACTTGTTTTTGTGGGCTGGCTTCCAAACCGATAAATCCACGTCGGTCAGCCGCGCATTTTCAGCAAGCCTTGTTTTATACTACGCGCACTTCGTTGTCGCACAGGTTTTAAACATACCATGACCCAGGATGAACTGAAAAAAGCCGTTGGCTGGGCTGCACTTGAGTACGTGCAGCCAGGCACTATTGTTGGTGTCGGTACCGGATCGACCGCGTCCCACTTTATCGATGCGCTTGCCACGGTCAGACATCAGATTGACGGTGCCGTCTCCAGCTCCGATGCCTCGACCCAGAAGCTGAAAAGCCTGGGCATTCAGGTGTTCGATCTGAACGAGGTTGACCAGCTGTCGATCTATGTCGATGGCGCGGATGAGATCAATCCCCGGATGCAGATGATCAAAGGCGGCGGGGCGGCGCTGACGCGGGAGAAAATCGTGGCCGCGGTGGCGCAGACCTTTATCTGCATTGCGGACGCCTCCAAAGAGGTGGATATCCTGGGCCGTTTTCCGCTGCCGGTTGAGGTGATCCCGATGGCGCGCAGCTACGTGGCGCGTGAACTGGTGAAAATGGGGGGCCTGCCGGAGTATCGTCAGAACGTGGTTACCGACAACGGCAACATTATTCTCGACGTGCATAATCTGCGTATCCTCGACCCGATCGAACTGGAAAAAACTATCAATGCCCTGCCAGGCGTGGTTACCGTTGGCCTGTTTGCCGCGCGCGGTGCCGATATCGCGCTGATCGGCGGGCCGGATGGGGTGAAAACCATCAAAAGATGATCTGGCCGGCGTCACTCCGGCGCCGGTTATTTCTGCCTGCAAATCATCTTTTCTCGCCAGGATGAAATTTGGTGACTTATGTCACATAACTGTCATCGGCAGCGGGTTCGTTCTCTCTTCCACGCCCACCTCATGATTTTGTCCGGCAATGTGCTGCCGTCAGCCGTTGCCGTGCTGGCCTTCGGGCAATCGTTTGTATTGCCGGACGCGATTTTTTTGATATTTTGACAGAAGGCTGGCTTATGGTAGTCCTCATTGAACGCTGAATAGGATCGGGAAATGGCAAAGGTATCACTGGAAAAAGATAAGATTAAGTTCCTGCTGGTGGAAGGTGTCCATCAGAGTGCGCTGGATAACCTGCGGGCAGCAGGCTACACCAACATCGAATTCCACAAGGGCGCACTGGACTCTGACGCATTAAAAGCATCGATCCGCGATGCGCATTTCATTGGTATCCGTTCCCGCTCCCAGCTCACTGAAGAGATTTTTGCCGCGGCTGAAAAGCTGGTTGCCGTGGGCTGTTTCTGTATCGGGACCAACCAGGTGGACCTGGACGCTGCGGCCAGCCGCGGGATCCCCGTGTTCAACGCGCCGTTCTCCAATACCCGCTCAGTAGCGGAACTGGTGATTGGTGAGATGCTGCTGATGCTGCGTGGCATCCCGGAAGCGAATGCGAAAGCTCACCGTGGCATCTGGAACAAGAATGCCAAAGGGTCGTTTGAAGCGCGCGGCAAGAAGCTGGGTATCATCGGTTACGGTCACATCGGTATGCAGCTGGGCGTGCTGGCGGAAAGCCTGGGGATGCACGTCTTCTTCTACGACATTGAAAACAAGCTGCCGCTGGGTAACGCCACCCAGGTTCGTCATCTGGCCGATCTGCTTAACATGAGCGATGTTGTCAGCCTGCACGTACCGGAAACCCTCTCCACGCAGGATATGATTGGTGCAGAGCAGCTGGCACAGATGAAGCCTGGTGCGCTGCTGATTAACGCCTCACGCGGTACCGTAGTCGATATTCCGGCGCTGTGCGACGCGCTGGCCAGCAAGCAGGTGGGTGGCGCTGCTATCGACGTCTTCCCGGTCGAGCCGGCCACCAACAGCGATCCTTTCATCTCTCCGCTGAGCGAGTTCGATAACGTAATCCTGACGCCGCACATTGGCGGCTCAACGGAAGAAGCGCAGGAGAACATCGGGATTGAAGTGGCGGGCAAGCTGGCGAAATACTCCGACAACGGATCAACCCTGTCAGCGGTGAATTTCCCGGAGGTGTCGCTGCCGATCCACGGTATCAGCGCCAGCCGTCTGCTGCATATCCATGAGAACCGTCCGGGTGTGCTGACGGCCATCAACCAGATTTTTGCGGAGCAGGGCATCAACATTGCCGCGCAGTATCTGCAGACCTCGCCATTTATGGGCTATGTGGTGATCGATATTGATGCGGAGCCAGAAGTGGCGGATAAAGCCCTGCAGCTGATGAAGGCCATTCCGGGCACCATCCGCGCCCGTCTGCTTTACTAAGTCGTTCAGACAGGAGGTGGTGCAAGGTCGCGCCACTTCCCGTTGTCAGCAACGTCAGGCTCAGGCTGCTTTGCGGCTGAGCCCGTTCCTTTTACGCTGCACTCTTTTTTCTGCCCGATCGGGTTTTTCAGCCGTCTGAAAAGGGCGCTGCTACTCCCACTGCCAGAGCGTCGACGGCGTGATGACCGCAGGCAGCGGCACATCCCACTCTGCTACCGGCAACTCCTCTACCTGCTGACAGTCGTGCGCCACACCCACGGGCAGGAAGCCGTGCTGCCGCCAGTGCTGCAGCGTGCGATCGTAGAAGCCGCCGCCCATTCCCAGCCGCTGCCCGTGGCGATCGAATGCCACCAGCGGCACCAGCATCAGATCCAGCTGCTCCAGCGTGATCAACTGCCGGATATCCAGCGGCGGTTCCGGGATGCCCAGCCTGTTCGTCATCAACGGGGTGTCGGGCGTGTAGCGTAAAAAGAGTAAATGACCGGGAGAGAAGGGGTGTAACACCGGCAGGCAGACCGTTTTTTTCAGGTGCCAGAGCCGGGCGATCAGTGGCCGGGTATTGAGCTCACCATCGACAGAGAGGAACAGCGCCACAGTGTCTGCCGCAGAGAGTGGCGCGAAGTTCAGGGCGAGTTCAGCGAGCTGTTCCGCCGCCTGAGCCTGCTGCTCATCGGTCAGAGCACGCCGCAGATGGCGGACCTGCTGACGAATCGCCTGACGTTGTGTCATGGAAGGTTCTGACATGATTTCCCCGCCGGATAAGCCGCTGAGCAGCCACTATAACATGTCGGTCGGGGGAAAAAAGCAGGACGAAAAGAAGGGAGATCTCCGAGATGCCGCCGCAGGCTGTAACCCTTGAACCCTTGGTTCAAGGTGAACATGCCGTCGTAACCATCAGGCTTCTCGGACGAACCGAGCATGCACACAGGTTACAGAGCGTCACATTCTGTTTTTTCGAAATATCGGCTCAGGGGACTGGCCCACATGCAAACATCTCAGAGAAAATTTACCTCACCGTTGCCTGACACAGAGCAACCATGAAGTTTTATTCGAACTTCGCACCTTCACGTTCAGAGATGCGACCCTGCTCAACCAGTGCCTGTTCAATCGTCTGCTGCAACATACGGATGCGCTGTTCCATATTAGCAGCATAGTCGCGCGTTTTCACTTTCTCCTGCGCCAGCTCGTGGCAGATGTTTAACGCGGCGATGAACACCAGTTGTTCTGTATTTGTGACTCTAGTGCGAACTTTTAGATCTTGCAACCGTTGATTGAGATCGTCAGCCGCGCTATTGAGCGCATCTTGCTGCTCTGGCGGACAATTCACTCTCAACGAACGACCAAAAATTTGTAAATCTACCGGTTGTGCAGACATGCCACCTTCCTGACTGATTACTTCGCTCGCAACTCCCTTAGCAGTCAATGGCTTGGGAGGCGGGCAACTATATAGACCCACGAAATAAGATACAACCCCTTTTCTGGAAACCTTGAGGCAGCTAGTGGTAGCATAACACGAACTTATTCTGCCAACGACGATGAAAACTTATGTCCTTACAGAACGCAACCCCCGATTACAACGCGCTTGCCGCCGTACTCTCACAGCAGGGTGTGGGAATGACACCAGCAGAAATGCACGGTCTCCTGAGCGGCATCCTTTGCGGCGGTAACCAGGACACCAGCTGGAAGACGCTGGTACACGATCTGGCTAACGAAGGCATGGCGTTTTCACACACTCTTGCCGTGCCACTGGCGGCGCTGCATGAACACACGGCGACTACACTGGAAGATGACGGTTTCCTGTTTCAGCTGCTTCTGCCCGCTGACGATGACATCACCGTCTTTGACCGCGCCGACGCGCTGGCCGGCTGGGTTAACCATTTTCTGCTCGGCCTGGGCGTAACACAGCCTAAACTGGATAAAGTCACCGGTGAAACCGGCGAAGCTATCGACGATCTGCGCACGATTGCACAGCTCGGTTACGAAGAAGATGAAGACCAGGAAGAGCTGGAGCAGTCGCTGGAAGAGGTGATCGAATATGTGCGCGTGGCGGCACTGCTGTGTCACGACAGCTTCACCCGTCCGCAGCCCACCGCGCCAGAAGTTCAGAAGCCGACGCTACACTGATTTCAGGGCAACCCGTTTAACCGGTCAGTTTACAGGGAGTGCAGAAATGATTTCACTGGAACGATTCCTGCAGCGCCGTCAGGCACTGCTGGCGGAGATGGCGCCAGGAAGCGCAGCGCTGATTTTTGCTGCGCCCGAAGTAACCCGCAGTAACGACAGCGAGTATCCGTTCCGCCAGAGCAGCGATTTCTGGTATTTCACCGGGTTCAATGAACCGCAGGCGCTGCTGGTGTTGATTAAAAGCGATGAAAATCATAACCACAGCGTGCTGTTTAACCGGGTACGCGATCCCAACGCAGAAATCTGGTCTGGCCGCAGGCTGGGCCAGCAGGCGGCGCCGGAAAAACTGGGCGTCGATCGCGCTTTACCCTGGAACGACATCGGCGAACAGCTTCACCTGCTGCTCAACGGCCTGGATGTGATCTACCACGCGCAGGGCGAATACGCCTACGCGGATACGCTGGTCTCCGGCGCGCTGGATAAGCTGCGCCGCGGGTTCCGCCAGAATCTCAGTGCGCCAGCGACCGTGACGGACTGGCGTCCGTGGGTGCATGAGATGCGCCTGTTTAAAGATGAGGATGAGATCGCGCTGCTACGCCGTGCCGGGGAGATATCCGCGTTGGCGCATACCCGCGCGATGCAGACCTGTCAGCCGGGCATGTTCGAGTATCAGCTCGAAGGGGAAATTCATCACGAATTTACCCGTCACGGTGCACGTTATCCCTCCTATAACACCATCGTGGGCGCGGGCGAAAACGGCTGCATTCTGCATTACACCGAAAATGAAAGTGAGATGCGCGATGGCGATCTGGTGCTGATCGATGCGGGCTGCGAGTTCCAGGGCTATGCAGGCGACATCACCCGAACCTTCCCGGTGAACGGCAAATTCAGCCCGGCCCAGCGCGCTATCTATGACATCGTACTGGCCTCCCTGAAACGCTCGCTTGAGCTGTTCCGTCCCGGCGTCAGCATCCGTGAAGTGAATGATGAAGTGGTACGCATCATGGTCACGGGGCTGGTGGAGCTGGAGATCCTGGAGGGTGATGTCGATACCCTGATCGCGGAAGAGGCGCATCGCGCATTCTTTATGCATGGTCTGAGCCACTGGCTGGGTCTGGATGTGCATGATGTCGGTCATTATGGCACCCCCAGCCGCGATCGGATTCTGGAGCCAGGCATGGTGTTAACCGTCGAGCCTGGCCTCTATATCGCGCCGGATGCGGATGTGCCCGCCCGCTATCGCGGGATTGGTATCCGCATCGAAGATGACATCGTGATCACCGAAACCGGCATCGAGAATCTCACCGACAGCGTCGTGAAAGAGGCCGATGAGATTGAAGCATTGATGGCGGCGGCTCGACAGGCATGACGATTCTGATTGCCGGTGGCGGCATGACCGGGGCGACGCTGGCGCTGGCGATCTCCCACCTGACTCAGGGCACGCTGCCGGTTACGCTGATTGAAAGCAGCGAGCCGGGCAGCCGCGCGCATCCGGGTTTTGATGGCCGTGCAATTGCGCTTTCTGCCGGCACCTGCCAGCAACTGGCGGACATTAACCTGTGGCAGCACATCGCCAGTTGTGCCACGCCGATTACCGATATCCACGTTTCTGACCGGGGTCACGCCGGTTTTGTCTCGCTGACGGCAGCAGATTACGCTATTCCGGCGCTGGGGCAGGTGGTCGGTCTGTTCGACGTCGGGCAGCGGCTGTTTGCGGAGCTGAAAAAGGCCCCGGGTGTCACTCTGCGCTGTCCGGCCCGCGTAGTCCGCGCGGAGCGTACCGCGCAGCAGGTGGAGGTGACGCTGGATAATGACGAGCGGCTCAGCGGTCAGCTGCTGATCGCGGCAGATGGGACGCGCTCTGCGCTGGCCGCCTCCTGCGGCATCCAGTGGCAGAGAGAGGCCTATCAGCAGATTGCTGTGATCGCGAATGTCTCTGCGGCACTGCCGCATCAGGGACGGGCGTTTGAACGTTTCACCGAGCATGGCCCGCTGGCGCTGCTGCCGATGTCCGACAACCGCCTGTCGCTGGTCTGGTGTCATCCGGACACGCAGCGCGACCGGGTTGCACAATGGAGCGACGCCGACTTTCTCAGCCAGCTGCAGCGCGCCTTTGGCTGGCGACTGGGCAAATTTACCCATACCGGCCGGCGCGAATATTATCCGCTGGCGCTGCATCAGGCGGTGTCACCGATTGCGCACCGCGTGGCGGTCGTCGGCAATGCGGCTCAGACGCTGCATCCGATTGCCGGGCAGGGCTTTAACCTGGGGCTGCGCGATGTGATGTCGCTGGCTGAAACGCTGGCCGCCGCCCATCGGCAACAGCAGGATCCCGGCAGTTATCCGGTGCTGCATCACTATCAGCAGCGTCGCCAGGCCGACCGCACTGCCACCATCGGCATCACCGACGGGCTGGTGCGCATCTTCGCAAATCGTTATGGACCGCTGGTGGCGGGACGTAACCTGGGCCTGCTGGCGATGGATCATCTGCCGTGGCTACGAAATCAACTGGCCGAGCGCACGCTTGGCTGGGTCAAGCGTTAATAAAGAGGCTCAGATGCAAACTTTTGATGTGGTGATTGCCGGTGGCGGTATGGTGGGACTGGCGGTAGCCTGTGGCCTGCAGGGCAGCGGACTGCGCATTGCCGTGCTGGAGAAATCGCCAGAGCCATCGATGGCGCTGAGTGCGTCACCCTCCATTCGCGTGTCAGCCATCAATGCCGCCAGCGAACGGCTGCTGCAGAAGCTCGATGTCTGGTCGGCCATTCTCTCACAGCGATGCCGCGCGTATCACGGTATGGAAGTGTGGGACAGAGACAGTTTCGGCACCATCGCCTTTGACGATCAGCAGCAGGGCCTGTCGCATCTGGGCCATATCATCGAGAATCCGGTCATTCATCATGCGCTCTGGCAGCGCGCCACTGAGTGCAGCGATGTTACGATCATGGCGCCCGCGCAGCTGCAGCAGGTTGCCTTTGGTGACAACGAAGCCTTTATTACCCTGCAGGATGGCACCATGCTGAGTGCGCGACTGATGATTGCCGCCGACGGTGCCCACTCCTGGCTGCGCAACAAGGCTGACATCCCGCTGACCTTCTGGGATTACGATCATCACGCGTTAGTGGCCAACGTTCGCACGGAAAAGCCGCATGACGCGGTGGCCCGTCAGGTGTTCCACGGCGACGGCATTCTGGCCTTCCTGCCGATGCAGGACCCGCATCTGAGCTCGATTGTCTGGTCGCTCTCACCGCAGGAGGCGAGCCGTCTGGAAACCATGCCGGACGCGCTGTTCAATCAGCAGCTCGCCGTGGCGTTTGATATGCGGCTTGGCCTGTGCCAGCTGGAGAGTGAACGCAAATCGTTCCCGCTGGTGGCGCGCTATGCCCGTCAGTTCGCTGCGCACCGTCTGGCGCTGGTGGGCGACGCGGCGCACACCATTCATCCGCTGGCAGGCCAGGGCGTGAACCTGGGCTTTATGGATGCCGCTGAGCTGATTGGTGAAATTCGCCGCCTGCATCAGCAGGGAAAAGATATCGGTCAGCACCTCTACCTGCGCCGCTACGAGCGCAGCCGCAAGCACAGCGCGGCCATGATGCTGGCAGGCATGCAGGGCTTCCGTGAAATGTTTGCGGGTAATCATCCGGCGAAAAAACTGCTGCGCGACGTGGGCCTGAAACTGGCCGATCGTCTGCCGGGCGTCAAGCCGATGATGCTGAAGCAGGCGATGGGGCTGAACGACTTGCCCGCCTGGCTCCGCTAATATCCCCCCTCTGAAAGCCAGCCTGCGCTGGCTTTTTTTATCGCTTAACGCCCTCTGCACCCTAAAAAGGCAACGCTGCACCAGCAGGGTTCCTCATTTGATTTATTCTAATTTTGCCGCTCAATTCGCATTAGTTTTTTTCATTTCCGACGTTTCTGCGGCTGGCATTTTTTTAACATCCCGGACGTCGTCTCGCATAAATTTGCTACGTATATTTAGAAGACCTGCATTTATTGCGCGATTAATCACAAAATCGCAGTTTTTTATCCTGCTGCCTCCCCTTCCTGGTTAGGCTGTGCTTCTGATTTCGCCCCCGGTTTGCTTATGGTTAATCTTCAGATTCGGTGGTAACGTCAGCCGTAAGAGAACGTTTGCGTCGGTGCTGAACGCCGGCGCACTTTTGCACTCACTCGCTTCTGCACAGGATCGTTATGACTCAGCAAACACCTCTGTTTGAACAGCATCAGGCCTGCGGTGCCCGCATGGTGGATTTTCACGGCTGGATGATGCCGCTGCACTATGGCTCGCAGATGGATGAGCATCATGTGGTGCGCACCGACGCCGGTATGTTTGACGTCTCCCACATGACCATTGTCGATCTGACGGGCCCGCGGACCCGTGAGTTTCTGCGTTATCTGCTGGCAAACGATGTGGCAAAACTGACTCAGCCGGGAAAAGCGCTCTATACCGGCATGCTGAATGCCTCAGGTGGCGTCATTGACGATTTAATTGTTTACTTTATGAGCGAAACTTTTTTCCGGCTGGTGGTTAACTCCGCGACCCGTGAAAAGGATCTCGCCTGGATCGCGCAGCACGCCGAAGGCTATGGCATCACGATTGCCGAACGCAATGACCTGGCACTGATCGCCGTGCAGGGTCCGCAGGCGCAGCAGAAAGCTCAGACGCTGTTCACCGCAGCGCAGCGCGAGGCAGTGGCGGGCATGAAACCTTTCTTCGGTGTGGAGTCGGGTGATCTGTTTATCGCCACTACCGGCTACACCGGAGAGGCGGGCTATGAGATTGCCTTACCCGCTGCGGAAGCGGCCGGGTTCTGGCAGCGTCTGCTGGCTGCCGGCGTTAAGCCCGCCGGACTGGGCGCGCGCGACACGCTGCGACTGGAAGCGGGTATGAACCTCTATGGTCAGGAGATGGATGAAAGCGTCTCCCCGCTGGCCGCCAATATGGGCTGGACTATCTGCTGGGAACCCACCGATCGCGATTTCATCGGCCGGGAGGCGCTGGAAATGCAGCGCGAACGGGGCACCGACAAGCTGGTGGGGCTGATCCTCACAGAAAAAGGGGTGCTGCGTAACGGCCTGCCGGTACGCTTCACCGATAGTCAGGGGCAGTTGCAGGAGGGGATCATCACCAGCGGCTCTTTCTCACCGACACTGGGTTGCAGCATCGCCCTGGCGTGCGTACCGGCCAGCATCGGCAGCAGCGCCATCGTTGAGATCCGTAACCGCCAGATGCCGGTCCAGGTAACCCGTCCCGTTTTTGTCCGCGCCGGTAAACCGGTCGCTCAGTAAATTTTATTCAGGAGAAAGGGCCAATGAGCAATGTGCCAAATACGTTGAAGTACCGTGACAGCCACGAGTGGGTACGTAAAGAAGCTGACGGCAGTTACACCGTAGGCATCACGGAACATGCGCAGGAGTTACTGGGCGACATGGTGTTCGTCGACCTGCCGGAAGTGGGCGCGACCTTTGCCGCAGGTGAAGAGTGCGCCGTTGCCGAGTCCGTTAAGGCCGCCTCAGATATTTATGCGCCGATCAGCGGTGAAGTGGTCGCGGTTAACGACGCGCTGACCGACTCACCTGAGCAGGTCAACAGCGAGCCGTATGACGGCGGCTGGTTATTTAAAATCAAAGCCAGCGACGAGTCTGAAATCGACGCGCTGCTGGATGCAGATGCCTATAAAGCGTCTATCGACGAGTAGTCGTCAGGCGGCCTCGCCGTGAGGCCGCAGATTTCTGTTTGACCTCCGGTTCCCCCAGCCCGATTCAGGATTTACTGCTAATGACCCAGACTCTCAGCCAGCTTGAACACAACGGTGCCTTCATCGAGCGCCATATTGGTCCTTCACCTGAGCAGCAGGCGCTAATGCTCGAAGCCATTGGCGCCCGTTCGCTGGAGGCGCTGATCGGTACGATTGTGCCGGCAGACATTCAGCTGCCAGGCCCGCCCGCGGTGGGCGATGCCGTCACGGAACAGCAGGCGCTGGCGGAACTGAAAGCGATTGCCAGCCAGAACCTGCGCTACAAATCCTGGATTGGGATGGGATACAGCGCGGTGATCACCCCGCCGGTGATCCTGCGTAACATGCTGGAGAATCCAGGCTGGTATACGGCCTATACCCCTTATCAGCCCGAAGTTTCCCAGGGCCGTCTGGAAGCGTTGCTGAACTTCCAGCAGCTGACGCTGGACCTCACCGGCATGGATATCGCCTCAGCTTCTCTGCTGGATGAAGCGACCGCCGCCGCAGAAGCGATGGCGATGGCAAAGCGCGTCAGCAAGCTCAAAAACGCCAACAAATTCTTTATCGCCGATGATATTCATCCGCAGACGCTGGATGTGGTCCGCACCCGTGCGGAGACCTTTGGCTTTGAGCTGATCGTCGATCGCGCAGAAAAGGCGGTTGAGCATGAGGACCTGTTTGGTGTGCTGCTGCAACAGGTGGGCACCACCGGTGACGCGCACGATTACAGCGCGCTGATCGGCGACCTGAAAGCGCGCAAAGTGGTGGTGAGCATGGCGGCGGACTTTATGTCGCTGGTTTTACTGGAGGCACCAGGCAGGCAGGGCGCAGACATCGTCTTTGGTTCAGCCCAGCGTTTTGGCGTGCCAATGGGCTACGGCGGCCCGCACGCAGCCTTCTTCGCCAGCCGCGACGAGCATAAGCGTTCTATGCCTGGCCGTATCATCGGGGTGTCACGCGATGCCGCAGGCCACACTGCGCTGCGTATGGCGATGCAGACCCGCGAACAGCATATCCGTCGTGAAAAGGCTAACTCCAACATCTGTACTTCACAGGTGTTGCTCGCCAACATCGCCGGTCTCTATGCGGTGTTTCATGGCCCGGCGGGTCTGAAACGCATCGCCTCACGCATTCACCGCTTCACCAGCATTCTGGCTGCCGGGCTGCAGCAGGGCGGCCTGAAACTGCGCCATCAGCACTGGTTCGACACGCTGACGGTTGAGGTGGCAGATAAAGCCGCTGTGCTGAATCGCGCGCTGAGCTTTGGCGTAAACCTGCGCAGCGACATTCACAATGCGGTCGGCATCACGCTGGATGAAACCACCAGCCGCGACGATATTCTGGCGCTGTTCGCTATTCTGCTGGGCGATGATCACGGTCAGAATCTGGACGTGCTCGACAGTGACGTCGCCCGTGCAGGCCACGCTATTCCGGCGGGGCTGCAGCGTCAGAGTGAGATCCTGACCCATCCGGTATTCAATCGTCATCACAGCGAAACCGAGATGATGCGCTACATGCACAGCCTGGAGAAAAAGGATCTGGCGCTGAACCAGGCGTTGATCCCGCTCGGCTCCTGCACCATGAAGCTCAACGCCGCCGCCGAGATGATCCCGATCACCTGGCCGGAATTTGCGGAGCTGCATCCGTTCTGCCCGGCTGAGCAGGCCACCGGCTACCTGCAGATGA